>NZ_BAAATR010000012.1:0-196495 GCF_039533515.1 Kitasatospora cystarginea | reverse complement strand
TCCACGGTGAGTCCGAACTGCCGTAGGCGGCGCACCAGTTCGCGGGCCGCGCCGTCGTGGCCGGCGCCGATGCTCGCGGACACCACCGTGACC
Source organism: Kitasatospora cystarginea (assembly GCF_039533515.1). Taxonomy (NCBI): domain Bacteria; kingdom Bacillati; phylum Actinomycetota; class Actinomycetes; order Kitasatosporales; family Streptomycetaceae; genus Kitasatospora; species Kitasatospora cystarginea. The sequence continues at coordinate 196,402 of NZ_BAAATR010000012.1, read as the reverse complement.
CGGCGGGGCGGCGTACGGTCCGTCCGCGGAGCCCGACGGCCACCGACCACCGCCAGATGGCGGACCTCGGCCTCGGCCGTCGCTGCGGTGCCCATGGCTCCGCTCTTCGATGGCTTCGGGGTGTGGGGCTGAGGCATCCAGGGCTCCTCGCGCGGGACACTGCGCCGGAAACCTCCGTCCGGCGGTGCGGCTCAGCATCACTCCGGAAGCCTGAAGCCAGCCTGAAGCAAGCTGAAGATCACTTCAGTACGCGCGGAGTCCGTGACCCGGCCGCCTCGCACGGTTCGCGGCGGCAGGGGACGCCGCCGGCAGGATCGGCGAGAGGCCGCGGACGGGGGCAACGGCGAAGAGTGGAGCGGGAGTTCACCGGGTGAGCGGGGCGGGAGTTCGCCGGGGCGGCGAGCGGTGAAAGCAGCCTGCCCCGGCAGTGAGCCTGGGCAGACCACGGAAGCTGCCGGGGCAGGCTGCGCCGAAGCGGACGGCATCCGGCCCCGTGGCGCGGACCACCGAATCCCGGAGGTCTTCGTTCCGCGGATCCCGCCGCGGAACGAAGAGCGCGGGCGGCGGAGTCGGCCCTGCCACGTCGGTTCTGGTTCAGTTTGGCCTTGAACCCCACCAAGATCGTTTCTTGGTGGGGTTCAGGGCCAAGCCAAGGCCGCGGCGGGCTCCGGTGCGGAGATCAGGAGCGGACCAGCCGGGCGATCGCGGCGTTGGCTTCCTTGAGCTTGAGCGCGGCCTCGTCGCCGCCGGCGCTGACGGCGTTGCTCACGCAGTGCGCGAGGTGCTCCTCCAGCATCTGCAGCGCGAAGGACTGGAGCGCGCGGGTGCTCGCGGAGACCTGGGTGAGGACGTCGATGCAGTAGGTGTCCTGCTCGACCATCCGCTGGAGGCCGCGGATCTGGCCCTCGATGCGGCGCAGTCTCTTGAGGACGTCGTCCTTGTGGTTGCTGTAGCTGTGCTCGACCATGGGCCTACTCCGGTTCCCTGAAGTGCTCGGCTCCCGCCCTGCCGGGCGGACACCTCCATCGGCGATGCCGGCCGGATCTGCCGGTGTGTCACTCGCGGCGGCCGTCTGACGGGCGTGTGCCACGCCACCGGCCAGCCTACTTTACCCGGGGGCGGTATCCGTGGAAACGGATCCGGCCGGGACTGCCGGGACGGTTCGGGCCTGCTGGGCGAGCGCGGCGGCGGCGGCCGGCGCCAGGAGTACCGCGCCGATCGCCAGCCCGGCGGCGGTCCCGCTCGGGCCGCCGGAGAGCGTGCCCGCCAGCAGCGGGCCCAGGCACTGGCCGAGGGCGAAGGCGGTGCTCCTCGGCTGTGCCGAGCCGGCCCCGGGTGTCGTCGTCGGCGCCGCGGGCCGGTGCTCGCTTAGCGCGTCCACGTCCGATCCGGGGCGCTTCGCGGACCAGCGGGCGAGGGTGGCCCGGGGGTGGTGCGCCGCGGGTCGACGGCGCGCCACCCCCGGGGCTTCGGTGGCCGGCGGGTCAGACCAGCTCGTACCCGGCCTCGTCGATGGCCTCGGCGACGGCTGCGCGGTCCAGCGGCTGCTCGCTGTCGACGGTGACGTCGCCGGTGGCGAGGTCGACGGCGACAGCGGTGACGCCCGCGATCCTCTTCAGCTCCGCAGTGACGGAACCGGCGCAGTGTCCGCAGGTCATGCCCTTGACGACGTAGACCGCCCGGGTGCCGGCCTCGGCGACGGGGGCGGTGCTGCACGAGCCGCCGCCGCAGCAGGAACCTGCGACCTGGGCGACGTCTTCGGTGAGGAGGTTCTCGGGCATCGGATGCTCCCTTGCTGGATCTCTCTCACGCGCGGGGCCGACGGCCGAAGTGCACGGTCTTCGCGGTCAGCAGGAACAGGTCGGACCGCCGGTCGACACCCGCCGGGTCGGCAGGGTCGAGCAGCCGGTCCAGCACCGCCAGGTCCTCGCTGTCCAGTGCCCCGTCCAGCGTCGCACGCTGCCGTTCCAGCAGCCGTCGCACCGACCGCCGCGGACCCTCGGCGAGCGGCGCGGGGTGGTCCACCAGGAACGTGCGGCTGCGCACCTCGGTGAGCCGGGCGGCCCGCAGCATGCCGGGCCAGTCCTCGACCACCGTGACCGTGCCGGGCAGTTCGGCCCGCATCCGGGCGAACCGGTCGGCCGTCGCGACGTCCAGCCGCTCCTGCAGCCCGGGACGTCCGAAGCCCAGGTCGCGCGGCAGCCAGCGGGCCGGCAGACCGCCCTCGACGATGGCCAGCGCGCCGCCCGGGCGCAGCAGGCCGGCCAGTTGGTCGAGCGCGTCCTGCTGGTCGCCGACATGGTGCACCACCTGGCCCGACCACACCAGGTCGGCCGGGCCCAACTCGCCCAGGTCCGAGGGGAATTCAGCCAGTCTGGTGCGCAGCCGGACGCCCAGTCGCCCGGCCCGCTCCTGCGCGCGGGCCAGTAGCTCCGGCGTCCCGTCCACCGCCGCGACCTCGGCCTGCGGGAAGAGGGCGGCCAGGCAGCAGGCCGCGACACCCGGACCACTGCCCACGTCCAGGATCCGGCGCGGACTGAAGTCGGTCAGCTGCCGCAACTCCTCGAAGGCCTGGCGCACATAGGGGCTGTGCGTCTCACCCTCCACCTCCAGCAGATCAGCCATCGCGGCCCAGTCGAAGTCGTTCGTCACACCAGCTCCAGCAGTTCGTCCGGCAGTGCGCCGGCCAGTTCTCCGTCGATGGGGTCCGGGTTCAACGCACGCACGGCCGCCGCCCCGGCGGCCGCGGTCCGACGGCGGGCCCGGGACGGCAGCGGCGCGGCATCCGGTCTGCCGACGCCACCGCCGACGGCCAGTTCCACGTGCATGGTTGGACACCTCCTGCCGCCGACCATGCGTCCGGGCGCTCTCAGTTGACAAACCATGTTGCCATTTCTGCAATAGGGGGATGGAAGATGTACTCGCCGCCGTCGGGCCCAGGCTCAGGAGCATCCGCCAACAGCGCGGGTGCACGCTCGCCACGCTGTCCGAGACCACCGGGATCTCGGTCAGTACGCTCTCCCGACTGGAGTCGGGACAGCGCAGACCGAGCCTGGAGCTGCTGCTGCCGATCGCGCAGGCCTACCAGGTCCCGCTGGACGAGTTGGTCGACGCGCCACCGGTCGGCGACCCGCGGGTGCGGCTGAAGCCGGTGGAGCGCGGCGACTCGACGGTGATCCCGCTGACCCGGCAGCCCGGCGGACCGCAGGCGTTCAAGATGGTCGTCGGCACCAGTCGCAGCAAGCCGGAGCCCCGGACGCACGAGGGCCACGAGTGGCTGTACGTGCTCAGCGGCAGACTGCGGCTGGTGCTCGCCGAGCACGACATAGTGCTCAAGCCGGGGGAGGCCGCCGAGTTCGACACCCGGTTGCCGCACTGGTTCGGCAGTACGGGGGAGGGACCGGTGGAGATCCTCAGCCTGTTCGGGCCGCAGGGCGAGCGGATGCACGTCCGCGCGAAGCCGCGCGCGAAGTAGGTGTCGGGCAGGGGGAGTTCCTCCGTGCTCGGCACCGGGCCGGTGTCGAGTTCGACCGACTGGTCCGGCCCGGCCGGGACGAGGACCACCGCCCCCCTTCGTGACCTCGCTGCTCCGCTGGCTCCACGCCGACGGCGTCCTGGTGGCGCGCACCCGGGTGCTGCCGTACTGCGGACCGTGCGAGCGCGCGCTGTACGGGAAGTTCGTCAGGGGCGACTGCCCTTCATACGGCGCCCAGATCGAGGACCGGGCCGCCGGTGCGGCGGGCCGCTCTCAGATAGCCGACGATGTCCGCGGCGTGCGGGTTGAGCAGGAAGTCCTGCAGCCAGGTGGTGTGCGGGGTGGGAGGCGCCATCGACTCCACCCCCGGGGTCCAACGGATGCCGGCCGGCCGGCGGATGTCGTGAGGGGGGTCGAGGGGACGCGAGCGGGGCGGGCCCGGACAGGCTGCGGATGGCCATGGCTCCTCCGGAGTGCGCGCAGGTGCCCCGCCGGGGACGGCCGGTGCCACGAGAGCACCCGGGGTCGTCCGCCAGTCTCGGCCGCGGAGCCGGACCCGAGCCAGTGATGGGTGCGGGGGCCACGTGTTGGCGGGTGGATGCCACGGCTCGATCCGGACTGAGATTCGAATATATGCAGTCATATAAACGAAGAAATGCTCCCTTTGGGTATCGCGATGCGGCGCTACGCAAGGCCGTTCGGGTTAATAACCACATCGATATTTTGATCGTGCTGTGTGTATGCGCTGGATAAATCGGCCCTTGTTGTAGACAGAGAATCCGCTTTGCCGATCACATTGGGAGCATCATGAAGACCCGCGCAGCCGGTCTCGTCGTGTCGGGACTGACCTCGTTCGCCCTGGTAGTGCTGGGAGGCAGCCCAGCGCACGCGCACTCCGACTGGACCTCGGACGTCATGCCCGGCGACATGGGGACGAGCAATTCCCCCTGGGTGGACGCGCTTCTCGGCCAGGCAGGAACGGAGGACAGTGTCAGCCCCGAAATGGCACCTCCCGAAGAGGGTGCTGCGCAGGCCGACGAAGGCGCCGACGGCATCGAGTCGCAGGAATTCGAGGGTGCGCCGGAGTGGGAGAACCGCCACCGGACGGCCGGACCGGCGGAGCTGCCCGGCCTCGCGTGGGTAACCCCGCGGGGTAGCCATTGCGACGAGCGCTGCGAGGAGCGCGACGAGGACCATGGCAAGGGTGGGGAGCGCGACGAGGACCATGGCAAGGGTGGGGAGCGCGACGAGGACCATGGCAAGGGTGGGGAGCGCGACGAGGACCATGGCAATGGTGGGGAGCGCGACGAGGACCATGGCAATGGTGGGGAGCGCGACGAGGACCATGGCAATGGTGGGGAGCGCGACGAGGACCATGGCAAGGGTGGGGAGCGCCACGAGGACCATGGCAAGGGTGGGGAGCGCGACGAGGACCATGGCAATGGTGGGGAGCGCCACGAGGACCATGGCAATGGTGGGGAGCGCCACGAGGACCATGGCAATGGTGGGGAGCGCAGCAAGGGTCGCGAGCGCGGCAAGGAGCACGGCAAGGCGCACGGCAAGGGTCGCGAGCACGGCAAGGACCAAGGGCAGGACCAGCAGCAGCAACAACAGCAGCAGCAGGACCAGTCGACGAACGCTGACCAGACGTCCAACCAGACGGCCAACCCCATCCAGGACGGCACCGGCAGTGCCACCTCGAACCCCACCCAGGACGGCACCGGCAGTGCCACCTCCAGCCCCACCCAGGCCAACAACCCCATTCAGACGTCCAGTCAGACCCAGGGCAACCAGACCATCAAGGTCTCGATCACGAACGACAACACGGTCAAGCAGGAACAGGAGCAGGAGGGCGCCAAGGCCCTGGTCGTGGAGCACGGCAAGGAGGGCCACAAGCCCAGCCGGGGCGGCCACCACCACGAGGAAGGTGAGGAGGGCCACCACCACGAGGGGGGCAAGGAGCACCACCACCACGGTGAGCTGGCCCACTCGGGTTCGGTGCAGACCCCGATGATGCTGCTCTCCGCGCTGCTCGCGACGGTCGGCGCGATGCTGCTGGTACTCCGCCGGGCCACCCGGGACTGACCGGGGCTGTCCCCGGGGAGGCGGGGCCGGACCGGAACGGAGCGAGTGGAGGCAGCGGGCACAGGCGCCGGAAGGAAGCAGGTAGAGAAGCGGACGCGGAGAGCAGAAGGCGAGTACCGCGTGCGCCAGGTCGGGCGGATCCCGGCCCGGCGCACGCGGTGCTGTCATGCGAGTTCCGGTTCGCTCGGCCTGCCTCCCGCAGGAGACGGAGGTATCCCGGTGTAGTGTCCGTCGGGTCCTCTAGGCTCACAGAACTCACGGTCCGGAGGGTGAGGGCGGTGGCGAAGGCGAGGTCATCACCCGATACGACTATGGGGGAGGCTTGGATGAACAGACGGCTGATGGCCGGTGCGGCGGTCGCGGCGGGACTGGTCCTGTCGGTGAGTGCCTGTGGGCCGGAGGGGGACGGCGAGGCGGCGGGGGCCACGTCGACCGCCTCGGCGGCCGGTCATACCTCCTCCCCGGGTGCCCGGGCCTCCGGCTCCGGCGTGCCGTCGGCCTCCGACACGGTGAGCGCGGCGCCGAACGCCTCCGCGAGTACGGCTGCGCCCTCGGGCAGCGCCGTACCGGCGAGCCCGCTGGCGGCGTCCGACTCGGCGTCACCGGTGACCTCGCTCTCCGCGACGGCGAACGGACCGGTCCCGTCGGGGACGGCCGCGCTGCCGGCGTCGGACAAGGCGGCGGGCAACTGCCAGTCCAGGCAACTGCGTTGGACCCTGGTGCACCTGGAACACGCACAGGCGGCATCCGGGGACCCGGCCGTGGCGCGGCTGACCGCGCAGAACGGCGGCGGTGCGGCGTGTGCCTTCGACGGATATCCGTGGTTCCGGGTGCACGTCGGCAAGGGGCTCGAGGTGGTTGCGGTCGCGGCCAGGACGGCGCCTGCCCGGCTGGTGCTGGCGCCGGGGCATTCCGCGGTCGTCGACCTGCACTACAGCGAGGTGCCGGGCACCGGCGGCATCTGCTACTTCCCGTCGGACGACCTCGCCCAGGGGCAGGTGCTTGCGCCGCACGCCGCACCGCACGAGGTCGGTCTCGGGCTCAGGATGACGGACGCGCACGGTAAGCGGATGGCGATCGCCGTCTGCGAGAACCACATGTGGATGAGCGCACCCGTCATGAAGTGACGCTCCACCAGGGCGCCCGGCCGGTCGCGTACGCGGTCGATCTGGCAGAGCCTCGCGCCCCGGGTGCTGCCCGCTGCGGATGCGCGCGGTCAGGTTGCCGTTGGTGCAGAGCCCCACGCTTCGGGCGCTGCCCGGCGAGCGTCGCGGTTCTCAGAGGGCGCGGCGGATGCGGAGCGAGGCGGGGAGCGGCCGTGGTCGGCGGGGTGCCGGCCGGGGGGGGCAGGGGTGAAGCCGTGCCTGGTGAAGAACTCGAAGGCCGGGTCCTCAGGGCCGTACACCCCGACCCACTGTTCGGTGGCGACGCGAGCCCGCTGCTGCGCCGTCGCGGCACCGATCAGCGCGGTGGCGATGCCCTTCCCGCTGTGTCCGGGGGCGGTGCGGAGGGTGTAGATCTCGCCGGATCCGACGGTGGTGATTCCGCCGGCGGCGACACCGACGATTTCGCCGCCGGCCCGGGCGAATGCCGTGAGGCCGCCGGACCGGGCGGTCGGGCGGCCTCACGGGGGCGGTCGACGGTGGCGGTCCGTCAGGCGGTCGGCTCGGCGGTGCGGTTGTCGGGCAGGGCGTCGAAGCGGCGCAGCCGGAGGCTGTTGGAGACCACGAAGACCGAGGAGAAGGCCATCGCCGCGCCGGCGATCATCGGGTTGAGCAGTCCGGCGGCGGCCAGCGGCAGCGCGGCCACGTTGTAGGCGAAGGCCCAGAACAGGTTGCTCTTGATGGTGGCCAGGGTGCGCCGGGCGAGGCGGATGGCGTCCGCCGCGATCCGCAGGTCACCGCGGACCAGGGTCAGGTCGGCCGCCTCGATCGCGGCGTCCGTGCCGGTGCCCATGGCCAGCCCGAGGTCGGCCTGGGCGAGCGCGGCCGCGTCGTTGACGCCGTCTCCGACCATGGCCACCTTGCGGCCCTCGCCCTGGAGGCGCTTGACCACGTCCACCTTGTCGGCGGGCATCACCTCGGCGATGACCTCCTCGATGCCGACCTCGTCGGCCACCGCGCGGGCAGCCGAGGCGTTGTCGCCGGTGAGCAGCACCGGGCGCAGTCCCAGCGCGCGCAGTTGGCGGACGGCGGCGGCCGAGGTCGGCTTGACCGCGTCGGCCACCACCACGATCCCGCGTGCCTTGCCGTCCCAGCCGACCGCGACGGCTGTGCGGCCCTTGGCCTCGGCCTCCGTCCTGGCTCGCTCCAGCTCGGGAGCCAGGTGCTGGCTCCACTCCTCCAGCAGGCGGGTGCGGCCGACCAGGACGGCGTGGCTGGTGCCGTCACCGGCCACCACACCCTGCACGCCCAGGCCCTCGATGTTGGCGAAGTCCTCGACCCGCGGCAGGGTGCCGACCCGCTGGACGGCGCCCTTGACGATCGCCTGGGCGATCGGGTGCTCGGAGGCGTCCTCCAGGGCGCCGGCCAGGCGCAGGATCCGCTCGCTGTCCTCACCCTCGGCCGGGACGACCTCGACCAGGGTCATCTGACCGGTGGTCACCGTGCCGGTCTTGTCCAGCACCACGGTGTCCACGCCGGTGGTGGACTCCAGCACCTCGGGGCCCTTGATCAGGATGCCGAGCTGGGCGCCGCGCCCGGTACCGACCATCAGAGCGGTCGGAGTGGCCAGGCCCAGGGCGCAGGGGCAGGCGATGATCAGCACCGCGACGGCCGCCGTGAACGCCGAGCTGATGCCCGCGCCGGTGCCCAGCCAGAAGCCGAGGGTGGCGACGGCCAGGGTGATGACCACGGGTACGAAGATCCCGGAGACCTTGTCGGCCAACCGCTGCACCTCGGCCTTGCCGTTCTGCGCGTCCTCCACCAGCCTTGCCATCTGGGCGAGTTGGGTGTCCGCGCCGACTCTGGTGGCACGGACCGTCAGCCGTCCGCCGGCGTTGACCGTCGCACCCACCACGGCGTCGCCGGGGGAGACCTCGACCGGGACGGACTCGCCGGTCAGCATGCTGGCGTCGATCGCCGAGGTGCCCTCGACGATCACACCGTCGGTGGCCACCTTCTCACCGGGACGGACCACGAAGACGTCACCGACGGCCAGCTGTCCGATCGGGACGCGCTGCTCACGGCCGTCCCGGACCACCGCGACGTCCTTGGAGCCGAGCTCCAGCAGCGCCTTCAGCGCCGATCCGGCCCGTCGCTTGGAACGGACCTCGAAGTAGCGGCCGGCCAGGATGAAAGTGGTGACGCCGGCGGCGGCCTCCAGGTAGATGTTGCCCGAGCCGTCGCTGCGCCCGATGGTGAGCTCGAACGGGTGCGTCATGCCCGGTGTGCCGGCGGTGCCCCAGAACAGTGCGTACAGCGACCAGCCCAGGGCGGCCAGCGTGCCGACCGAGATCAGGGTGTCCATGGTCGCCGCGCCGTGCCGCAGGTTGGTCCAGGCGGCGCGGTGGAAGGGCCAGGCCCCGTACGCGACGACCGGGGCGGCCAGGGTGAGCGAGAGCCACTGCCAGAAGGTGAACTGGATCGCCGGGACCATTGCCATCGCGATCACCGGGACGGTCAGTGCGGCCGAGATCAGCAGCCGCTGCCGCAGCGCCCGTACCCGCTCGTCTGCTGCCGAGGGCGCGCTCTCGTCCGCTTCCTGCGGCTGCTCGGCGGCCGGGGGCGCGGGAAGTGCGGCGGTGTAGCCGGCCTTCTCCACCTCGGCGACCAGGGCCAGCGGCTCGATCGACTCCAGGAAGGTGACCTTGGCCTTCTCGGTGGCGTAGTTGACGGTGGCGGTGACGCCCGCCATCTTGTTCAGCCGCTTCTCGATCCGGGCGGCGCAGGAGGCGCAGGTCATGCCGCCGATCTCAAGCTCGATCTGCGCACTGCCGGCGGGCAGGGTCCTGTCTTGGGTTGCGGAGCTCATCACCCCTCCTCGGGGGTACTGCGGTCGGGCGCGTTCTGGGTACGGGCGGGGGGTGTCGGCCGGGAGCGCGGTCAGTGCTGGTGGCCGTCGTGGCCGCCGTGCTCGTCGCCGGCCTCGGCCGGGCCGGTGCCGGGTTCGGCGTGCGCGGTGAAGGCGGCGGTGTGCACGGTGTCGCCGTGCTTGAAGTCCAGGAAGAGCCGGTAGTCGCCGGCGCTCGGCACGGTGGCGTAGAAGGTGATGCCGGGGCCTGCGGGGGTGCGGCCGTCACCGGGCATGCCGTCCGGGTGCACGTGCAGGTAGGCGAGGTCGCCCGCGCGCAGCGCCACCAGGTGCCCGTAGGCGGCGAGGTAGGGCTGCAGATCGGTGACCGGCTTGCCGTCCTTGCTGACGGTGAGGGTCAGCCTGGAGGTCTTCCCGGCCTCCAGCCTGCCCTCCAGGTTGACGGAGTATCCGTCGGTCTTGACGGAGGCGACGGGGGCCGGGAGCGGCTGCGGGGTGAACTCGCCGGCGGCGAAGAGGTCGGTGCCGAGGGTCAGGCCCTGGCCGCCGGCCGGGGCGAAGTCGGTGAACATCCGGTACTCGCCGGCGCTCGGCAGGGTCAGCGGGATGCTCCAGGTACCGGCCGCGTCCCGGGTCGGGTGCAGGTGCTGGAAGGAAGCCAGGTCGCGGCGGACCACGATGAGGTGGAGGTCCTTCTCGTGGGTGGCGGTGTAGTCGGTGACCGGCTTGCCGTCGGGGCCGCGGACGACGAACGAGAGCGTCTGTGGCTGCCCGGCGGTCAGGGTGTCTGTGGCGGCCTCCAGGGTGTAGCCGTGCTGCGTGACCATCAGTCCTCCAGGGGTCTCCTCGGTCGCGGTGTTCGAGTCGGTGGTGTGGTCTCCGTGCCCGGCACCGGAGGCGGCGGTGCCGTGGTGCATCCGGGCCGGGGCGCCGATCGGGCCGACGGCGTGGCCGATGCCGGCCGCTCCGCCCAGGGCGACCGCCAGGACCAGGGCGAAGCCGGCGAGCTTGGTCGGGGTGTTCAACGGATCTCTCCTTCGGGGCGGACGGTGGAGCGGCGTACCGGTGGCGGAAGCTCAGGAGTGCAGCAGTCGTGCGATGGCGGCGGAGGCCTCCTGGAGCTTGGCGTCCGCCTCCGCGCCGCCCACCCCGGCCGCCGTCACCAGGCAGTGGCTCATGTGCTCGTCGAGCAGCCCCGGGGCGATCGCCTGCAGTGCCTTGGTGCGCGCCGAGACCTGGGTCAGGATGTCGATGCAGTAGGTGTCGGACTCGACCATCCGCTGGAGGCCGCGTACCTGGCCCTCGATGCGGCGCGGCCGCTTGGTGATCTCGCTCTTGGAGTCGATGTACCCGGCCATGCCATGACCTCCCGTCTGTTCGTCTTGGTGGTGTAGACGGTACCCCCCCAGGGTATCCACGGGCAAGTACCCCCCGGGGGTTTGCTCCGACCTCAAGCCCCGCTCGATCAATCACCGTTCCCGGCCATGTCCCTCTCGGTTGGGCGGCGCCATGTTCCTCTCGCCGATATACCGCCGACCGGTACGTAGACCTGGTGCTCGCATCCGGTAACTCGCCCAACCGGAGCCGCGGGAAGGTCCTCTGGCTGATCGCGGCGGCCCAGCTCATGGTCATCATGGACACGTCGATCACTGGTGTCGCGCTGCCCAAGATGCAGGGCGACCTCGGCTTCACCCAGGAGAACCCGTCCTGGGTCTTCAATGCCTACGTGGTCGCCTTCGACGGCTCACTGCTGCTCGGCGGCCGCCTCTCCGACTTCTTCGGAGCCCGCGGGCTGTTCAGCATCGGCTGGGCCGCGCTGGCCGTCGGCTCGCTGGCTGCGGGACTGGCGGGCAACGTCACTGTCGAGCTAGTCAGCCGATTGCGAGCGCCCCACCCACGACCGCGATCGCGGCCGGGCGCTACCAATGGCAACAGCTGCGCTACGCATGGTGGTTGTCCGGACTGTGGGGGTCCCCGGTGGATCATCGACTGGTCCGCAGCGCCCACGGCTGTCATGGTTCACTGGGCAGATGCCTGCGACCTACGCAGATTTCGCGTGAACCAGGCAACCGGCTATCGGACACAAGATGGCAACGATCGAACGATTTGAGCTTTGTATGAGCATTTCGTCCGAGTTGGTCGCTTAGTCTGCGACGCATTGCCTGGCCGTGGTTTTGAAGTCACTTCGTGGCCGGTGCCGATCAGGACAGGAGCCTCATCCGGAGGCCCTGGCGACCAACCCGAAGGGGCGACACATTGAGCGCGCCTGAGCCAACAAAGCGGTCAGACCAGAACTACCGCCGCTCACTCGGAACCATCAGCCTGACCGCGGTCGGCCTCGGCTCGATCATCGGTTCCGGGTGGCTGTTCGGTGCCGCGCGAGCCGCCAAGCTGGCCGGTCCGGCCGCGACGCTGGCCTGGGTGATCGGTGCGGCGGTCGCACTTGTGATCGCTCTCACCTACAGCGAGCTCGGATCGATGTTCCCGAAGGCCGGCGGCATGGTCCGCTACGGCCAGTACTCGCACGGTTCGCTGGCCGGTTACCTGGCCGCCTGGGCGAACTGGATCGCCATCGTCTCGGTCATCCCGGGTGAGGCGACCGCCTCCGTGCAGTACATGAGTTCCTGGAGCTTCGGCTGGGCCAAGGCCCTGTACGACGGGCAGGAGCTCACCGGCAGCGGCGTGGCCCTGGCCAGCGTGCTGCTGATCGTGTACTTCGTCCTGAACTGGTTCGCGATCTCGCTCTTCGCCAAGACCAACACGGCGATCACCGTCTTCAAGGTGGTCGTGCCCGCCCTCACCGCGGGCGCCCTGCTGATGTCGCACTTCGACACCCACAACCTCCAGGACCACGGCGGCTTCGCCCCCAACGGCTGGAGCGCGGTGTTCACGGCGGTCGCCACCTCCGGCATCGTCTGGGCCTACAACGGCTTCCAGTCCCCGCTGAACCTGGCCGGCGAGGCCCGCAACCCGGGCAAGTCGCTGCCCAAGGCCGTGATCACCTCGATCCTGATCGCCCTGGTGATCTACATCGCCCTGCAGCTCGCCTTCCTGCTGGCCGTTCCCTCCGGAGACCTCGCGCACGGTTGGGGCAGCATCAACTACAAGTCCCCGCTCGCCGACCTGGCGCTGGCCTGGGGCCTGAACTGGCTGGCCATGGTGCTGTACGCGGACGCCTTCATCTCGCCGAGCGGTACCGGCATGATCTACGCCGCCACCACCTCGCGCATGATCCACGGTGTCCAGGAGAACGGCCACCTGCCGTCGATCTTCGGCCGGGTCGACCCCAAGACCGGAATCCCGCGCCCGGCGCTGCTGCTCAACCTGTTCATCGCCTTCCTGTTCCTCGCGGTCTTCCGCGGCTGGGGCTCGCTCGCCTCGATCGTCTCGGTGGCCACCGTGATCTCGTACATCACCGGCCCGGTCGCCGTGATGTCGCTGCGCCGCCTGGCGCCGGAGCTGCCGCGTCCGGTCAAGCTGAAGGCCATGCCGATCATCGCGCCGGTGGCCATGGTCTTCGGTTCGCTGGTGCTGTACTGGGCCAAGTGGCCGCTCACCGGCAAGGTCATCGTGCTGATGGCCGCCGGCCTGCCGATCTGGGCCTGGTACGAGCTGCGCAAGCCGTGGGCCGTGCTCAAGCCGCACCTGCTGGCAGGCTGCTGGATGGTCGGCTACCTGCTGGTGATGGCGGGTGTCTCCTGGGCGGGCAGCGCGGACTACGGTGGCCACGGCTACCTGCCCGAGGGCTGGGACCTGCTGATCGTCGCCGCGATCGGTCTGGCCTTCTACTACTGGGGCGTCCGCAGCTCCTGGCAGAACCCGTCGCTCGCCGAGGTGCGCGAGGAGATGGCCGCCGAGTCGGCCGCTGCCCCGGCCACGGCCGACGAGGCCGCGCCGGTCGCCGGCTGACAACCGAGTAGCACCAGGGGCGCGGGGACCCGCGCGCGAGACCAAGGACCTCCGGGGAGGGCCGGTCCGCGCGGGTCCCCGCGCCCCTGCGGTGTTTCTCCAGCCACCGGGCGACCCCCCCCGCCACGACGGTGCTCCGCTCGTGCATACGGCGGCAGCAGGTCTGCGCGCCCCTCGGGCGGCCCTAGCTGGTCGCCTGTCGGCGGCGGTAGGCACGTTGACGGCAGGCCCGGGAGCAGTAGTCGCGCGGGCGGCCCCGGGTGGTCCCTTCGAGTGGGGTGCCGCAGACCGTGCAGTGACCGGCGGGCGGGCGGTCCGGTGCCGGAGCACCGTTTTCGTCACTCTTTTCGCTACGGCGGCCCTGGACCAGCAGCTCGACGCCGTCGAGGGTCCGGGCGAGCCCGAAGTCGAACGGGTCCTCGGGCCGGTCGAAGCCGCCGGCCTGCCAGAGCCTGCCGAGGGTGGGGTATGCCGCCAGGTGCTCGATCAGGCCGTCCTGGCCGCGCCACCACTGCTCGTGCGAGACGCCGGAGTTTTGCTCCTCGCGGAGGAACTCGTGCAACTGCCGGGCGGAGGTCTGCACGAAGCCCGCGACCAGCGCGACCACCGAGATCACCTCGGAGGCGCGCAGCCCCGTCCGCTCGGCGATCCGCAGGCCGTGCTCGTAGTCGGCCATGATGTTCGGCCCCGGCAGCCGTCGGCTGCCCGAGGTGTGGACGAGCCAGGGGTGTCGCAGGTGGATCGCCCAGTGCGCCCGGGCCCAGGCCTCCAGAGCGGCCCGCCAGTCGCCGTCGTCCTCGCCATCGCCGGCCTCGCCCTGCCGGACAGCCGACTCGGCGATCACCGCGTCCCGCATGAGCTCGACCAGCTCCGCCTTGCCGGGGACATGTCGATACAGCGACATCGTGGTGTAGCCCAGCCGCTCGGCGACGCTGCGCATGGACAGTGCCGCGAGCCCTTCGGCGTCGGCGATCTCCACGGCGGCCCGCACGATCCGGTCCAGGCTGAGCCCCGCCCGGTCCCGGCTCTCGCCGGCACTCCAGAGCAACTCGACGGTGCGGTCCGGATCCGCCGCGGCGTTCTCGGCGGCCGGAGTCTTTGGTGCTGGATTCTCCGGGGCCGGATTCTGGCCAGTCATGCTCATCCCTCCTCGTCCTTGACAGCCACCTTAGCCGGATGTTTATGGTGTACACGCTGTGTATGCCATAAACACCTCTGGGGAAGGCTGTCCCATGGTTGAGAACCAGCTCTACGTCGCGCCCTGGGGTCGGGATTCCTGGCCCGGTACCTTCGATCGGCCGTTCGCCACGCTGCCCGCCGCGCAGCGGGCCGTGCGGGCCCGCACCGGAGCCATGGGGTCGGATCTCGTGGTCTCCCTACGGGCCGGGACCCATGTGCTGACCGAGCCGTTCGTGCTGAGTGCCGAGGAGGGCGACTCGGGGGAGAACGGCTACCGGGTCGTCTACCAGGCCCACGGCCATGGGACGGACGAGCGGGAGGAGGCCGTCATCAGCGGCGGCCGGCGGATCACCGGCTGGCGGCCCGGCGAGGCGGGCGTCTGGCGGGCCGAAGTCGGTGAGCTGGAGACCAGGCAGCTCCAGGTCGACGGCCGCCCGGCTCCGCGAGCCTCGGTCAGCCCTGGTATTCCCGGGGCCGTGACGATAACCGAGACAGGTTTCGTCACGGACAGCGAGATTCCGCAGAGCTGGCGGGATCCGGGAAGCATCGAGTTCGCCTTCACCGGTGTCTATCCGTGGTCCGAGGCCCGCTGCCGGGTGGCGGAGATCAGCGGTGACGCGGACTCCAGCACGATCACCATGGCTCAGCCCGGGTTCGGGTGGGCCAGGGAGCTCTACCGGGCGCAGTGGACCGGTGAGCTCCCGCCCGGGGCGGGCTCCTCGGGGGTGTGGGCGACCATCGGCGCGCCGAGTTCCGCCGAGAACAGCGTGAGCTTCCTCACCGAGCCGGGCAGCTTCGCCCTCGACCGGTCGGTGCCCGGCCGCCACGTCCTCCACTACCTGCCGCTGCCCGGGGAGGACCCGGCGCGGGCGGAGATCGTGGCGCCGGTGCTGGAGCGGCTGGTCGTCGGCCGGGGCACCGAGGAGAGGCCGCTGCACGACGTGACCCTGCGCGGACTCACCTTCACGGACGCGGGCTGGACCGGGCCTAGCGGACCCGGCGGGTTCCTGCACTTCCACGGCAACGGCTACTACGACGGCGGCCCGTTGCGGCAGGTCGAGCTCGCCGAGGGCAACGCCCGGCTGGCGGTACCGGAGCGCCCGGCGATGCTGCCGGCCAACGTCGAGTTCACGGGCGGGGTGCGGATCACCCTGGCGGACAACAGGTTCACCCGGCTCGGTGCCGGAGCGGTCGGCTTCTCGGGACCGGGGCAGGACAACGCGATCCTCGGCAACGTCATCGAGGACGTCTCGGGCAGCGGCGTGGCCGTGGCCGCCGGCACCGGCACCCGGGTGGAGCGGAACCTGATCCGCCGGATCGGCCGCGAGTACCACGGCTCGCCCGCCGTGTGGGTGGCGGACGCCCGCGACACGACCGTGGCGCACAACGAGATCCACGACGTGCCCTACTGCGGCATCATCCTCGTCGGCGGTGACCGGGCGGCCCGGGTGCAGATCGTCGGGAACCTGATCCACCGCACCATGACGGTGCTCGCCGACGGTGGCGGCATCTACCTCAACGGGCGCCAGGGCTCCTCGTACGCCGGCGGCACCCTGGTGCGCGGCAATGTGATCCGCGACACCGTCACTTCGTACAACTTCGGCCTGTACACCGACTTCGGCGCCGCCTGGGTGACCGTGCTGGGCAATGTCGTCTACCGGGGGGACACGCCGATCGTGCTCAGGGTGACGCCGCCGCTGGAGAACGTGGCCTTCCTCGGCAACTTCTGGGATGACCGGCCGGAGGGCTACGGCGACCCGCCGGCCGGCGTGGTCGTCGCCGGGAACACCGTGCTGCCGAAGGACGGCTTCGAACAGGCACTGACCGCCGACCCCGCCGGGGCGGACATCCTGGCGACGGCCGGCCGGGGCGCCGCCGCAGACGGCTGATCAGAGGGAACAGCACTGAGCCCCCGGGAGGACTCCCGGGGGCTCAGACGGGGCGCGAGTCTCAGTGGTGCTTCGACGCCGGGGACGGTGCGGGCGTCAGCGACGGCGAGGCGCTGCCGCTCGGGCCGGGTGACGCGCTCGGGCTGGGTGACCCGCTCGGGCTCGGGCAGGTGGAGCCCGAAGGCGACGGCGACGCGGACGGCGAGGCGGATCCGCTTGCCGACGGACTCGGCGAGGTCGACGGGCTCGGGCTGGCCGAAGGCGACGGCGAGGCGCTGCCGCTCGGGCTCGGCGACGCGCTCGGGCTGGGTGACCCGCTCGGGCTCGGGCAGGTGGAGCCCGAAGGCGACGGCGACGCGGACGGCGAGGCGGATCCGCTTGCCGACGGACTCGGCGAGGTCGACGGGCTCGGGCTGGCCGAAGGCGACGGCGAGGTGCTACCGCTCGGGCTTGCCGAAGGTGAGCCGCTGCCGCTCGGGCTTGCCGACGGGCTCGGCGTGCCGGACGGGCTGTTGCTCGGACTCGGGCTGGCCGACGGGCTCGAGGTCGGGCGCGCCGGGTACCAGCCGCCGGTGGTGGGCGGCACCGGGATCGGCTTCGGCATGCTCCACGGATCGCCGGGCCGGTCGGGGGTGACGGTGGCGCCGTTCTCGAAGTGGAGCATCCAGTTCTTGACGGTGTTGAGGTAGTCCGTCGAGTAGTTGTAGCTGAGGATGGCCCGGTCGAGCTGCCCGGAGTCCGACAGGTCGCGGCCGTCCGCGCACAGGTAGCGGCCGGCCGTCAGTGCGGCGTCGAAGACGTTGTTGGGGTCGGCCTTGCCGTCGCCGTTGCCGTCCGTGCCCCAGACCGACCAGGTGGAGGGGATGAACTGCATCGGCCCGATGGCCCGGTCCCAGCCGGAGCGGCCGTCGCTGGACGGAATCGCGGCGAAGCCGTTGTTGCCGTCCAGGGCCGGGCCGAGGATCGGCGTCAGAGTGGTGCCGTTGGCGTCCACCTGGCCGCCGTCGGCCTGCCCGGACTCCACCTGGCCGATGCCTGCGAGCAGTTGCCACTTGAGGTGGCAACCGGGCGAGCTGATGGCCAGGGCGTCCTCCGCCTTGCGGTAGGCGGTGTAGACCGTGTCGGGCAGCGAAGCGCCGTTCGGGAGGATGGCGGTGCTCTTCGAGCCCGCTCCCGGAGCGGTGCTCCCGGGCGGGGTGGCCGGCTTGACCGGCGGCTGCTGCAGGACCCGCGGACCGCCGCCGTCGGCCGACTGGCCGGCCGCGGCGTCCGTGCCGGAGGCCGACGCCGAGGACAGATGGAGCGTCTGAGATCCCGTCAGCGCGGCGGCCGCGGTGAGGGCGGCCAGCGCCCAGGTTGCCCTTTTCTGTGCTCTTGTTCGGTTTATGACCTGTTTGAAAACAGTCATCCGATTCCCCCCTTGATGTTCGAAAAAAACCGGTATGCGGGCGGGACGATGTGTCAACGCCGCGCCAGCTTAGCTCGGTTGTCCGAACGTTCGATGAGCACCGATCGAAGCCCGGGCAGCGATTGCCGGATGCCGCGTCAGGGGCGGATCGCGCCCATGTACGGCATGACGTTCATGGGGACGATCTGGACGTTCTTCCCGAGCCGCGGGGCGTGCAGCACCTTGCCGTCGCCCACGTAGATCCCGACGTGGTGCAGGTCCTGGAAGTAGAAGACCAGGTCGCCGGGTTGCAGGTCGGACTGCGAGACATGGTGGCCGGCGTTCCACTGGTCCCAGGTGGTCCGGGGCAGGGACACTCCCGCCGTACGCCAGGCGGACTGGGTGAGCCCGGAGCAGTCGAAGGAGCTCGGGCCCACACCGCCCGGCTGGTACGGCTTGCCGATCTGTGCGTACGCGAAGTCGAGCGCGCTCTTGGCCCGGCCGCTCGCCGGACCGGTGTACGAGCCGCCGACGGAACCCGACGGGCCGCCACCGACGGACGAACCGCCACCGGTGGAACCGGACGGATCACCGGGGGAGGTGCGGCCCGAACCGCGGGAGGCGGCCTGGTCGTTCCCGTCGGCGAGGACCTTGGCCCGGTCGGCGGCCTCGAGGCCGCCGAGTATGGACTGGGCCTCGGCCAGCTTCGCCTTCGCCTCCTGCTTCCGCTCGGCCAGATCCTGCCGGGCACGGTCGAGTTCGGCCAGCTTGGCGGCGGTCTCGTTGCGGGTCTGGTCCATCGAGAGCTGCAGCTGCCGGGCCAGGCGCAGCGCGGCCACCTGCTGGTCGTTCGCCTGGTCCTGGAGCCCGGCACGCTGCAGGTACTCGTCGGGGGAGGCGCTGAGTATCAGCTGGACCGAGGGGTCCACCCCGCCCGAGCGGTACTGGTCGGCGGCCACCGCACCGAGGGTGGACTGCAGTTCGTTGATCCTCGCCTGCTGTGCGGCGAGCCGGTCCTGAAGCTTGGACGTCTCGGCCTGGAGCTGTTGCTGCTGCTCGCCCGCCTTGTTGAACTTCTCGGTCGCGACCTCGGCTTCCTCGTAGAGCTTGTCCACCTGGGCCTTGACCTGCTCGATGTTCCCGCTCGGCGCGGCATGGGCGGCCGAGGCCACGGGAAGGACGGTGGCGGCTCCCGCCGTCGCCGCCAGCATGGTCATCCGGGCGCGGCCGGCGGGCTTAGGGCGGCGATGGTTCCCCAACAGAGCGTCACTCCTCTTTCGCGGTCAAGACATCGGCGGGCAGCGGTGGGTGTCACGGACCGCGCATAGAAAATTAGTATTTACCGAGTCTTGGTGCAACTATTGCTTGATCGGGATCGTGCTCTACCGGTGCTGCTCGTGGTCGCGGGCGTCGGCCGGCGCGCCGCCCATCATCCGCAGCATGGCGAGGCCCCCGGTGCGGACGAAGCGGACCGTCAACAGGGCGGCGAGCAAAAGGAAGACGAGGTTCAGCCAGGTCGTGTAGTTCCACCGGACCCCGCCCATGGGAACGCTGGCCGCCGTGTGGTCCGGGATGATGCCCAGTGCGCCGAACAGGAGCTCCACGGTGTAACCCGCCAGCACCATCGCGGCGTAGAAGGTGCCGAGCAGGAAGAGCGCCATCCGCACGCCGTAGTACTTCCGGTAGATGTTCAGGATCGGCAGGATCAGCAGGTCGGCGAAGATGAAGGAGACCACCCCGCCGAAGCTGATGCCGCCCTTCCAGAGCACCACCGCCAGCGGCACGTTGCCGATCGAGCAGACGAACGAGGCCATCGCGACCAGCGGGCCGACCAGCGGTCCCCAGAACCTCGCCGCGAGCGGGTGGCTGTCCAGGAAGAGTGCCTGCCAGAAGGAGTCAGGCACCCAGGCGGCGATGGCGCCGGCGACCAGGAGCCCGCCGGCCAGGTCCTTCCAGATCGCGGCCCACTCCATCGCGAAGACGTGGGCGGTGGCGGTCACGCCCTCCCGGGAGAGCAGCCGGCGCCAGAACGGGCCCTGGCCGGACACCGACATGTCCATCGCGGCGTGGCCCTCCATCGATCCGGCGAGGCCCCGGTCGGCCTGCGCCCTGGCACGGTCGAGCAGCCTGGTGTGCAGGAAGAGCCGGAACAGCAGCGCCAGCAGCACGATCATGGCCGGCCCGCCGATGAACTCAGCCAGCGTGAACTGCCATCCCATCAGCAGGACGAGCAGTACGCCGAGTTCGACGACCAGATTGGTCGAGGCGATCTCGAAGGCCATCGCGGCCGTGAAGTCGGCCCCCTTGCGGAAGAGCGAACGGGCCAGCGCCACGGCCGCGTACGAGCAGGAGGACGAGGCCGTGCCGAGCAGCGCGGAGACGGCCAGCGTACGCGGCCGGTCGTCGCCCATCAGCCCGGAGACGGTGGACTTGCGCACCACGGCCTGAACCACGGCGGACAGCAGGAAGCCGAGGATCAACGCCCAGGTGATCTCCCAGGTCATCGACCCGGTGATCGACAGGGCGTGCAGTACTGCGGTCACGGCGGACATGGCAGAACTCCTCCGGGCGAGGCGGCGCCTGATAGGGGGATGCCCGCGGTGGGGCACCGGTCAACCGGGCCGGTGCCCCACCGCGTCACGCTGCTGCTCCTGCTGCCGTTGCCGCTCAGCCCGCCGAGAGGAGCTTCTCCATCTCGGCGATCTCGGCCGTCTGTGCGGTGCTGATCGATCCGGCCAGCGTCCTGGCGGGAGGGTAGGCGCCCTTGGCGAGCTCGTCCGCGGCCATCGTCACGGCGCCCTGGTGGTGGGTCACCATCATGGTGAGGAACGCCTTGTCGAAGTCCGCGCCGGACGCCGACCTCAGTTTCGCCATCTCGTCGTCGGCCATCATGCCGGGCATCGGGTGGCCGGAACCGGCGGAGTGGTCCATACCCGGCATCGCGGCCGACACGCCGGCGTCCGGCACCGGGTTGCCCCAGCCGGTCAGCCAGCCGCTCATCATGGTGATCTCCGGGTCCTGGGCGCCCTTGATCTTCGCGGCCAACTCCTTGACCTGTGCGGACGAGGCACGCTCCGCGGCCAGTTCGGCCATCGCGACCGCCTGGCGGTGGTGCGGGATCATCCCCTGCGCGAAGGAGACGTCGGTGGCGTTGTGGTCACCGGCCGACGCCGAGGCCGAAGCCGCCGGAGGGGCAGCCGGCGCGGTCGCGGAGACGGGCGCGGACGGTGCGGTGGACGAACCGGCCTGGTGCGAGCCGGACCTGCCACCGGAACAGGCGGCGAGGGCGAGCGTCGCGAGACCGGCCGCACCGGTCACGGCGATCCGGCGGGCGAACGCGCGGGAGGGGAACATGCGGGTGGAAACGTGGGTGGAAACGGACATGCCGAAAGGCTCCTGCGTACTGGAGGAATGAGGACGTGGGCGTGGCCGCACCCGGGGTGCGGCGAGGGCTCGGCCTATATGCGCAGGAGTTGGAGGGCGGCGAGGGAGGGCGGACCGCGCCCGGTGGTGAGGCCGACGGACGCGTCGGCCGGGGACTGGGACGGGCCGTGGGCGGAGGTGCCGAGGCACGGTCGGAGCGGCGGCAGCACCGGCGTTGAACCGAGGCCGGACGCCTGGCAGACACTCCCGGCGTGCGCCTGATGACGGCCGTCGCAGTCGCACCGGCCGTCACCGTTGCCGGTGAGCTGCGCCGTGGTTCGTTGCGCCACGACGGGCTGAGTCGTGGCCCGATGTGTCATGGCCCGATCTGTCATGGCCCGCCGTGCCGCGGTGACGAACTGGGCCGCTGACCGCCGTTCGTGCGCCTGCGGATGCGCCACGGCGTCAACGGGATCGGCCAGCGCGTGCATTGCGAGCAGCCCGAACAGCAACGCCAGTACGGTCAACGCCCGCACTCCGGCCGACCGGCGGCGACCGGCCACCGGGTGCCGGGGCGTGAGCGTGTCCATCGCGCACACTCTAGGGCAGCCCGGTGCCCGTTCGTGTGCCCGACTCCCCGCCGAGGCTCCCGGGCCGGAGGCGTCAAGGTGTCGTCAAGGTGGGCGGGATCCGCGTAGTCCACACGTCAATGCCGGATGCGGACCGGCCAGAGTGGGGCTGCACTGGAGGGGCGGGCAGCAGGTCCGTTGGAACCGGTACCTCCGGAAGGAAGCGAAGCGCCATGATCGAGGGCAATCGACTCGCCGTCGTCGTCAACGGATCGCCGAGGGGGAGTGTGCTCGGCCGTCCGACGGCGGTACCCGCGCCGGCGCGGCTCGAACTGCGGCCGGTCGGGATCGCGGTGGCGGCACCGGAGGCCGAGGAGGAGGAGCGGGTCCCGGCCGCGGGCGCGCGCTGCCGCCTGGCCATGGCGTACCTCGACTGACCGGTGGGGCGGCGAGTGGTGCGGCTCCGGACAGCTCCGCCGGGGCCGCGCACTCGACGGTGTCGCCCGCCGGGCCTGGCAGCTGACCGCTACGGCGCGGCGGTGTCGAGGTCCGCGGCGTCGAGAGCGGCCGTCGCGCGGCGCAGCATCGCCTGGAGGGCGGCGATCTCGGTGAGCGGCAGACCGGTGGCGGCCGCGATCCGGCGTGGCACGTGCAGTGCCTGCGCGCGCAGCCCGACTCCGGCGTCCGTGAGGTGGACGGTGACCGACCGCTCGTCCTCGCTGCTGCGCTCGCGGCGGACCAGTCCGGCCGTCTCGAGCCGCTTGAGCAGCGGGGAGAGCGTGCCGGAGTCCAGTCGCAGGTACTCGCCGATCTGCTTGACCGGCAGTTCGCCGTGCTCCCAGAGCACCAGCATGACCAGGTACTGCGGATAGGTGAGCCCGAGGTCCTTGAGGACCACCCGGTAGACGCCGCCGAAGGCGCGCGAGGCGGCATGCAGTGAGAAGCAGACCTGGCTGTCCAGGCGGAGCAACTGGTCGTCGGAAGGCTGCGGCGGGTCCGCGGGCAGGTCGATGGCGGTCATGTTCCCAGGGTATCCGTACCGCGCCCGTTTTAGTTGTGCGCAATTTAATTGTGTGCTCTACTTGTCCTGTCGGGCGATCCGGAAGTCGGGTCGCCGATCGGATGAGCCCGGACGGGTTCGGACAAGGGAGAGGAGCGAGTCCCATGGACGCGCTGTACACCGCTGTTGCCACCGCCAACGGCCGCGAGGGCCGGGCCGTGAGCTCCGACGGGCGGCTCGACCTGGCGCTGGCCATGCCGACCGCGCTCGGTGGCAGCGGCGAGGGCAGCAACCCGGAGCAGCTGTTCGCGGCGGGCTACGCCGCCTGCTTCGCCAGCGCCCTCGGCCTGGTCGGCCGGCAGGCGAAGGTGGACACCGGCGACGTCTCGGTGACCGCCGAGGTCGGCATCGGCAAGGACGAGACCGGCTTCGCCCTCGCCGTCACCCTGCGGGTCGAGCTGCCGGAGGCCCTGCAGGGCGAGACCGGCGAGCTGCTGGTGAAGAAGGCGCACGAGGTCTGCCCGTACTCCAAGGCCACCCGCGGCAACATCCCGGTCGAGCTGGTCGTCGAGTAATCGGGCAGTCGGCCGGTCGGTGCGGCCGGTCGGCGCAGCACCGGTGAGCCGATGCGGCCGGCCGGTGCCGGCGAGCCCCGAAGCCGGTGTCGGCCGGCACCGTGACCGGCACGGTCGCCGCTCGGCCCGGAGCAGGGTTCGGGTACCCGGAACCGCGGTGGCGCCCCCTTGCGCAGCTGCCCTCAACCGCCTTGACTGGCACCGCCGGTCAAGGCGGTCGGCCGTTCCGGGCGACCGGGGCGGACCTGGCGGGCCGGTCCGGGGTGCGGGCCGGCGGTGGAGGAGAGGGCAGAGCCGTGCAGGAGTACTCGGATCAGTACATCGGCGGTGAGTGGCGGCCCGCCCTCACCTCGGAGACCGTCGCCGTGCTGAACCCGGCGACCGAGGAGGTCATCGCGACCGTTCCGGCCGGTGGGGCCGAGGACGTCGACGCCGCCGTGCGCGCCGCCCGGGCCGCGGCCCGGGCCTGGGGTGCGACCGGCCGCGCGGAGCGCCTGGCGCCGCTCACCCGGCTTCGCGACGGCCTGGCCGCCCGGCAGCAGGAGATCGCCGAGACGATCGTCGCCGAGCTGGGGGCGCCGATCGGGTTCGCGGCCTCGGTGCAGGCCGCGTTGCCGCTCGCAGTCGCCGGCTCGTACCTGGAGGTCCTGGCCGGGTACGAGTTCGAGGAGCAGGTCGGCAACTCCACGGTGTACGCCGAGCCCGCCGGGGTCGTCGCCGCGATCACGCCGTGGAACTACCCGCTGCACCAGATCGTCGCCAAGGTCTTCCCGGCGCTCGCCGCCGGCTGCCCGGTGGTGCTCAAGCCCGCCGAGGACACGCCTCTGGTGGCCCGGCTGTTCGCCGAGCTGGTCCACGAAGCAGGCTTTCCTGCCGGGGTGTTCAACCTGGTGACCGGCCGTGGACCGGAGGCCGGTGCCGCCCTGGCCGAGCATCCCGGCGTGGACCTGGTCTCCTTCACCGGGTCCACCGCCGTCGGCCGGTGGATCGCCGAGGTGGCCGGGCGGGGTGTGAAGCGGGTCGCGCTGGAGCTCGGCGGCAAGTCCGCCAACGTGGTGCTGCCCGGCGCCGACCTGGAGCGCGCCGTGAACGTCAACCTGGCCAACGTCTTCGCCAACTCCGGCCAGACGTGCAGTGCCTGGACCAGGCTGCTGGTGCACGAGGACCAGTACGAGGAGGCCGTGGCGATCGCCGCCAAGGCCGCCGAGGCCTACCTCCCCGGGGATCCCGCCGACCCCGCCACCCGGCTCGGACCGGTCGTCAGCGCCAAGCAGCGGGAGCGCGTCCGGAGTTACATCACCGGCGCACTCGCGGAGGGCGCGCGCCTGGTGGCCGGTGGCGCCGAGGCGCCCGAGGGGCTCGCCAAGGGCTACTACGTGCGCCCGACCGTGCTCGCGGACGTCACCCCGAAGATGACGGTGGCTCAGGAGGAGGTCTTCGGCCCGGTGCTCGCGATCCTCGCCTACCGTGACGAGGAGCACGCCCTGGAGATCGCCAACGGCACCGACTACGGCCTGGCCGGCTCGGTCTGGGCGGCCGACGACCAGAGCGCCGCCGCCTTCGCCCGCCGGATGGACACCGGCCAGGTCCACATCAACGGCGGCCGTTTCAACCCGCTCGCGCCCTTCGGCGGGTACAAGAGCTCCGGAGTCGGGCGGGAGCTCGGACGGCACGGGCTGGCGGAGTTCCTGCAGACCAAGTCGCTGCAGTACTGAGGCTCCTGCGATACTCACGCGGTTCCGGCCGGCCGACCGGCCGTCCAATCGCCGTAAGGAAGGAACTCCATGGTCCGCGCCGTCCTGCTCAGTGCCGTCGGAGCCCCGCTGGAGCTCACCGAGATCGACCTGCCCGAGCCCGGCCCCGGGCGCGTCCGGGTCAAGCTGGCCGCCGCCGGCGTCTGCCACTCCGACCTGTCGCTCTCCAACGGGACCCTGCGTACCGAGACGCCGACCGTCCTCGGACACGAGGGCGCGGGGACCGTGACCGCAGTCGGCGAAGGCGTGACCGCCGTCCGTCCCGGCGACCAGGTCGTGCTCAACTGGGCGCCCGCCTGCGGCGGCTGCCACCTGTGCGGGATCGGCGAACCGTGGCTGTGCGAGCGCTCCGGCGAAGGCGCCACGTCCGTCTACGGCTCGCTCGCGGACGGCACCGGTGTCTACCCGGGGCTCGGGGTGGCGGCGTTCGCGGAGGAGACCGTGGTCGCCGAACGCGCCGTGGTCCCGTTGCCCGAGGGAATCCCGCTGACCTCGGCGGCCCTGCTCGGCTGCGCCGTGCTGACCGGCTACGGCGCGGTGCACAACGCCGCCCGGGTCAGGGAAGGCGAGTCGGTGGTGGTCTACGGACTGGGCGGCGTGGGCCTCGCCACCCTCCAGGCGGCCAGGATCGCGGGGGCCGGTCCGATCGTCGCCGTCGACGTCAGCCCGGAGAAGGAGGAGCTCGCCCGACGCCACGGGGCGACCGAGTTCCTGCTCGCCGACGACCGGACCACCGCGAAGGCGGTGCGGAAGCTCACCGGTGGCCATGGCACCGATCACGCCTTCGAGTGCGTCGGGCGGGCGGACACCATCCGCGCCGCCTGGTCGGCGACCCGCCGGGGAGGGCGGACCACGGTGGTCGGCATCGGGGGCAAGGAGGAGCTGGTCTCCTTCTCCGCCCTGGAGATCTTCTACTTCGCGCGCACCCTGACGGCGTCCGTGTACGGCAATAGCGACCCGGCGAAGGACATCCCGGTGCTGGCGGAGCACGTCCGGTCCGGGCGGCTGGACCTGGAGGCGCTGATCACCGACCGGATCTCGCCGGAGGAGATCCCGGAGGCCTTCGAGCGGATGGCGCAGGGGCGCGGCGGACGCTCACTGGTCGTCTTCTGACGGGCGGCCGCTGACGGGCTGCCGCGCGGACTGGACCAGGTGCCCGGCGAGGCCGCGGGAGTCGGAGTGCGCGTGTGCGGTGGTGTGTCCGCCGCCTGGGTGCGGTCGCTCTGCCCGGGGTGGGCGGATGATGGTGCCCGCAGACCGCCCCGGACCGGGACCCCGCGTGAAGCAGGCGGGCTGACGCATCATCCGATCCTCTGATCACTTCCAGCCTGCATTGCCGGCCAACGGGGGATGTTTCGCTCGAACGAGTGATCGTTGATCTGTTCGATGGCCGTACCCGGGTGCGCTGTCCTAGCGTCTGGGCCGGACCTGAACACTGCCGTGGGAAGTGGGGGCGATCATGACCGGCGAGCTGCACGAAGGTGGTCGGCGGGGCGGAGCGAGTGGTGGCGGGCTGACGAGACGCGGGATGCTCGCCGCCTCCGCCGCACTCGGCGGGGCCGGCTGGTTGCTGCGCGGCACGGTGGGGGTGGAGAGCGCCCAGGCGGTCGGCAGTGCACCGCCCGGCCTCCCGGCCGGGATCACGCCCTACCAGCGGGTCTTCGAGAACTGGGCCGGGGAGATCCGCACCGACCAGCTCTGGACGTGCGCCCCGAGCACGCCGGAGCAGATCGCCCAACTCGCCGACTGGGCCCGGTCGGCGGGCTGGCGGCTGCGGGCCCAGGGCCACCGGCACGGCTGGGCACCGCTCACCGTCGCCGACGGCACACCGGCCTCCGCCCAGGTGCTGCTCGTCGACACCAGCCAGTACCTCACCGGAATGTCCCTGGTGGACTCCTCGACGGTCCGCGTGCAGACGGGCGCCGGGATGGAGGAGCTGCTGGGCTTCCTCGGGCAGCGCGGTCTCGGGGTCGCCGCCTGCCCCGCGCCCGGCGATCTGACCGTCGGCGGGGTGCTCGCCATCGGCGGCCACGGCACCGCCGTCCCGGCCACCGGGGAGACTCCCCGACCTGGCCACGGCTACGGCACGCTGAGCAACCAGGTCACCTCGCTCACCGCCGTCGTCCGCGACCCCGCCACCGACCACTACGTGCTGCGCACCTTCGACCGCTCGGAGGCCGACAGCGCGGCCTTCCTGGTCAACCTCGGCCGGGCCTTCCTCACCGAGGTGCAGCTACGCGTCGGCGCCGACCAGCAGCTGCGCTGCCTCAGCCGGCTGGACATCCCCGCGACCGAACTCTTCGCCGCGCCCGGCAGCGCCGCCGCATCCGGCGGCCGGACCTGGGCCGACTTCGTCAACCGGGACGGTAGGGCCGAGGCGATCTGGTTCGTCTACACCGCCAACCCGTGGCTCAAGACCTGGCACGTCACTCCGAGCCGGCCGTTCGCCGCCCGCGCGGTCAGCGAGCCCTACAACTACCCCTTCTCGGACAACGTCCCGAAGCCCGTCGCCGAACTGGCCGGCCAACTGGTCGGCGGTTCCTGGAGCCTGGCACCGCTGTTCGGACAGCTCCAGTACCTGGTCGCGACGATCGGCCTCACCGGCGACCTGACCGACGTGCTGCTCTCCGGCGGCCTGCTGCGCGACCTGCTCACCGGCGACATCCTCACCCACCTGCTGGCCGACGGCCTGCGCTCGGACCTCTGGGGAGCCTCCCGCCATTTGCTCCAGTACGTCCGGCCCACCACCCTACGGGTCACCGCCAACGGCTATGCGGTGCTCGTCCGCCGGGCCGATCTGCAGTGGGCGGTCAGCGAGTTCACCCGGTACTACCAGCAGCTGGTCGCGGAGTACCAGGCCCGTGGCGAGTACCCGGTCAACGGCGCGGTCGAGGTCCGGACGACCGGCCTGGACGACCCGGCGAGTTCCGGGGTGCCGGGCGCCCGTCCGCCGCTGCTCTCGCCGCTGCGGCCCCGGCAGGACCGGCCGGAGTGGGACACCGCGCTCTGGCTGGACATCCTCAGCTTCCCGAACACGCCCGGACTGCACCGGTTCTGCCGGGACTTGGAGGGCTTCCTGCAGCGCACCTTCGACGGCAGCCGGGCCGGGCTGCGGGTGGAGTGGTCCAAGGGCTGGGCCTACACCGCCGATGCCGCCTGGGCCGACCCGGACATGCTGGGCCGGGTCATCCCCGACAGCCTGCGGGCGGGTGGCGGCCCAGGCTGGGACGAGGCCGTCGCCACCCTCGACCGCCACGACCCGTACCGGGTGTTCGGCAACCCGTTCCTCGACGGGCTGCTCAGGTGACCCCCCCGGTGTCCAGCCGTCCCCGAGCGGTACCAGCAGCAGGCCGGCAGCGGTCAGCGCGGCCCCGCCGGCGGCCGGGGCGCGCGAGCCGAAGCGGTCGGCCAGCCGTCCGCCCAGCGGCCCGGCCAGGCCCATGGCGGCCGGGAAGCAGAGCAGGGTCAGTCCCGTCGTGGTGGCGCCGGCCGCGTCGTCCCGTTGGAGATGCAGCGCGACCAGGTAGTGCATCGCCGCGAAGCCCGCCGCCAGTGCCAGTACCGCGGCGTGGATCCCGTACGTACCCGCGTCGCGCAGCACGCCGGCGACCCGCCGGCCGGCGGGTCCGCGCAGCCAGCGGACGGTGAGCGGTACGGCGAGCAGCGCCGGCAGCAGCCGGAGCGGCGAGCCGGGGGAGAGGCTGAGCGCTAGCAGCACCGCGGCCACGGCACCGCCGGCCAGCCCGGCGTCGGCGAGGGTACGCCGGTCGGGCGGGCGCAGCGTGCCGCCCGCCGGAGCGCTGCGACGGGCGATCAGCAGTGCGGCCAGACAGACCGGGAGCTTGACCAGGAAGATCGCCCGTCAGCCGAAGTGGTCCAGCAGCAGCCCGCCCAGTGCCGGCCCGGTGACCGCGCCGAGCGGACCGAGGGTGGCGGGCACGCTCATCGCGCGGCCGCGCAGCTCGGGGCGGACCGACCAGGCGGCCAGCACCGGCATCAGGACGAACAGCACCGCGTCGAAGGCCCCCTGCACCATCCGGGCCGCGATCAGCCAGAGCGCCGAGGGCGCGGCCGCCGAGGCCGCGCTGCCCAGCGCGAAGCCGCAGGTCGCACAGAGCAGCGCGGGCCGCAGCCCGGTCCGGTCCAGCCACTGGCCGGCTGGCAGCAGCAGGGCGACCACGGGCAGCTGGTACCCGAGCACGGCCCACTGGGCGGTCTCGACGGAGACCCGGAAGCCGTGGGAGAGCGAGGAGACGGCGAGGTTGACGATGTTCATGTCGGGCATCGCCACGAAGGACAGCAGACCGGCGACGACCACCAGGCTCCACCGGTGCGCCGCCGGCGCCGCGACAGCTGAGCCCGGCGCCGGGCCGCCGCCGGGGCCTCGACGGTGACGGACGCCGTCGGGTGACGGCGTCCGTCACAGCAGTCGGGCGGTGACCGCCGCGATTTCCCGAACAGATTCCTGATTTTCGGGGTGACGCGGACAGCCGCCTTCGCCGTGGTCGGAGCCGGATCCGGAGCCGGGCTCGAGGCCGAGGCCGACGGAACCGGACCGGCCGTCAGCCCGCCAGCGCCGCAGGGTGCTCCCGCCCGGCCCACAGCGTCCGCCCGCCGCCACGCCGGGTCCCCGCTCTGCCGAGCCCGGCCGTCCCTGCCGCCGGTCCGCCCGTGGCCCGGTCGCTCTCGGCCGAACGCAGCAGCGCCACCAGCTCGTCCCGCGCCCGGGCGACCCGGGACCGTACGGTGCCCACCGGGCAGCCGGACACCGCCGCCGCCTCCGCGTAGCTGAGCCCGACGACCTGGGTGAGGACGAAGGCCTCGCGCCGCTGTGCGGGCACCCGGTCCAGCAGGTCGCTCAGCACCACCTCGTTCTCGAACCGCGGTACCTCGTCGGGCCGTTGCTGCTGCTCGGCGGCGGCCTGCCAGTCCGGTACCGCCGCGCACTGGGGCCGGGCCGCCGCGCTGCGGTAGCGGTCCACCACCACCCGGCGGGCGATGGACAGCAGCCAGGTCCGGGCGGAGGAGCGCCCGGCGAAACCGGGCAGGCTGCGCAGCGCCCGCAGGAAGGTCTCCTGGGCGAGGTCGTCCGCCGACTGGACGTCGGTGAGATGCGCGACGAACCGCCAGACGTCCCGCTGGGTCGCCCGGACGAAGGCCTCGATGTCGGCGGGCCGGCCGCTGCGCGCGCGCAGCGCCACGGTGGTCAGCTGCTCGTCATCCACGGCGCACCCCCGGCTTCCCGGGCAGAGCGGCCGCGCTGGCCGGTGCGGCCACCGTCCTGGGCGCTACCGCACACAAGGTCGAGTAGGAGAGCATGGCGGCATGATCTGCGCCGAGTACCGAACCGCGGTGTCCGCCCGCCTCGACGGCGAGCGTACGGACGTCGTGGCCGACGGCGCTGGCCTCGACGAGCACGAGGAGCGGTGCGCCGACTGCCGGGACTGGCTGGCGGTGGCCCGTCGGCTCCGGGCGCTGACCGCCGGGGCGCAGGGCCCGTCGCCGGAGTGGTCCGCGGGACTGGTGGACCGGCTGCTGGGCCGGCTGGCCGCCGACGAGGGCGACCAGGCCAGGACGGCGTGAGGAGGTAGCCGCCGTCCCGGCGGCCCGGGCGTCGAGGGTTTCGGCGCACCGTCCGCCGTATGCGGGGTGTCCTGAGGTCATGGCATGTCCTGAGCGCAGGGAGTGGCCGTGGTACCGCTCGGCGGTACCACGAGGTGGGCGCCCGTCACCACGGCACGCCGAGGACCCGCCTCAGCCGCCCGGAGGGGCGGAGCCCGAGGGGTGCCCGGAGCAGCTGCCCGGGCCCGGTCGTGGTCCGTCGTGGTGGTGCGGGCCGGCCCTCGCGTCCGCCCCGGGGCGGGGCGGGGCACGCGGGGGCGACCTGCCCGCCACTGCCGAGCGGACGTCGGTTCGGACGTCCCCGGGCTCAGGCGAGGCGGGCGCTGGGCACGACAGGGACGGCCGGCGGCCCGCGCCGGACGACGGCATGGGTGAGCAGTACCGACCTGAGCCGCCCGGCCCGACGGAGCGTCAGAACTCCGGGAGCGGACGGCTCCGGACTGCGCGGTACGAACAGCAGGAGCAGCGGCACCAGGACGGTCGCCAGCGTCCACACCAGCTCGAAGAGGCCGGCCACCGCCGCTTCGCCGCGCCAGAGCAGCAGCGCGCAGGCGAGGCCCGCGAGCAGGTGGGCGAGGAACATGCCGGTCGAGAGCCCGTGCGCCATCGGAATGCCGGACAGCGGCGTGTCGGACAGCGGCATGTCAGGCGTCGGCGTGCCGGTCATCGACATCCCGGGCATCGACATCCCCGGCATGGACTGCGGCAGGCCGGCGGTCGACATGGTGTCAGGATCCAGGCCCGCCGACCGCGCCAGCTCCAGGGGCTGGACGCCCGCCGGGACGCCGTCCGAGGTGCAGAGCAGCAGCCGGGTCCAGTCGACCGCTGTGTGCGCCCGCCCGGCCGAGGTGCCGGTGCTCATCGGTGAGCCGCGCTCGAAGAGCAGGTGCAGGCAGGTCTGAGCGGCCATCATCCACAGACTGATCACCGCCGGCCCGCGGCGCTGCCCGGCCAGCAGCCAGGTGACCGCGGCCGTTCCGGCGAAGGCGGCGAGCAGGGCCCAGCCGGAGATCCCGGCCGCGGACATGCTCAAGTGCGCGGTGGCGGACATCGCCACGCACAGGGTGGCGAAGACCACGGCGCGGATGGTGCGGAGCTGCCAGGTCGTCACGATGCCGACCATCGTCGCATCCGCCGCCGCCGGCCGTGGGACCGCCCTCGGGTTGTCGGCCGTCCTCGGCCGGTACCCGACCGTGGGCGGTGGTGCGGACAGTCCGCCGGGCCGCCCGACGAAAACCCCTGTTCCGGGCAGCCCGGTGACACCGCGCTTCCGAGCGGACTCGGACGCGTTCAGTACTCGGACGTACTCAGTACTTCAACAGATTCGGTACCTGGACCTGCTCGATGTCAGGACGGTGTCAGAGCCCGAGGGGCTCGTGCCGCACCGCCGCCGGGTGCTGATGGGCCGGCAGCTGGTGCGAGGCCACGGGGATCGGTGGCGCGAAGTGGCGTTCGGGCCGGTGCAGTGCCGGGTCGCCGGTGACGCCGGTGCGCGGCCTGACGGGCTCGTCGCTCGGGAGCGGGATGAGCCGGCGGGCGGCGAGGTGGCCGACCCAGTGGCGGTGGCACTCGGGGCAGGCGGGCGCGCCGTCGGCCGAGTAGGGAGAGGCGACCGGAATGCCGTCGTGGGAGAAGTACTCCCAGTCGGCGCCGTCGTCGTCCCGGTAGTGCTGCACGTCGTAGTCGGCGCTCCAGGCGTGCCAGCAGTGCCCGCAGGTGAATTCGACTCGTTCCACGGCCAGTTCGGTGATCATGGCGCCTGCCTTTCCCTGGGTGGTTCGGCGGTGGCGGCTCGGGGTCGTGGCTCGCTGGGCCGCTACGCGAGCTGGGCGGTGTGCATCGGGGGTGCCGTCAGCGGTGGCTCGGTGGCGGCCGCGGGTGCCGCGGCGGGGCCCGGTGACGGGGCGGGAGCGGGTCCGCCAGCGGGCAGCGGCAGGAGGGAACCGGGCAGCGGCACCAGGTCGGCTACGGTCGCCCGGAAGAGGGCTTCGCGGACCGTCGGGAACACCGGCAGCAGCCGGTCGAGGCCGGTCAGCCGCAGCAGGCGCAGCACCCGGCCCTCGGGCACCACCAGGCAGAACCGGCCGCCGTGGCGCCGCGCGGTGTGGTAAGCGTCGATGAGCGCGGACGCGCCACAGGCGTCACAGAACTCGAGTTCGGAAAGGTCGGCGATCACCCGGGCCCGCGGGCCGCGACGGGCGAGGGCTCCGCTGACCTGCAGACGCAGCTGCTCAGCGGTGGCGATGTCGAGTTCACCCGCCACGCGTACGACCGACCAGCCGTCCTCCCGGTGCGATGACAGCTGCAGATACATGACCTGCCCTCCCGGCTCGAGGGTCCACCGACTCGCCGGCGAGCACGTGGATGCTGCTGGGTGCGGGGCCGTTCTCCGCTGTGTGCGGTCTCCCCCAAAAAAACCGTATATATCGGCCATATAACCCAAATGGGGCAAGGTTGACAAGTGGCTGGGCGCACCGGGCTCGACTGCCCTCCGTAACCGTCCTGCTCCTGCCGTCGCCGTTCCCGCTTCCGCCGCCGTTCTTCGCTGCCGGGATCGTCGGCAGTGCTCCGCTGTTCACGGCGGAGGTGTGGCCGACTCGCCCGCGTCAGCGGGGCAGGAACAGCCGATTCGCCGTCAAGGCGAACCGGCGCCCGCTACGCGAGTCAGGTGCCGCCGGACGGGCGGGAACGGAGCCTTCGGGCTCGAAAGCCTGTGGAGACTCCGTAAGACCGGCGGGAACGTCGGCACAGGTCGTTGAAGCAGGAAGCCACGGTCGTGCCGCTTCCGACGGTGCGGGCCGGAATCTCGCGGCTTCAGCCGGGAGAGCGCGTCAATCCTCCTGCCCGCGCTCCGCGCGGAGCGCGGCGCGGCGGGCGTGCCAGCGGCCCAGCATGGCGGGCAGCTCACCGCGGATGAACTCGAAGAACTCCAGCGACTCCGCCATCCGCGTCCCCGCCCGGCTCTTCGGGCCGAGCGCGGCGATGCCCTCCCGCAGGCTGCTCTCCCAGCGCACCAGCATCTGGTCGCGGCGCACGGAGGCCTCGTACCAGACGTCGTCGTGCACCCGGTAGCGGTCGCGGCGCGAGCCGGGGTCGCGCTCGCGGCTGACCAGGTTGAGCTGGATCAGGTAGCGGACGCCGCCGGAGACCGCCGCCGGGCTGACCTGGAGGAGCTCGGCCAGTTCGGCCGCCGTCAGCCGGCCGGAGTCGGTGGCCAGCAGGGCGGTGAAGATCCGCGCGGGCATCCGGGGGAAGCCCGCGTCGCTGAGCACGCTGGCGAACCGCTCGATGAAGGCGGCGACGGCCTGCTCGTCCCGTCCCTGCCCGTCCCGCGCCTGCATGGCATCTCCCGCCGACTCCGTGATCACCGCCGCATCATCCCAAACCGCCGGCGCGGTCGTGACGGCCGCGGTCGTGGAAGTCTTCCCAATCCATGGACTTCAGAACGTTCACGATTTTGTGAAACAAGAGTACCGTGGGCGGCATGACAACCGCCATCACGGCGTCCGGCCTGGTGAAGACCTACGGCCGGACGCGCGCCCTGGACGGACTCGACCTCACGGTCGCCCAGGGCGAGGTGCACGGCTTCCTCGGGCCCAACGGCGCCGGGAAGTCCACGACCATCAGGGTCCTGCTCGGCCTGTTGCGGGCCGACTCCGGTACCGCCCGCCTGCTCGGCGGTGACCCCTGGCGCGACGCCGTCGAGCTGCACCGCCGGCTCGCCTACGTCCCCGGGGACGTCACGCTCTGGCGCAACCTCACCGGCGGCGAGACCATCGACCTGCTCGGCCGGCTGCGCGGCCGACCGGACCCGGCCCGCCGTACCGAACTGCTGGAACGCTTCGAGCTCGACCCCACCAAGAAGGGCCGCAGCTACTCCAAGGGCAACCGGCAGAAGGTCGCCCTGATCGCGGCCTTCTGCTCCGAGGCCGAGCTGCTCATCCTGGACGAGCCGACCTCGGGCCTCGACCCGTTGATGGAGGAGGTCTTCCGCTCCTGCGTGATCGAGGAGCGCGAACGCGGACGCACCGTCCTGCTCTCCAGCCACATCCTGTCCGAGGTCGAGGCGCTCTGCGACCGGGTGAGCATCATCCGCGCGGGCCGCACGGTGGAGAGCGGCACACTGGCCGAGCTGCGCCACCTCACCCGTACCTCCGTCGAGGCCGAACTGGCCACCGCACCGGCCGAGCTGGCTGACCTGCCCGGGGTGCACGGCCTGGAGATCCACGGCAGCCGGGTGCGCTGCCAGGTGGACACCGGGCAACTGGACCTGCTGCTGCGCCGGTTGACGGAGGTCGGGGTGCGCTCACTGGTCAGCCGCCCGCCGACGCTGGAGGAACTGTTCCTGCGCCACTACCGGACGGACGACACCACCGGGGCGGACGAGAACGCACGGATGGCGTCATGAACGGCCTCGCGGGCACCGGCACCCTGCTCCGGCTCGCGCTGCGCCGGGACCGGATCATGCTCCCCGCCTGGGTCTACGCCATCACCGCCATGACGATCTCCACCGGCTACAGCTTCGGCACGCTCTACGGCACGGCCTCGGCCCGGGAGCAGTTCGCGCGCGGCATGAATACCAACGGCTCGCTGCGCGCGCTCTACGGCACGGTGTACGACGCCGGTGTCGGCGGTCTGACGGCCTGGCGGATGGGCGCGTTCGGGGCGGCGCTCGCCGGACTGATGAGCATCCTGCTGGTGGTCCGGCACACCAGGGCCGACGAGGAGGACGGGCGGCTCGAACTGGTCGGCGCCGGGGCGGTCGGACGCCGGGCCCCGCTCACCGCCGCGCTGCTGACCGTACTGCTCGCGGACCTGCTGCTGGCCGCCCTGGTCGCCGCGGGCCTCGCAGCGCTCGGTCAACCCGCGGGCGGCGCGCTGGCGTTCGGGTCCGCGCTCGCCGTCACCGGGCTGGTCTTCGCCGCCCTCGCCGGCGTGGCCGCCCAGGCCGTCGAGACCGGACGGGCCGCCAGCGGCACCGCGTCCGCCGCTCTCGGCCTCGGCTTCGTGCTGCGCGCGGCCGGTGACTCCGACTCCCGTACGCACTGGCTGAGTTGGCTCTCTCCGCTCGGCTGGTCCGAGCAGGTTCGGCCGTTCGCGGACAACCGCTGGTGGGCCGTCGCACTCGGGCTGCTCGCGGCCTGCGCCCTGGCCGCATCGGCGTACGTGCTGGTCGGCCGGCGCGACCTGGGTGCCGGACTGCTGCCCAGGCGCCCGGGGCCGGCGAGCGCCGCACCCGCGCTCCGCAGCCAACTCGCCCTCGCCCGGCGGCTGCAGAGCGCGACCCTGTACGGCTGGTGTGCCGGTTTCGCCGTGGCGGGCGCGGTCTTCGGCTCGGTGGCGAAGGGGGCGGCCACCCTGGTCGGCGACAACCAGCAGGTGGGTGACATCCTGCACCGGATCGGCGGCCAGGGTTCCTTCGCGGACGCCTACCTGGCGACCATCCTGGGCCTGTTCGGCATGGTCGCCGCGGTCTACGCGGTCCAGTGCGTACAGCGGTTGCGCGGCGAGGAGACCGCAGGACGCGCGGAACCGGTGCTGGCGAGCGCGGTCTCCCGGTCGGCCTGGGCAGGCGGGCACCTGCTGTTCGCGCTGCTCGGCTCGGCCGTCCTGCTCGCCACCGGCGGACTGGCCGCCGGGCTGACGGCGGGCGCGACCCTGGGCGACCTTCCCCGACGGCTCGGTGCCCTGGTCGGCGGCGCCCTGGTCCAACTGCCCGCGGTGTGGCTGACGGCGGCCGCCGTGCTGGCGGTCTTCGGGCTGCGTCCCCGGTGGACCTCGGCGGGCTGGGGGATGCCGGCGGCCTTCCTGGTGATCGGCTGGCTCGGCCCGGTGCTCAGGCTCGGCCGTCCGATCCTCGACCTCTCGCCCTTCACCCACCTGCCGCACCTGCCCGGCGGCACCGTCTCGGCGCAGCCGCTGCTCTGGCTCACCGCGGTCGCCGCTGGCCTCGCCGCCGCCGGCCTGGCCGGTCTGAACCGCCGCGACCTCGGCTGACCCGCTGCCGCCGTCCGGTATCGCCAACGCCTCGGTCGCCCGTTCGGGCCGGGTCCGGCACCATGACGATCGGTGACGCGTTGGCAGCGGGGAGGCATTTGATGAGTGGGCGCACCGGGTTCACCCGGGTACTGGTCGTGGCGGCCGCCGCGGTGGTGATCGGGCTGCTGGTCCGCGGCGGGCACGACCCGGGGCGACCCGGGCCAGCCTCCGCGTCCCAGCGGCCGGTGGCGGGAGCGAGTGCGCCCCCGCCACCGACGGCGGAGCCGAGCGAGGCCGGGACGCCCGCCGACGGGCCGTCCACCCCGGGGAGGGGCAGCTCCTACGACCCGGCGGACTACGCCGAGCTGGTCCGCGCCTCTGCGGCCCGGGCCGGTGTCAACCCGCAGCTGCTGATGGCGATCCTCTACAACGAGTCGTACAAACCGCACGATCCCGCGCTGGAACGTGCCTGGCAGCGGCTCAAGCCGGACTCCGCCTTCGGGATCGCCAACATGCACCGGGCCGCCTTCGACGACACCAAGCAGGGCCGGGACTTCGCCGGCCGCAGCTGGGAGGAGCTGCCCGACCACCCGGATCTCGCCGTGGAGGCCGCCGCCTGGTACCTGCACGACCTGGCCGAACAGCTTCCGTCCCACTGGTCCGCCTCGTACACCAAGGACGAGCTGCTGGCGTTCGGGTACAACGCCGGGGCCGGGAACATGCTGGCCTTCGCCCGGGGCACGACCCCGGGCTCGCTGGCCCAGTCCTACCTGGACCGGCTGCGCGGCAACTGGGCCAAGGCGGGCCAGGCCGCGGGCTCTCGGCAGTAGTCCGACCGGCGCGACGCCCGTACGACCGGCCCGGGACGCGCCCCCACCCGCCGGCCGTAGGGCGCACGAGCGCACGAGCACCCGAGGCGCCCTCCAGCCGGCCAGGCGGATCAGCCGATCGTCAGGACCGCCTTGCCGCGGATACGGCGGTCGAGCAGGGCCACCGCGGCCTCGCCCGCCTCGGACCAGTCGCTCTCCCAGTCGACGGGGGTCTGCAGGCGGCCGGCCGCGACCAGCCGGGTCAGCTCGGTGAGGTCGGGGCCGGCGTTGCCGCCGTGGCGGAAGCCGAGCAGCGAGATCTCACCGGCGATCAGCTGGTACGACGTGAACTGGCTCGGCTCGCCCGAGGCCGCGCCGACCGAGACCACCACCGCGTGCTCGGCGAGCCGGTCGAGCAGACCGGTGAGCACCGGGCCGCCGACGTTGTCGAGCACCAGGTCGATGGGCCGGTCGATCTCCTCGGGGTCGGTGATCACATGGTCGGCGCCGAGCTCGGCCAGGCCTTCACCCCGGGCCTTGCTGCCGACCAGCGCGTACACCTCGGCCCCGGCCAGGTGGGCGAGCTGGACCGCGAAGTTGCCGACCCCGCCGGAGGCACCGGTGACCGCGACCCGCTTCCCGGCCGTGAGCCCGCCCTTGTGCAGGGCGCGCAGCGCGGTCACCGCCGCGGTGGGCAGAGTGGCGGCCTGGCTGAACGTCACGTCGTCCGGCAGCACGGCCACGTCGTCGATGTGGGCGGTCCGGAACTCGGCCCAGCCGGCTCCCGACAGCCCGAAGGCGGCGACCCGCTCGCCGGCCTTGGGGCCACGCCCGGAGGCGGCGGCCCGCTCGACCACCCCGGCGGCGTCCCAGCCGGGGATCGTTCCGTCCGGGGTGCGGCCGTCGGCCTTCGGGAGCTCGCCGAAGTTGAGCGAGAAGGCCGCGACCCGGACCAGCACCTCGTCCGGGCCCGGCACCGGGTCGGGCACCTCGGTGAGCCTCAGTCGGCCGACGGCGGAGTGATCTGCCACGAGTGCACGCATGGAACTGACTGCCCTTCAGCTGGATCGGCACGGAGCGATGCCGGTCCGAACGAGGGGCGCGGCCCGGGCATTCCCACGGACCTGACGTAGTGCCGCGCAGGACCGGCCGGTGCCGAGCACCCGGTGAGGCACGACCCGCGACCCGCCACCGGAGCCGTTCCGTCCAGGAGCGGCCCCACCGGCACGCCCAGTACGTCAGTCGGCCGGCTCCTCGCTCAGGCGCTGCCGCTGGATCTCCGGACGCTCGCTGTCCCAGAGCACCTCCCAGACCCTGAACACGGTGTGGAAGGCGCGGGTGACACCCCGGGAGACCAGCAGATAGGTGTCGCCGTCCCGGTAGAGGGTGCGCTGCTTGGCCATCATCGGATGGTTGGGCGTGTAACCGGGCGCGAGCTTCTTCAGCTCCGCCATCGCCTGCTCGCGCGTTCCCTCGACCTCGGTGAGCACCCGCGGAGCCCAGATCATGTTCTCCCCGCTCCCGGTGTTCTCCTCGACCACCAGCGCCCAACGAGCCATCTCACGCCCTCCGTTCCGCCCCGCCGCCGCTCTCGGCCGACCGGCGGCGCCAGCCTACGGGGCGGGTGCGACGCCCGGTCGCGCGGCCCGGCCGGATCTCCGGCAGGCGCCCGCCGGGCGCGACGACGGTCAGGTGGAGGACGCGCCGAGCGGGTCGGCGCCGAGCCGGCTGATGCCGGGGACGAGGAGCGGGTCGGTGACGGCATGGGCGGCGAGCCGTCGGGTCCGCTGCTCTGCCCGGTGCCGCGACGCCGTCCCTGGAGGGCCTGCGGACGGCCGTTCCCGGCCCGCCGGGTCGCTGCCCTGCGGGCCGGGGAGCGGCTACTTGATTCCGGCCGAGCTGCAGGCGTCCGCGTACTTGTCGACGCAGATGTCGGTGGCCTTGTAGAGACCACCGGCGACCACGCTGTCCTCGACGTTCTGCTTGGTCACGATCAGCGGGGTGAGCAGGGTCGAGGGGATCCGGTTGCCGTCGCTGACGGTCACCGTGGTGGCCACCGAGGTGACGTCAAGGCCCTTGAGCAGGTAGACGGCGAGGTTGGCGACGGCGTCCGTCTCCGGCCGGAACGGCTTGTAGATGGTGTACGCCTGCTCGCCCGCGACCACCCGGCGGATGGCGTCGAGCGAGGCGTCCTGCCCGCCGACCGGGACCTTGATCCCGGCGGACTGGAGCGCGCCGATGATCGAGGTGGCCATGCCGTCGTTCGCGGCGTAGACGGCCTGGAAGCCGTCCTTGCCGAGGCGCTGGATCGCCTCGTTCATCTTCTGCGCGGCCAGGTCGGGCTTCCATTCGCCGGACTGCTCGTAGGCGATCTTCTTGACCTTGCCGTCGAGCATCTTGTGTGCGCCGGCCTTGAACTGGGCCGCGTTCGGGTCGGCCTCGGCGCCGTTGATCATGACGATGTTGGCGTTGGACGCCTTGGAGCCGAGTGCGTCCAGCAGGGCCTGCCCCTGGAGCTCGCCGGCCCGCTCGGAGTCGTAGGCCACGTATGCAGTGACGTTTCCGCTGGCCAGCCGGTCATACGAGATGACCTTGGTGCCCTTGGCGTTCGCCTCCTGGACCCAGGAAGCCGTGCCCTTGCCGTTCACCGGGTCGAGGATGATGACCTTGGTGCCCTTGCTCAGCATGTCGTCGAACTGCTGCTTCTGGGTCTGCTCGTTGCCCTCGGCATTGGCGTAGTCGACCTGGCACTTGGTGCACAGGCCGGCGATCGATGCCTCGATGAGCGGCTTGTCGAAGGCCTCGTACCGGGTGGACGAGGCCCGCTCGGGCAGCAGCAGACCCACGGTCTGGTTGCCCGAGGCCGAGCTCGCGCTGCTCCCGTTCTGGCCGCAGGCGGTCAGCGACAGCGCCATCGACGCAACGGCGGTGCCGACGATGATCCGACGCGTCAAAGCGTTCATTGGGGTGGTGCCTCCCTGAGTGCGCCGCACCGTCGCGGCTGAGGGGGGAGTCAAACGTCCGCGCCGAGTTGGCGTCAAGAATTAAACCACCAGGCTGAGGGTGCTCGAACAACGGATCACTTTGTGAAGAATCTATGCGGATAGCCGGGATGAGTTGGACACGCAGCCGTTAAGCGTTCAACCGGTGACCGGGGGGCGACGACCGGCTCAGTGGGCGAGGTTCGCCGTCCAGGGGCCCTGCTCCGGCCGGGCCTCGGCGTCGTCGTCCGGCCAGGGCGGCATGGTGACGGCGGTGATCTGCAGCGGCGGGGAGTCCGGATCGGCCCGGAACTGGAAGGCGGTGCCGAGAGGGACCGTCAGCACCGTCCCCGGCCGCAGCTCGGTCACCTCCTCGCGGCCGTCCTGGCGCCGCCAGATCCGCCCGGTGCCCTGGGTGACCTGCCAGATCTCCTGGACGGTGGCGTGCGAGACCGCCGCCGATACCCCGCCGGGCGGCAGCTCGAACTGGGCCAGACTGCCCTGGCCCGCCAGGGCGGCCAGCGGCCGGACGGTCGCGCCGTCGGGGGCGCGGACCACCGCCGCCCGCTCGACGCTGCAGGTCTCGAATGCGGGGTGGTCCACCGGGCTTCTCCTCTGGTTCTCGGAACGATTCCTGGAACGGCCCTCGAAACGACGCCTGATCCGGCGTCCGAACGGAGTGCAATGACTACCCGTCAACCTGGCCGCTCATTTCGGGGCTGATTTACCGTTCGCTGCGGACCACCAGGAAAACCCCGCCCACCACGATCGCCCCGCCCAGCACGATCGGCAGGCTCAGCGGCTCGGAGAGGATCAGCCAGCCGAGGAAGACGGCCACCACCGGGTTCACATACGCATAGGTCGCGACCAGTGGCAGCGGGGCCGACTGGAGCAGCCAGGCGTACGCGCTGAAGGCGACCAGCGAGCCGAAGACGACCAGATAGCCGAGTGCCAGCCAGGAGCCCGTCGAGACCGCCGACAGGTCCAGCCGGTGCAGCTCGCCCTTGGCCGCGGCCACTGGCAGACAGGCCAGCCCGCCGGCCAGCATCTCGTACACGCTGGCGGTGAACGGGTTGCCGGGCAGCGGCAGCCGGCTCGCCAGGAAGGAGCCGCTCGACCAGGACAGGGTGGCGCCGATGACCATGAGGAGCCCGCTCAGTCCCACCTCGCCGCTCAGCCCCGGCACCGTCAGCACCACGAGCCCGAGCAGGCCGACCAGCACACCCGCGACGGTGGCCCCCGAGGTGTGCCCGCCGGTCGCGCGGCGCAGCAGCACCACCCAGAGCGGCACGGCCGCCACCAGCAGTGCGGCGAGTCCGGACGGCACCCCGGACTGCTCCGCCAGCACCACCAGGCCGTTGCCGCCGAGCAGCAGCATCACTCCCACCAGTGCCGCCGAACCGAGCTGAGGGGCGTTCACCCGCAGTACGGCGGGGCCCTGTCGCCAGGCCAGCAGGAGGGCCAGCAGCAGGGCGGCCACGACGAACCGGGCGCTCGCCGAGAGGAACGGCGGGACGGTTTCGACGGTTATTCGGATCGCCAGATAGGTGGAACCCCAGACGACGTAGACGACGGCGAGTGCGGCCCAGGCGGCACCACTGATCCTCGGTCGGGCGGGGTCTGAGTCGTGTGCGAGCAGTTGAGGAGCGGTGGAGTCGGAGGGACGGGACTGCCCCGGCGCAGCGGTCATGAGTATCTCCCGGTATTGGTGCTGTACGGGGTATGGCATCACAGCCGGGGCGGCGGACGCGAGGGGGTATGCCGTCCCGTCCAGGCCCCCACCCTCATCGGGAGGGGCATCCGGCGCTCGGCCCGGGAGTTCGGAGAGGGCCGTGCGCCGGGTGCGCCGACTGGTTGAACCCGGCGCCGCCGGCCGCTCGCCGCAGCCCGCCCCGCCACCGCCGGGTGGTAGGCATGACCCCCGGAAGGCGTGGGAGGAGCAGCCGGCGTGGAGTGGTTCGCGGCACCCGAGTACTGGCTCGGGCGGCTGGTCTTCCAACGGCTGGTCGCCGCCCTCTTCCTGATCGGCTTCCTGGCCGCCGTCAGCCAGTTCCGCGCGCTGATCGGCGAGCGGGGCATGCTGCCGGTACCGCGCTTCACCGCCCGGATCCCGATGGACCGTTCACCCAGCCTGTTCCATCTCCACTACTCCGACCGCACGTTCGCCGCCGTCTGCTGGAGCGGTGCCGCGCTCGCCGCGGCCGTCCTGGCCGGCGCCGCCGATATGGTCCCGCTCGGCGCGGCGATGGCCGGCTGGCTGCTGCTCTGGGTGCTCTACCTGTCGATCGTCAACGTCGGGCAGACCTGGTACGCCTTCGGCTGGGAGTCGCTGCTGCTGGAGTCCGGCTTCCTGGCGGCCTTCCTCGGCAACGCCCGCGTCGCGTCCCCGGTGCCCGTCCTGTGGCTGCTGCGCTGGCTGCTGTTCCGGGTCGAGTTCGGGGCCGGGCTGATCAAGGTGCGCGGCGACCAGTGCTGGCGCGACCTGACCTGCCTGAACTACCACCACGAGACGCAGCCGATGCCGGGACCGCTCAGCTGGTTCTTCCACCATCTGCCCGGGCCGCTGCACAAGGCCGAGGTGGCGGCCAACCACTTCGTCCAACTCGTCGTCCC
This sequence comes from Kitasatospora cystarginea, assembly GCF_039533515.1. Classification (NCBI taxonomy): domain Bacteria; kingdom Bacillati; phylum Actinomycetota; class Actinomycetes; order Kitasatosporales; family Streptomycetaceae; genus Kitasatospora; species Kitasatospora cystarginea. The sequence continues at coordinate 153,241 of NZ_BAAATR010000012.1, read as the reverse complement.
CGTCTGCCTCTTCCTGCCCCAGCCGATCGCCAGCGCCGCGGCACTGCTGATCACGGTCACCCAGCTGTGGCTGATCGCCTCCGGCAACTTCGCCTGGCTCAACTGGCTGACCATCGCCCTCGCGCTCTCCGCCGTCGACACCTCCACGATCGCCCGGCTGCTGCCGGTGCCCGCGCCGCCCGTGCCGCACCCCGCCCCGCTCTGGTTCCAACTCCTGGTGCTCGCCGTGACGGTGCTCTTCGCCGCCCTCAGTTACTGGCCGGCCCGCAATCTGGTGTCCCGCCGCCAGCTGATGAACCGCTCATACAACCGGTTCCATCTCGTCAACGCCTACGGGGCCTTCGGCTCGATCAACCGGATCCGCTTCGAGGTGGTGGTCCAGGGCACCAGTGCATCGGAGCTAGGACCCGGCGTGAAGTGGAGCGAGTACGCCTTCAAGGGCAAACCGGGTGAGCTGCGGCGCCTGCCACACCAGTTCGCGCCGTACCATCTTCGGCTGGACTGGCTGATGTGGTTCGCCGCGATCTCGCCCGTGTACGGGCGGCCCTGGTTCGGCGCCTTCATCGCCCGGCTGCTGGTCAACGACCCCGACACCCTCCGGCTGCTGCGGCGCAACCCGTTCCCGGACGAACCCCCGCACTACGTACGCGCGCTGCTCTACCGCTACCGGTTCACCGACTGGCGCACACTGCGCACCACCGGCGCGTGGTGGGAGCGCACGCCAGTCCGCGAGTACTTTCCTCCCGTGACCTACCGTGATCTGGCATTCCTGGTTCCGCACACGACGGACCCGACCCGGCGCCGGGCGGCGCCGGGGGAGCCGTGAGCCCACGAGGCCCCGCGGGCCCTATTGCCGGTCGGCCTGAGCCTGCGGGAGCCCGAACCGGCGGCCGCGGCCGACTCGGTGCGCCAACGGGGTGTGTCGCCTCAGGTCCCAGCGGGCCGGGTGCGTGCATGCCTCGAACGCCCACCCGTATCCTGGTCGCCCGCGCCGGGCACCGCACTCCCACCGCCCGCGCCGCCGGACGATGCCCGTCCCGTCCCTGACTGCCCTGCCACGAACCGGACATCACCATGACTGTGCGTTACGAGAGCGACACCGAGCCCGCGCCGGCGGACGAACCGGCGGCCACCACCGACACCGAGGCCCAGCCGGGGCCGCGCGAGGCCATCGGCAGGTACGCCGAACTCGGCGGCTTCACCCTGAACGCCGACACCCACCCCTGGTACGCGGCCGGCGATGCCATCGGCAGCCCCGAGGACGCCCGCGCCGCCTCCACCGTCCTCGCCGAGCTGCGCAGCCGGGACGTGCCGGCCGTCCGAGCCGCCGTCACCGAGCTGGTCGCCCCCGGCGGCCTGGGCGAGCCCGACAGCGTCATCGCCCTCGGCCTGGTCGTCGACATCCTGCGGCGGGTACAGGGCACCTCGGCCAAGCTCCGGCCCGAGGCGTACGCCGCCGACCTGGCGGCGCTCACGGCCGCGACCGCGGGCTCCCGCTGGCGCAAGGAACAGGGCGTCAAGCTCTCCTGGGGCCGGCGTCGGGCCCTGCGCGCCGAGGCCAGGCAGCTGGCCGCGGGCGGCCGCACCCGGCGGGCCGACCTGCACGAGGCGCTGGCCGCGGCGGCGGCCGAGCGCGCCGATTGGACGGCCCTTGCGGGCGCCGCGCCCGCCGCCGGCAAGGTGCGTCCGGTCGTGCCGGCCGACGCGACCCGCTGCACCGAGGCCGCGCAGGCGGTGGAGGCGCTCACCGACGCGGTCCGCGCGCTCGGCCGGCTGCTGCCCGGACGCGATCTGGAGAAGGCCCCGCTGGGCGAGCTGGCCGACCTCATCGACCGCCTGGCCGCCGACGAGGGCACCCTCTACCGGCTGCCGACGCTGCGCGCGCTCCGTGCTGAGCTGGACGAGGCCGGGCTCGCGGACCTCCTCGAGGAGCTGGCGGAACGCCAGGCCGACCGCGAGGCCGCCATCGCCGCCTACGACCGCCGCAGCGACGCGGCCGACACCGCCGACGGTGGCGTCGAGGCGGCCCGTCAGGTGCTCGCGGCCGGTCCGCGCACGGAGGTCGACCCCGGCGCGGAGCTGACGCCGGCCGCTCCGGAGGCGCCGGTTGCCGAGCTGGTGGAGATTCCGGCGGCGCGGCCGGAGACCGTGATCGAGGCGGAAGCGGTCGAGGCTGCGCCCGAGACCCAGGCCGAGCCCGTGCCCGTGCCCGTGCCCGTGGCCGCGGCTGAGGTCGAGGCGGTGGCAGAGGCTCGGACGGAGACCGAACGGATTGAGGTCGTGGCCGAGGAGGCCGCGGAGACCGAGGCCGTGGTCGAGGTCGCAGCCGCTGCGGAGCCGGCCGAGGCCGCGACCGAGCCCGGGACCGAAACCGAGGGGGCGGCGGAGGCCGTGGCGCCCGAACCCGAACCCGAGCCCGTGGCCGAGGTTGAGGGCGAGTGTGGGGCCGAGGCCGTCGCGGAGGCCGGGACTGAGTCCGAGACCGAGCCGGTCGCGGAGGTCGAGGTCGAGGCAGAGCACCGGCCCGAGGCCGTGGTCGAGCCCGAGGCGGAGCCGGCCGTCGAGGCCGAAGCGATGGTGGAGCCCGAGGCCACCTCGGAGCCGGTGGCCGAGGCCAAGGCCGCGCCCACGCCCGAGCCCGCGCCGGAACCGTCGGCTGTGTCCGCCTCCGCTCCCGTCGCCGAGGCCGGGGAGCCCGTGACCGAGGCCGCAGCCAAGCCCGAGCCCGCCCCCGAGTCGGACCGCCCCAAGCGGGTCCGTCGCCCGAGGAAGCCCTCGCTCACCGCGGGGCAGCCGATCACCGCCTACTCGTCCACCGAACTGCGTTCCCTGGTCCGCTGGATCGACAGCGACGGTGTCGAGCGCACCGACGACGATCTTCTCCGCGCGGCCATGAAGGAGCTCGGTTTCACCCGTCTCGGCCCCCGGATCAAGGAGGCGCTCGGCGCGGCCGTCGCCGAAGTCCGCGGCTGACGCCCGGACAACCGCCGAAGGGGCGGCCGGTTCCACCGCTCACCGAGCGCCGGAACCGGCCGCCCCTCGTGCTACGCCCGTGCGACGGCCCTGAGCCGCGCGGCGAGGGCTGGGACGTCGACCGGCCCGGTGGTGTCCACCCGGTGGACGGGTCCGAGGGCGAGCGGTTCGGCGCCGCGCACCCACAGGTCCCAGTCGCCGTCCTGGCCGCCGGCCTCGGGGTGGATGGGATGCCGCGCGGGGGTGCGTTCGGCGAACCGGCGCCGGGCGACCGCCGGCGGCACGTCGCACCACACCTCGTGCACCCGGTCCGGCTCGCTCACCCCGGCGCGCCGCAGCCCGGCGCGGACGAACGGCCGCAGGTGCGCCAGGAACGGGCTCTCCAGCACGGCCTGCCCCCGGGCGTCCGCCAGTAGCGTCCACAGGGTGTCGGCCGAGGCCGCACCGAGGGCCCGGCTCCACTCGCGGGCATCGCAGCCCGCGGGGCGCACCGGGGCCAGCGCGTCGGCCAGGGTCTCCTTGACGGAGTCCTTGCTGAACAGCGGAAGTCCCAACTGCCGTGCCAGCGACCGGGCGAGCGTGGTCTTGCCCGCGCCGGGCAGTCCGTTCACCAGTACCGTGAGCATGATCGGACCATAGCGCAAGAGGCCGCGGCCCTCTGGCCGCGGCCCCTCAACCGGCTTCGGGTCAGGAGACGTTGAGCGCGGTGTCGTCGATGACGAAGCTGGTCTGCAGCGAGGAGTCCTCGGTGCCGGTGAACTTGACGGTCACCGACTTTCCGGCGAACGAGGACAGGTCGAAGGTCTTCTGGACGTAGCCGGCGGACGCGTTGGTGTTGGAGTAGCTGGCCAGCGTGGTCGAGTTGGCCTGGACGGTCAGCTTGTCGTACGCGGTGCTGCCGGTCTCGGCGGTGTCGATGTGCAGCCAGAAGCTGAGGGTGGCCTTGCAGCCCGCCGGGATGTTCACGGTCTGCGCGAGGGTGTCGGTGTGGGTGGAGCCGTAGCCGTCCAGCCAGGCCTTCCAGCTGCCGGAGTGGGCGGGCTCACTGCCGGAGTTGTCGATGACGCCGGCGGTGGCGGTCCAGGGCGAGGCGCTGCCGGTCTCGAAGCCGGAGTTGCCGAGCAGCTGGGCGCCGGTGCAGCCGCCGGAGGAGCCGGTGACCGTCCAGGTGAAGCTCGCCGAGCCGCTGGCGTTGGTGGAGTCGGTCGCGGTGACGGTCACGTTGTAGCTGCCCGCCGTGCTCGCGGTACCGGTGATCAGGCCGGTGGCGGAGTCGATGGACAGTCCGGCGGGCAGCCCGCTCGCGCTGTAGCCGAGGGTCTGGCCGGGGGCCGAGTCATGCGCCGACACCTGCAGGCTGACCGAACCGCCCTGCGCGGTGGTCTGGTTGCCGGGGTTGCCGACCGTCACGGTGTTGCCACCGGTGCTGCCGCCGGAGGTGAAGGCGGCGGTGCCGTTCGGGGTGCCGAGGCCGGTCGGGCCGTCGTAGCCGGCGCCCGCCGTGCAGAGGTAGGACGGGGAGCAGCTGCCGTTGGCGCCGCTGGTCACGTCGTTGAGCGAGCCGGTGTGCGAGTACGGGTACGAGGCCGGGGAGCTGCCGGCGGCGGGGGTGCCGGCCAGCGCGTACACGCTCGCGATGATCGGGGAGGAGGCGCTGGTGCCGCCGTAGACCGCCCAGCCGCTGCCGCCGTAGGTCTGGTAGACCGCCAGGCCGGTGGCCGGGTCGGCGACCGCGGAGACGTCCGCGACGGTGCGCATCGAGCAGCCGCTGTCGCTCTGCCAGGAAGGCTTGGGGTCGTAGGCCGAGCAGCCGGAGCCCGCGCCCTCGCCGCCGGAGCTGCTGCCCCAGACGCTCTCGCTCCAGCCGCGGGCGTTGGAGGCGCGGCTGAGGCTGGTGCCGCCGACCGAGGTCACGTACTGCGAGGCCGCCGGGTACTCCACGCCGTACCCGGAGTCGCCGGAGGAGACGGTGATGGCGACGCCGGGGTGGTTGAAGTAGCTGCTGTCGGAGCTCGGGTCGGTGGAGTCCTCCGAGCCGCCGTAGCTGTTGGAGACGTACTTCGCGCCGAGCGCGACCGCCTCGTTGACCGCCGCGCCGAGGTCGCTCATGTTCGCGCTGTTGGCCTCGACCAGCAGGATGTGGCAGTTGGGGCAGATCGCGCTGACCATGTCGACGTCGAGCGAGATCTCGCCGGCCCAGCCGGAGTCGGCGGTCGGGTAGTTGCTGCCGCCGTTCTGGTCGACCTTCTTGAAGCAGCCGTTGGCGGTGGTGCAGGCGGGCAGGTTGTACTGCGAGCGGTAGGCCGCCAGGTCCGACTCGGCGTTGGGGTCGTCCTGGGCGTCGACGATGGCGACCGTGGCACCCGATCCCGCGGAGGACGGGAGGTTGTAGGCGGAGGCGAGGTCGCTCGGGCCGTAGCCGGAGGGCGTCGCGTTCGGCGCCAGGCTCCGCACGGACTTGATGTCGGTGCGGGCCAGGGCGAGACAGGCCATCTCGCCGGGGTGGCTCGGGGCCGCGCACAGCCGCTTGGTGTGGACGGCCGAGGCCGGTGTGCTCGTGGTCGCGGTCGCACTCGGGGCGGCGAGCCCGAGCAGCCCGGTGGCGGCCATCGCCATGGCCGGCAGGGCGGCGAGAAGTCTGCGCGGTCGCGGCAGGCGCGGACCGGTGGGGGAGTGGAAGCGCAAGGGTGGACCCTCCGTGGGGGCGAGGGCGCGGCCGGCCTGGGTCGCAGCCGGGGCTCGTGCCCGTGTTGACGGTGCTCGGCATGTGCTGAGCGGCCGCGGCTGATGGCCGCGTGCCGACGTCTTCGCGCGGTACGGGAGTTGCGCTGTACGAATGCTGCGCGGTACGGGAGTTTGGAACTCCGGTGCCGAGGGCAGCCGTTGGACACACCATCCGGCGGGCCGGCGGGCGGATCGCGCACGGCTGCACCAGGATGGCGCGGCCATGACGTTACTGACGGGTTGCGGTCGGGGACAAGGCCGGGCGCGCAGCCTTTACCGCCGCTTGTCCATCAATTGCCCTGCGGCATAGCGGAGTTGTCGCATGCCTGCGGCACGTGCCGTCGCCCGTCGGTGAAGTCGCTGGTCAGGCGGGTGGCTCGCCGATGTCCTCGGCCCAGAGCTCGGGACGGGCGGCGATGAAGTCGGTCATCAGACGGACGCAGTCCGGGTCGTCCAGGAGGGTGATCCGTACGCCGTGCCGGGCCAGCCAGTCGTGGCCGCCGGTGAAGGTGCGGGACTCGCCGATCACCACCCGGCCGATCCCGAACTGCCTCACCAGGCCGGAGCAGTACCAGCACGGCGAGAGCGTGGTGACCATCGTGGTGCGGCCGTAGTCGCGCAGCCGGCCCGCCGCGCGGAAGGCCGCGGTCTCGGCGTGCATGGACGGATCGCCGTCCTGGACCCGGCGGTTGCGGCCGCGGCCGAGCAACTCCCCGTCCGGCCCGAACAGTGCCGCCCCGATCGGGATGCCGCCCTCGGCGAGCCCGGCCCTGGCCTCCTCGACCGCGACCGCCAGCATCTGCTGTGGATCCACTGCCGCACCTCGCCCGTGTCCGCCGCCGGTTGTGGGGTCGTCCGCTTGGACGGTATCCCAAGCGGACGGCCCGGTGGGGCGGATCGGGCGTCGAAACGGAGCGGGGGCAGGCGTTCGGGGCCCACCATCCTGCTCCGCGGCGAAGTCGCGGACGGCCGGCCAGGATCGCGGGGCGTCACTCCCGGGACGGATCCCGGTCCCCCTCGAGTCGGCCCGTTGCTGGCGGACGACCGTGAGGTCACCCGGTCATCCGTCAGTCCGAAGGGTGAGCGGACCGCCGTGTCGCCCGACCGGGCCGTGGGGTCAGCCCCGGCGGAAGGCGCCCAGGAACAGCTTTAGCGCATCCGGGTCACCGAAGGTCTCCAACTGCTCGGGAGTGCGGCGCTGCCAGAGCAGGAGCAGCAGGTCGGAGGCGGTGCCCCGGACGGCGGCGGCGCCCTCGCCGTGCTCCTCACGCACCTGCCAGGCGCCGTCCACCGCGCGGACGGACCACTCACCGGGTCCGTCCGTGGCGTGCAGGTGCAGCCCCTCCTCGGGGAGGCCGGCCGGCGGGGTGGAGCCGAAGTGGGCCAGGAACTCGGCCACGCCGTCCACCGCCAGCTCGCGCTCGACCGGCTCGTCGCGGCCGACGGCGGCCAGCGCGTCCCAGGCGTGGACGGCGGTCTCCTGGGCCATCCGGCGCTGGATGAATCCGGCGTCCTGACGGTCGGACCAGGTCCAGCGGGGCAGCTCGGGGTCGAGCCGCTCCAGGACTGCCGCGCACCGCTCGAGGGTCCCGGCGAACCAGGCGAGCAGTTCGTCCTCGGCCGGGCGCTCGGGCTCGACGTAGTCGTCGAAGCCGGCGATCTCGCCGTCGGCGATCATGGTCCAGAAGATGTACACCTCGCCGGTGTGCCAGACCAGATCGGCGACCGTCCACTCCGGGCAGCTGGGGACGGCCGAGCGGAGGTTGCCGGCGGCGGCCTCGGCCAGGCGGGCGCCGTCGCGGCGGAGTGCGTGGATGTAGTCGGTTCGGTTCACGGGACCAGACGCTATCGGACCCGTCGAAGAGGGGGCCACACCATCCTCCGGAATGTGATCCGATATCAAAAATCACAAATAAACAGGCAGTTTGACATTCAGTGATAACTGAACGAAAACTGCCGCATGAGCGCACTGGCGGGCAATGCCTCGGACACCGGCCGCCCACCCGTCGGCGGCAACCCCGCCCATCCGGAGTTCTGGAGTCTGCCCGCTCAGGAGCGGGCCGCCGCCTTCACCCGGCTGCGCGCCCTGGAGCGGCCGCCTTTCTGCACCGACCCGCGGACCGGTCGGGGTTTCCACGCCCTGGTCAGGCACGCCGACGTGGTCACCGCCAGCCGTACGCCCGAGATCTTCGTCAGCGCCCCCGGGGTCACCACCCCTGAACCGGCGCGCTGGGTCCGCGCGCTGTTCGGCGACTCCATGGTCAACCTGGACGACCCCCGCCACGCGGACCTGCGTCGGATCGTCTCCCGGGCCTTCACGCCCCGCCTGATCATCGAGACCACCCGCAACGCGCTCGCCCACGGGCTGCACCTGCTGACCGTTCACCCCGATCAGCGCGAACTGCTGCTCTCCGACCTCGACCGCCACCTCGGCGGCGCGGTCGAGGAGATCGTCCGGTACTCGACGCCGATCATCCAGTTCCGCCGCACCCTGGCGGCCGACCACCGGCTCGGCGGCGCGGAGCTGGCCAGGGATGAGAAGGTGGTGCTCTTCTTCGGCTCGGCCAACCGCGACGAGGCGGTCTTCACCGATCCGGACACCTTCGACGTCACCCGCTCGCCCAACCCGCACCTCGGATTCGGCGGCGGCGGTCCGCACTTCTGTCTCGGCGCCTATCTGGCGCGCCAGGAGATGAAGGTGCTGCTGCGCGAGCTCTACACCCGCCTGCCCGGCCTCCGCTCGGTCGGCGAACCCGAGCTGATCCCCTCCAGCTTCGACAACCGGGTCAGGTCACTGGGCTTCACCTTCACCCCGCCCGCCCGCTGACCCGGCTCGGTGCGGCCGGCCCGGGCCGGGGGCGGGTCCGAAGCGGCCGGGGCGCGAGCCCGTCCGGCCCGGCGGCGGGTGCCGAGGACCGGACGGCGCGGCCGCGGGCTCCCCGGTGAGGAACGCGGTGGACCCGCTCAGCGCGGCCGGCTCGTGCGGCTCAGGCGGGGTGGGTGCCGACCGCGTCCCGGACCTGCTCGCCCAGGCCGCCGTCGCGGCGGGCGCAGTTGGCGCAGCAGAAGAACTTGCCCGAGACCTCGACCCCGTGCCCGATGATCCGCACCTGGCAGTACTCGCAGCGGGGCGCCAGCTTCTCCATGGCGCACTCGAAGCTGTCGAACGTGTAGCTGTCGCCGGTGACCGTCCGGATCTCGAAGGCCAGCCAGTAGTCGTTGTTGCACGTGTCGCAGACCGCCATGGGGGAGTGTCCCCTTCCCTGTCTTGGTTCGGTTCCCGGGCCGGGCCCGGCCGGGCGTCTTTGAGTCTCTGGCGGGTCCGGGGAACCGGCAATCGGCGCGCGGCCGAACGGATATCCGAACCGGTCCGCGCGCGGATAATTGGGAGCACCCCTCGCGAGGAGGCAGCCATGATCGTCAGAATCTGGGAGGCGCAGGTCACGCCGGAGCGAGCCGACGAGTTCTGCGCCAAGCTCGTCACCGAGGTGCTCTCGGGGCTGGACCGGGCCGACGGCTTCGGGGGTGCCGAGCTGATGCGGTCCGCGACCGACACCGACCACCGGATCCTGGTGATCACCCGCTGGCGGGACGAGGCGGCGGTCCGCGCCTACGCTGGGCCGATGTGGCGGATCCGCCCGGTCTGGGCCGAAGGCGAGTTCGGCTTCCTGCGGCACCCGCCGACCGTCTCCCACTTCATCCCGGTCGGACCCGACTGAGACCGCCCGGAGGACGGTGCTGTACGGGGACACGGAGGACACGGGAGGAGAGGAGCGCGCCGCCCGCCCGGAGGAGCCCGGCCGGTCATCCGCCGCTCACCCGGATGTCGGCACGGATCAGTACACTCCGACGATGACTCAAGAAGTACGGGGGAACCCTCCGGTCGAGCCGGCGGGCGAGTCGTTCACGGGCCACTACGTGGTCTGCGGCGGGAACGCGCTCGCACACCGGCTGATCCGTGAACTCATCGAGCAGTACGACGTCCCGGTGGTGGCTGTGGTCCCGGACCTCACCCGGGATCACGGCCCGAACATCCTGCAACTGCCGGGCGTCGCGGCCGTACTGGAGCACGCCACCATCACCGGTGAGGCGCTGCGCGCGGCCCAGTTGGAGACCGCCCGCGGGATCGCCCTGGTGGACGCCTCGGACCAGGAGAACATCCACGCCGCGCTGAACGCGCAGGGCCGGAACCCCGGAATCCGGGTGGTCTTACGGATGTTCAACCAGCGGCTCGGCGAACACATCGAGCACCTTCTGGACAACGGCTCGGCGCTCTCCGGTTCGGCCACCGCGGCACCAGCCTTCGCCGCCGGCGCGCTCGGGCGGCCCAACTCGGTGCGGGTGGGCGACCGTTACCTGTACGTCGCGTACGACGACGACATCCGCGCCAACCAGATCTGCGTGGTGGCGGACCGGATCGACCGGCAGGACCTGGAGCGGCTGCGGCTGCTGCCGGACGCCGGCGGCCGGGCGGCCGAGTTCATCGCGCTGGCCCGGAGGTTCGGCGAGGAGGGCCCGATCGAACTGGGGTCGAGCGCGGGCCCCGGCGCGCGGCCGGACGCCGGCGGGATCGCCGCACTGCAGGCGCTCACCAGCGAACCGCCGCTGGCCATCGGGTGGTTCACCAGGCTGCGCTGGGGGGTGTTGGACACTCTGCGGTTCTTCACCAGTGCCCGGCTGCGCCTGGTACTGATCACCGCCATGGTGGCGGTGCTGGTCGGCGCGATGGTGATCTGGTACTTCAACGGAAGCCTGGCCTGGGCGTTCTACTTCACCCTGCTGGACATGGCGGGCGCCGCGCAGCCGGACCAGCCGGGCACGGTGGAGCAGGGGGCGCTCTGGCAGCGGGCGGCCCAGGTGGTCATCACCTTCTGCGGGATCACCTTCGTCCCGGTGCTCACCGCGATCGTGGTGGACGCCCTCTCCACCGGACGGCGCGGCCTGCCGAGGGCGCCCGGCGCGGGCACCCGGGACCACGTCATCGTGGTCGGCCTCGGCAACGTCGGCACCCGGGTGGCGACCCTGGTCCGGGAGGCGGGGGTGCCGGTGGTCGGCATCGAGCGGGATCCGCAGGCCAGGGGTATCGCGGCGGCCCGGGCGCTGGGCATCCCGGTGGTGGTCGGCGAAGGCCCGTTGGAGAGCCAACTGCGGCGCGCCCGGGTCAGGTTCAGTCGGGCGGTGGTCGCGGTGACCAGCGACGACGCGACCAACCTGGAGGCGGCACTGGAGGCCCGGGCGGTCCGCCACGAGGTGCGGATCGTGGTCCGGCTCTTCGACGACGACTTCGCCCGCCACGTCTACGCGACCCTGGGCAACGTGGCCTCCCGCTCGGTCTCCTACCTCTCCGCGCCGGCCTTCGCCGCCTCGCTGATGGGCCGGGACGTACTGGGAACCCTCTCGGTCTACCGGCATGTGCTGCTGATAGCCGAGCTCGCCGCCGAGGAGGGCAACGCGCTGGCCGGCCGGAACCTGCACGACATCGAGGACCCGGGCGGGGTCCGGGTGATCGCCGTACGACTGGCCAGGCGCCCCGAGGACTACCAGTGGAACTTCGCAGACCGGGCGAGGAAGCTGCTCCCCGGTGACCACATCGTGGTCGCCGCCACCCGGGCCGGCCTGGCCCGGATCAACGCCCTGGTCCCGTCGGAGACGCCCCAGGAGCAGGCGGCGAACCCGTAGGGCCTGTCCGGCGGTCCTTTCCGGACACGCGACGCCGGGGCGCGGGGAACCGCCCGGCCGCACACCACGGCGGTGCAGGGTTCCCCGCGCCCGGTCTCCCGTCGCTGCCCGCGGCGGGACTACCGGTTCTGGAAGGACGGCTTGCGCTTCTCGGCGAAGGCGGCCATGCCCTCCTTCTGATCGGCGGTGGCGAAGGCGGCGTGGAAGAGGCGGCGCTCGAAGCGGACACCCTCGGCGAGGGTGGTCTCGAAGGCCCGGTTCACGCTCTCCTTCATCATCACGGCCGCCGGGGCCGACATCGCGGCGACCTTCTCGGCGGTGGCCAGCGCCTCGGTGAGCAGGTCGGCGGCCGGGACGATCCGGGAGACCAGGCCGGCCCGCTCGGCCTCCTCGGCGCCCATCATCCGCCCGGTGAGGCAGAGTTCCATCGCCTTGGCCTTGCCGATCGCCCTGGTGAGCCGCTGCGAGCCGCCGATACCGGGGATGACGCCCAGCTTGATCTCCGGCTGGCCGAACTGCGCGGTGTCGGCGGCGAGCAGGATGTCGCAGAGCATCGCCAGCTCGCAGCCGCCGCCCAGCGCGTAGCCGGCCACGGCGGCCACCACCGGCTTGCGCAGCCGGCCGAGCTCGTCCCAGGGGCCGAGCCAGTCGTCCAGGTAGACCTCGGGGAAGCGGTTGTCCTGCATCTCCTTGATGTCGGCACCGGCCGCGAAGGCCTTCTCCGAGCCGGTGATCACCAGACAGCCGATCTCCGGATCGCGGTCGAAGTCCTTGGCGGCCGCGACCACCTCGGTCATCAGCCGGGTGTTCAGCGCGTTCAGCGCCTTCGGCCGGTTGAGCGTGATCAGCCCGACCCGGCCCCTGCGCTCCACCAGGATCGTCTCGTACTCGGTCATCGACTCTGACTCCCACTGCTGTTCGGCGGCGTACGCCCTGACGAGGCAACAATCCCGGACCGAGGCCGTCCGGCGCCAGTCTCGCCAGGCGAGACGATGGTCACCCGAGCCCGGCGGCCAGGCCCAGACCGCCGTCCGGCTGCGGCGCGAAGAACCGGGCGACCTCGTCCGGGGTGACCTGGGAGAGCGCGGCGGGGGACCAGCGCGGGTTGCGGTCCTTGTCGACCACCTGGGCGCGGATGCCCTCGACCAGGTCATGGGTGTCGAGGGCGGCGCAGGAGACCCGGTACTCCTGCTCCAGGGTCTGGGCCAGCGTGGTGTGCGTACGGGCCCGGCGCAGCGCCGCCAGCGTCACCTTGAGCGCGGTCGGGGACTTGGCCCGGATCTGCTCGGCGGCCTCCTTGGCCTCCACCACGCCGCAGCCGAGCAGCCGGTCCAGGATCTCCTCCACGGTGTCGGCCGCGTAGCAGGTGTCGATCCACTCCCGCTGGGCGGCGATCTCGGCGGCCGGGGCCTCGGTGGCGAACTCGCGGACCGTCTCGGCGGCGTCGCCCGTGGCCAGCGCGCCGGTGAAGGCGGCCAGTGAGCGGGCGGGGACGAAGGTGTCCGCGAAGCCGAGCAGGATCGCGTCGCCGGGGCCCATGGAGGCGGCGGTCAGGGCGAAGTGGGTGCCGAGCTCGCCGGGGGCGTGGGCGAGCAGGTGGCTCCCGCCGACATCCGGGACCAGCCCGATCCTGGTCTCCGGCATGGCCACCTGGGAGCGTTCGGTGACCACCCGCACGGCGCCGTGCGCGGAGAGGCCGACGCCGCCGCCCATGGTGATGCCGTCCATCACCGCGACATAGGGCTTGGCGTAGCGGGCTATGGCGAGGTTCAGCAGGTACTCGTCCCGGAAGAACCGTCGGGCGCGGGCGCCGCCGAGCTTGGCGTCATCGTGCAGGGCGCGGATGTCCGCGCCGGCGCACAGACCGCGCTCACCCGTGCCGGTCAGCACGACGGTGGCGACGCCCTCGTCCGCGGCCCAGGCGTCCAGGGCCTCGTGGATCCGCAGCAGCATCCCGTGGGTGAGCGCGTTGAGGGCGCGCGGCCGGTTGAGCACGATTCGGGCGGCGCGGCCGTCGGTGTGCAGGGTCAGGTCGCTTGCGTCCGTCGTCATGGCTCGTCCGTCTCCTCGCTGTCCGGGCAGGATCACTGAGTTGGCAGGATCACTGTGCGGGGTGGCTGTGCAGTGCAAGATCCACGGACACGGTACTCGGGCGTGCGTCCCGGTGCGGCCGCTTCCCGCGGTCGCCTGGCCCGCCGGCATCGCGGGCATGACGGTGCGCCCCGTCCGGCCGGAGCCGGGCGCCGTGCGGGGCCGTCAGCGGGCCGGGTCGGGGACGGTGAACTCGTACCCGGCGTCGATCAGGCGGGGGAGGTAGGTGCGGAGGGCGGCGACGGTCTCCGAGCGGTCGGCGGGGCCGCCGACCTCGGTCTGGCCCGGATCGAGCAGCGCACCGTCGTGGTTGAGCACGATCGCCTCGGTCCTGACCGCGCCGAGCACCCCGTCGACGATGGCCTGGGCGCCCGGCCTGGACCAGTCCCTGGGGTCGACCGACCAGGCCACCGGGTGCATCCCGAGGGACGCGCTGACGGCCATCGCGGTGCCGGTGAAGTTGCCGTAGGGCGCCCGGAACAGGATCGGGGGAGCGCCTCGGCCGACCCGGGTGATGATGTCGCCGGTGCGTTCGATCTCCTCCCGGACCTTGGCCGGGTCCAGGGCCCGGAGGTCGGGATGGGACCAGGTGTGGTTACCCACCAGGTGCCCGGCCGCGAGCACCTGGCGCAGCACCTCCGGGTGCCGCTCGATATTGGTGCCGATCATGAAGAACGTCGCGGTGACGTTGTACTGGTGCAGGATGGAGAGCACCTGCGGGGTGTAGGTGGGGCTCGGTCCGTCGTCGAAGGTCAGGGCCACCGCCATGTCGCCGGCGTGGACGTGGTGCTCGGGCTCCTTCGCCGTGGCGACCGGGTGGACGGCGGGGGCCGAGGGATCCGGCGTGGCCCTGGTGCTCGGACCGCTCTTCGCCACCGGGCCGGCCGAGGCGGCACCCGTGGCCGGAGCGGGGGTCTGGGAACCGGCGCGGTCCTCGGCCGCTCCGCAGGCGGCGAGCAGGGTCATTCCACCGGCCACCAGCAGCAGGCGTCTTGGCACGTGATCCTGACGATCGTTCATCGCCGCAGTATCAAGCGCCCCGTCACGGAAGTCCGTTCGACCCGCCCCGGCCGTCCGTGCCGTCAACCACCTGGCGCAGCACCGCCACAGGGCGGAGACCACCTGCGACCTCGGCGCGGTCACCGGGATCCGGGCACGGTCCCCCGTGCCCGGATCCCGCCGTGCTACGGGACGACCCGGCCGGTGACCTCGCCGAAGCCGATGCGGGTGCCGTCGGGGCCCGGAGCGGTGGCCGTGATGGTGACCTCGTCACCGTCCTCCAGGAAGGTGCGGGTGGTGCCGTCCGGGAGCTTGACCGGGTTCTCGCCGTTCCAGGTGAGCTCGATCAGGGCGCCCCGGCTGTCGACCTCGGGGCCACTGACGGTGCCGGAGGCGAACAGGTCGCCGGGCCGCAGCGAGGCGCCGTTGACCGTCAGGTGGGCGAGCTGCTGCGCCGCCGTCCAGTACATCGTGGCGAACGGCGGCCGGGAGATCAGGTGCCCGTTCAGCCGTACCTCCAGGGCGAGGTCCAGGCCCCAGGGCTCGGCCTCCCGGTCGTCCAGGTACGGGAGCGGTTCGACGTCGCGGGCCGGCGGCGCCACCCTGGCGTGCTCCAGGGCGTCGAGCGGTACCACCCACGGCGAGAGCGAAGTGGCGAAGGACTTGCCGAGGAACGGGCCGAGCGGCACGTACTCCCAGGCCTGGATGTCCCGCGCGGACCAGTCGTTCACCAGCACCACGCCGAAGACGTGCTCGCGGAACGCCTCCAGCGGGACGGACCGGCCCAGTTCGGTGCCGGCGCCGACCACGAAGCCGACCTCGGCCTCGATGTCCAGCCGCCGGGACGGCCCGAACGACGGCAGCGGGTCGGCGGGCGCCTTGCGCTGGCCGTGCGGCCGGACCACCGGCGTGCCGGAGACCACCACCGTGCCCGCACGGCCGTGGTAACCGATCGGCAGGTGCTTCCAGTTGGGGGTGAGCGGCTCGGAACCCGGGCGGAAGATCCGGCCGAGGTTGCTCGCGTGGTGCTCGGAGGCGTAGAAGTCGACGTAGTCGGCGACCTCGAACGGCAGGTGCAGTTCGACCCCGTCGCGCTCCAGCAGGCAGGGGCTTAGCGCGGAGCGGTAGGACTCGTCGCCGAGCCAGCGGGTCAGTGCGGCACGGACCTGGGTCCAGACCGGACGGCCCGCCGCCAGCAGCGGGTTGAGCGAGTCGGCGTCCAGCAGCACCGACGGCTCGCCCACGGCGCGGGCGGCGGCACCCAGGTCCAGTACGAACTCGCCGATGGCGACGCCGATCCGGCGCCGGCCCGGCTGGTCGGGCGCCGTGAAGACGCCGTACGGCAGGTTGGCCGGGCCGAACGGCGAGTCCTGCGGCACGGCGAGCCAGGTGGTGGTCAACGGTTCTCCAAAGGGGTTTCCAGCAGGCCGAGTTCGGCCAGGTCCGCGAGCGGCTCGACGATACTGCAGGTGCCGAAGGCGGTGAACGAACCGCGGATCCGGGCGATCTGAACAGCCGTCAGATCAGTGGCGGCGGAGGCGAGTGCCTTGCCCGAACGTTCCGCGAGCAGCTCGCCGGCCCGCTCCGGCTCCCCGGCCGCCAGCAGCACGTTCAGGAAGCCGTGGTGCTCGAAGCCGGTGGCCGGATCGGTGTGCCGGACGGCGTTGTGCAGCCCCGCCGTGCACTTGTACGGCAGCCCTCGCTCGGCGCAGCCGGTGACGAAGGCCGCCAGCTCGGCCTCGGTGGGGAACGCCTCGGAGCTCAGCCCGCCGGTGCGGAACTTCGCCCGGTACGGCGTCCCGGCCAGCGCGTCCAGCGACCGCGCCAGGCCGCCGCCGTCGCGCGGGATCTCGACCGCCGCCGTGACCCCCTCGGGCAGTTGCCCGTCGAGAGCGGCCACCACCTCCCGGACGGGTGTGGTCGCCGCCACCTCGACCGACACCAGGTCCACCTCCGAGGGGCGGGCCGCCAGGGCCGGCCCGAGCTGGGCGACCCCGCTGGGCAGCACCAGTACGACCGGTACCCCGGACAGGTCCAGCGCGGTCAACTCGGCCAGCCGGCCCGCTCCGCAGAGGAACGGGCCGACCGCCTCGGCGTACCACGCGGCCCGGTGCGCCCGGTGGGCGGGCACCGCCTCGGGCAGCGGCATGTCCCCCGGCGGGAAGACCGCCGCGTCGTCGAACAGCCCCCGGAACAGCGCGGGAACGGCGGTCACCGGGCCGGCCCCCGTCCGCCCGACCAGGTCCAGGCGTAGCCCGGGTCCTCGCTCGCGGTGGCGCCCTCGCCGAGCTCCAGCGGGCGGAAGGTGTCCACCATCACCGCGAGTTCGTCGAAGAACTCCGCGCCGATGCTGCGCTCGTACGCGCCCGGCTGCGGTCCGTGGGTGTGCCCGCCGGGGTGCAGCGAGATCGAGCCCTGCCCTATCCCCGAGCCCTTGCGGGCCTCGTAGTCGCCGCCGCAGTAGAACATGACCTCGTCGCTGTCCACGTTGGAGTGGTAGTACGGCACCGGGATGGACAACGGGTGGTAGTCCACCTTGCGCGGTACGAAGTTGCAGATCACGAAGTTGTTGCCCTCGAAGACCTGGTGGGCCGGCGGCGGCTGGTGGATCCGCCCGGTGATCGGCTCGTAGTCGCCGATGTTGAACGCGTACGGGTAGAGGCAGCCGTCCCAGCCCACCACGTCGAACGGGTGGTGCGGCAGCACGTACCGGGTGCCGCCCACCCCGTTCGGGCCGCGGTGCTTGACCAGCACCTCCACGTCCGTCCCCTCGACCAGCAGCGGGCCGACGGGACCGCGCAGGTCGCGCTCGCAGTACGGCGCGTGCTCGAGGAGCTGGCCGTACTTGGAGAGGAAGCGCCGGGCCGGGGTGATGTGGCTGTTGGCCTCGATGCAGTACGCCCGCAGCGGGCCGTCGCCCGTCGGCACCCAGCGGTGGGTGGTGGCCCGAGGGATGATCACGTAGTCGCCCTGGCCGACCTTCAGCGAGCCGAAGACCGTCTCCACCGTGGCCGTGCCCGACTCCACGTAGACGCACTCGTCGCCCAGCCCGTTGCGGTAGAGCGCGCTCGGCGCACCGGCGGCCACGTACCCGATCCGCACGTCGCCGTTGCCGAGGACCAGGCGGCGCCCGGTGACGGCGTCGGTGTTCTTCCACTCCTCGCCCGGGAACAGTTCGTGCAGCTTCAGGTGCCGGGGTTTGAGCGGCAGGTTCGGGGTGGTGGCGAGGTCGGGCAGCTCCCACGGGACGGCGTCCACCATCGCCGAGGGGATGCCCTTGTGGTAGAGCAGCGAGGAGTCCGAGAAGAACCCCTCCTCGCCCATCAGCTCCTCGTAGTACAGCCCGCCGTCGGGGGTGCGGTGCTGGGTGTGCCGCTTGCGCGGGATGTTGCCCAGCTGCCGGTAGTGCGCCATGGTCGGATCTCCCTCGGGTGCCGCGGCTCAGAGGTTGCCGCGCTTGTCCTGCTCACGCTCCAGGGACTCGAAGAGCGCCTTGAAGTTGCCCTTCCCGAAGCCCAACGATCCATGCCGCTCGATGAACTCGAAGAACACCGTCGGCCGGTCGCCCTGCGGCTTGGTGAAGATCTGCAGCAGGTAGCCGTCCTCGTCGCGGTCGACCAGGATGTGGCGCTTCTTGAGCTCCTCGACCGGGACCCGCACCTTGCCGATCCGGGCGCGCAGCTCCGGGTCGTCGTAGTAGGAGTCGGGGGTGGCGAGGAACTCCACGCCGTTGGCGCGCAGCACGTCCACCGTGGTCAGGATGTCGTTGGTGGCGAGCGCCAGGTGCTGGCAGCCGGGGCCGCCGTAGAACTCCAGGTACTCGTCGATCTGCGACTTCTTCTTGGCGATGGCGGGCTCGTTCAGCGGGAACTTCACCCGGTGGTTGCCGCTGGCGACCACCTTGCTCATCAGGGCGGAGTACTCGGTGGCGATGTCGTCGCCGACGAACTCGGCCATGTTCACGAAGCCCATGACCCGGTTGTAGAAGGCGACCCACTCGTCCATCCTGCCGAGTTCGACGTTGCCGACCGCGTGGTCCAGCGCCTGGAACAGCCGGCGGGGGGCGCCCTCGGGACGGGTCACCTTGGTCTCGGCGGCGACGTAGCCCGGCAGGTAGGGGCCGTGGTACTGGGAGCGGTCGACCAGGGTGTGCCGGGTCTCGCCGTAGGTGGCGATGGCGGCGCGCCGGACGGTGCCGTGCTCGTCGGAGACGTTGTTCGGCTCCTCCAGGATCTTCGCGCCCTGGGCCCGGGCGTGCTCGATGCACTTGTCGACGTCCGGCACCTCCAGCGCCAGGTCGACCACGCCGTCGCCGTGCCGGCGGTGGTGGTCCAGCAGCGGGCTGTCCGGGGCGACGCCGCCCTCGATCACGAAGCGGCACGAGCCGGAGCGCAGCACGAACGACTTGCGGTCCCGGCGGCCGGTCTCCGGGCCCGAGTAGGCGACCAGGTCCATGCCGAAGACGGCCTGGTAGTAGTGGGCCGTCTGGGTGGCGTTGCCGACCACGAAGACGATCGCGTCCTGCGCGATGACCGGGAACGGGTCGCCGGCCGAGTCGTGCTCGACCAGCCCCACCAGGCGGCGCAGCTGCTCCGCGTCGAGGCCTGCGTCCAGTTCCTCGGGAGTGAGTTCAACGGCGTTGGCGGTCATCGGTGTTCCTCCACGTTGAGGCTTCCGCAGGTCAGGGGGAGTGGGTGCCTGCGGTTGTGCGCAGAGCTTGCTCCCGCCCGGGCCGGTGGGCAACAGTGGGATTTCCGGCTGATCAATCTGTGCAAGATGAGTAGGGGATCGCGGTTCTCACTGGGCAGATTGCCTAGTGAATCGGCTGAGCCTTGCCCTCCGCTACCGGCGTGCGATATCGGCTCCCCGGCCCGTTTCCACGGTACGGCGGCGGGCGGGGGAGTGCTCTCGGTCATCGGGGCCGGGACTGGAGCCGGCGGGGTCGCCGGGATTCTGAGGAACCTCATAGGGTGCGGGCCTGGCTCGATGTGGTGAGGCACCGTCAGAATTGAGCGCAGCACGTCAAGCGATGCCGCTGGCTGCAGGCGAGCGGTACGTCACGCAGTGCGTTCATGCGCGCCGGTACCGGAGTGGGCCGCTGCCGGGTCCGTCCGATGCCCGTGCCGGTCGTCCGGTCGGCCGCCGACCGAGGAGAACTCGATGTCCTTCGATCCCCGCGCCCTGGCCGACCGTGCCAGGCCGTACACCCTGGCGCTGTTCCGCGTCGTCATCGCCCTGCTCTTCACCTGCCACGGCGCCGCGAGCCTTTTCGGAGTGCTGGGCGGTGCGCACGGCAGGGCCGTCCCGGTCGGCCAGTGGCCGGGTTGGTGGGCCGCGTTGATCCAGCTGGTCGGCGGGGTGCTGGTGCTGCTGGGGCTGGGTACCCGGCTCGCGGCGCTGCTCTGCTCGGGTTCCATGGCGTACGCCTACTTCAGCGTGCACCAGGAGCATGCGTTGTGGCCGATCGAGAACGGCGGTGAACCGGCGGCGCTGTTCTGCTGGGCCTTCCTGGCCATCGCCGTGACCGGCCCCGGCAGCCTCGCCGTGGACCACCTCCGCCCGCACCCGGCCGGGCGCCCGGCGGGAGCCGCCGTGCCGGTGGACTGAGCGGGCAACGAGCGCGGCCGGTCCCCGGGGCCTGCGGTGATTCGGGGACCGGCCGTGGGCCTCCGGGCGCGGTTACGACCGCGTCCGGCTACGGCTGCATCTCGTAGGTGCCGCTGAGCGCGGCGACCGTCTGCCAGATCCGCTCGGCGCGCTCGGGGTCCGCGACCGGACGGCGGACGTGGGCGAGCGCCCAGGCGGCCTGCGCCTCGGTGGTGGAGCTCTTGCCGTGCAGCTCGGTGGCGTGGGCGGAGAAGTCGCGGACCAGGAAGTCGAAGATGCCGTCGAGCAGGTCGTCGTCGACCCCGGTCAACTCGGCCTGCTCCAGCACCAGGTGGCCGTAGACCACCAGTGCGAACAGCTGGCCGATCTCCAGCAGGAAGTCCAGGTCCTGCTGCTGGGCGGCGTCCGGCGCGTGGGTGGCGAGCAGCGTGCACAGGCCGTCCGCCTGCTCGCGGAAGCGGGCGACGTTCGGGATGTGCGCGTGCGCGTCGTAGGCGGTGCGCCAGTCGTGGAAGCGGATCGCGCCCAGGCCGCGGGCCGGGCCCTGCTGGAACAGGAAGGTGTCGTCGGCGGCGTCCAGCCGGGTCGGCACCGCCGGGTACTCGGCCGGGTTGAACAGGTAGTTGGCCATGAACTTGAGGATCAGGGCCAGGTTGACGTGGACGGTGCCCTCGAGCTTCGGCAGGCCCCGGATGTCGCGGGCGGCCTTGTCGAAGTAGGTGTCCGCCTCGAAGCCCTTGGCCGCGATGACGTCCCACATCAGGTCGATGACCTTCTCGCCCTCGGTGGTGACCTTCATCTTGGTCATCGGGTTGAACAGCAGGTACCTGCGGTCCTCGGCCGAGGCGGAACGGAAGTAGTCCACCGCGCGGTCGCTGAACAGCTTCATCGCCACCAGGCGGGTGTACGCGTCGGTCAACTCCCGGCGCACGTGCGGGAACTCGGTGACCTTCCGGCCGTACAGCACGCGGTTGTGGGCGTGGGTCACGGCCTCGTACATCGCGTGCTCGCAGATGCCGATGGAGGCCGTGCACAGGTTGAACTTGCCGACGTTGACGGTGTTCAGGGCGGCGTCGAAGGCGGCCTTGCCGGTGTGCAGGACGTCCTCGGCCCGCACCGGGTAGTTCTCCAGGCGGAACTCGCTGACGTACATCTGCGCGTTCACCACGTTCTTGACCAGGTGGTACGCCTCGTGCCGGCTGTCGGCGGCGAAGAAGACGTACCCCTGGGGTCCCTCCACGTCCGAGCGGCGGCCGAAGACCGAGACCAGGCCGGCCACGTTGCCGTTGCCGATGTAGTACTTGGAACCGGTCGCGGTGAAGCCGCCCTCGCCGTCCGGGGTGAGGATCATGTCGGTCGAGTAGATGTCGGCGCCGTGGGTGCGCTCGGAGAGACCGAAGGCCATCACGTGACCCTCCGACAGAAGCTTCGCCGCACGCGCGCGGACGGCCTCGTTCTCGCTCTGCCAGACCGGTCCCAGGCCCAGGATGGTGACCTGCCAGGTGTACCAGTAGCCCAGGCCGTAGAAGCCCAGGATCTCGTTCAGCTCCGCGATCCGAGCAGTGTCCCAGCGCTTGGTGCCGTCCGCCGAGGACGGCGTCAGGAACTCCGCGAACAGCCCCTCCTTGGCGGCGAACTCGAGGAAGTCCCCGTACCAGGCGCGGTCGATGTAGGTGTCGATCAGCGCCTTCTTGCCGCGCGACTCGAACCAGTCCACGGTCGCGCGCAGCAGGCGGCGGGTGGTGTCGTCGAACTGCGCGGGGTCGTACGTGCGCGGGTTGAACAGCATGGTGTGAGTCCCTGGGAGTCGAGGGTTCAGTCGGTGTGGCGGTGCAGGCGGTGCAGGGTGGCGAGGACGTCGTCCAGCCAGGCGAGGGTCATCCGCTCGTACTCGATGCCGCCGCGCAGCACCACGTGCTGGAGCTGCTGCTGGGCGTCGAGCGCGGACGGGTCGGGGAAGTCCCGCTGCTCGCCGGTCAGATAGCGGGCCAGCAGGGCCGCATGGCTCTCCCGGTGCCGCTCGACCTCGGGGATCAGTTCCCCCGGGTCCTCGAAGGCGGCCGCACGGATCTTCACGGCCAGCTCGTGGCGGACGGTCTCCGGCTCCACCGGCTCGCGCAGCCAGGCGCCGAGCGCCGAGCGGCCGGGAGCGGCGACCGAGTAGACCTTCTTGTCCGGCCGGGCGTCCTGGGCCACCGCCTCCACGGCGACCCAGCCGTCCGTCTCCATCCGCCGCAGTACCCGGTAGATCTGCTGGTGGGTGGCGGTCCAGAAGCGCCCGATCGAGCGGTCGAAGCGCCTGGCCAGCTCATAGCCCGAGCCGGGCTGCTCCAGCAGCGAGACGAGGATCGCGTGCTCCAGTGCCATGCCCGCATCCTTCTATGCAACGAGTTGCATAGGCAATGGTGCCCAGCCCCGGTGAGACGCAGCTCACGAATCACGCCGTTGTCGGGCCGCTCGGACCTTCGCTCGGAAAGGCGGGTCAGGAGGCGCGTGGGGGCGCCGATCCTTGATGGGCCAGGGCGCTGCGGGTGGCCCCGAAGGTGGATCCGGTCGGGTGGTAAATCGGGACAAACTGTTATTCCTGCCACAAAATGGATAGTGGCCAGGCGGATCGGCCGTGGCCCAGAGCTAGGAGGTGGTCCCGGTGTCAACTCAGCTGCCGATGGGGATGGAGCACCATCCGGACATCCTGGAGTTGCATGAGCAGTCCGAAAGAGTCGTGGCAACACCGAAAGCGCAGAGCATCGAGGCGCTGGCGACTCTGGCCGGTCTGTTCCTGGCGGTGTCACCGTGGGTGGTCGGGTTCACCCCCCTGCACGCACTCACCATCAACAACCTGGTGCTCGGTCTCGCCTTCGCGGTGCTGATTTCGGGCTTCGGCTCGGCCTACGAGCGGACCCACGCCCGGGCCTGGGCCGCTGCGGTGATCGGTGTCTGGACGATCATCGCTCCCTGGTCGATGGCTGGCCACGAAGCGATCATGCGGTCGATTCTCGCCAACGTGATCACTGGCGCAGTGATGCTCTGCCTCGCGCTCGCGGCCATCGCCGGCGCGCGGGCCCTGGGCGGCTTGAAGGCCGGACGTCAGCACGGCCGCACGGCCGCTCCGCGGGTGCCCAGGAGCGAGAGCCGGTGACGGCACCGGGGCAGCGCAACGCGCAAGTGCGGGCCGGTCGCCTCGGTGGCCGGCCCGCACGCCGTTCACACCCCGGGCGCGCCGGTCAAGGGCGGGTCATCCGCAGCACGTCCAGCGCCTCGTCCAGTTGAGCCTCGGTCAGTCGGCCGTCCGCCAGGTAGCCGCGTTCCACCACCACCTGCCGGATGGTCTTGCGCTCGGCCAGTGCCTGCTTGGCCACCTTGGCGGCCTCCTCGTAGCCGATGTAGCGGTTCAGCGGGGTCACCACGGAGGGTGAGGACTCGGCGTACTCGCGGGCCCGTTCGACGTTGGCGGTGATGCCGTCCACCGCCCGGTCGGCCAGCAGCCGGGCGCTGTTGGCCAGCAGCCGGATCGACTCCAGCAGGTTGCGGGCGATCACCGGGAGCATCACGTTCAGCTCGAAGTTGCCGCTGGCGCCCGCGACGGTGACCGTCCCGTCGTTGCCGATCACCTGGGCCGCGACCATCAGCACCACCTCGGGCAGCACGGGGTTGACCTTCCCCGGCATGATCGAGGAACCCGGCTGGAGATCCGGCAGGTTGATCTCGCCCAGGCCCGTCCGCGGGCCGGAACCCATCCAGCGCAGATCGTTGGCGATCTTCGTGAAGCCGACCGCGATGGTGCGCAGCTGGCCGCTCAGCTCCACCAGGCCGTCCCGGGCGCCCTGGGCCTCGAAGTGGTTGCGCGCCTCGGTCAGCGGCAGCCCGGTGGCCCGGGCGACCTCGGCGATCACGGCGGCGGAGAACCCGGGCGGGGTGTTGATGCCGGTGCCGACGGCCGTCCCGCCCAGTGGCAGCTCGGCCACCCGGGGCAGGGTCGCGGCCAGCCGTTCGATCCCGTACCGCACCTGCGCCGCGTAGCCGCCGAACTCCTGGCCCAGGGTGACCGGGGTGGCGTCCATCAGGTGGGTGCGGCCCGACTTGACCACCTCGGCGAACTCGGCGGACTTGCGCTCCAGCGCCGCCGCGAGCTGCTCCAGGGCCGGGATCAGGTCGCCGGCGACGGCCGCCGTCGCGGCGATGTGGATCGAGGAGGGGAAGACGTCGTTGGAGGACTGGCTGGCGTTGACGTGGTCGTTGGGGTGCACCGGGTGGCCCAGGCGATCGCCGGCCAGGGTGGCGATCACCTCGTTGGCGTTCATGTTGGAGGACGTACCGGAACCGGTCTGGAACACGTCGACCGGGAACTGGTCGTCCCACCGCCCCGCGGCGACCTCGCAGGCCGCCTCCTGGATCGCCTTCGCCGTCGGCAGGTCCAGCACACCGAGCTCGGCGTTGACCTTGGCGGCGGCCGCCTTGATCAGCGCCAGGGCCTCGATATGGGCGCGCTCCAGGCGCTGGCCGGACACCGGGAAGTTCTCCACCGCCCGCTGTGTCTGCGCCTGCCACTTCGCCGCGGCCGGGACCCGGACCTCGCCCATCGAGTCGTGCTCGACGCGGTACTCCTGCTCGCCACCCATGGTGGGACACCTCCCTGATTGCCGGCTCTGATCATGAGAGCCTCCGGGCGGGCCGAGGTATTTCCGCATGGCCGGTCGTGCCGCGGCGGACCCCCGCCGCGGGCCGCCACGGGGCCGACTACCGCCCGGCCAGCTCGGCGATCCGGGCCTGGTCCGCCTCGTCGGCCTCGTAGGTGACGAGCTTGTGCTCCGGATCGTCGGCGAGCTGGAGCACCACATGGCGGAACTCGATCTCGCCGAGAACGGGGTGGCGCAGCCGCTTGGTGCCGGAACCCAGCGGTACCACCCGGTGCTGCGGCCACCACTCCCGCACCTCGGGGCTGGCCGCCCGCAGCCGCTCCAGCAGCCCGGTGAAGCCGGGATCGCCCGGATGCCGGGCCGAGGCCGTGCGGAACCGGCCCAGCAGTGCGGAGGCCACGGCCTCCCAGTCGACCAGGATCTCCCGGGCGGCGGGGTCGGTGAACATCCACCAGAGCATGTTGCGCTCCTGCGGCGGCCGGGTGGGCCAGTCGGTCCACAGCGCCCGGGCGGCCCGGTTGGACGCCAGCACGTCCCAGTACCGTCCGGTCACATAGGCCGGACAGGGGTCGAGCCGGTCGACCAGCGAGACGACGGCGGGTGAGAGCGCCTCGACCACGCCGGCCGGGCCGGCCGGTGGGGCACCGTGGATGAGCTCGTGGGCGTGGGCGCGCTCGGCCGGGTTCAGTCGCAGCGCCCGGGCGAGCGCGTCGAGGACCTGGCGCGACGGACGCAGCTCGCGGCCCTGCTCAAGGAAGGTGTAGTAGGTCGCCGAGATCGCCGCGAGCTGGGCGACCTCCTCCCGGCGCAGGCCCCGGGTGCGGCGCCGGGACCCGGCCGGCAGGCCGACGTCGGCGGGTTGGAGCCGCTCGCGCCGGGATCGGAGCAGATCCCCCAACTCCCGCGCCCGGATAGCGGAATAGGACATCCTGGCACTTCCGTTACTAGGAAAAACACCATCTGGATACCAGTCTAGGCAGTGCCTACCGTGGTGTTCATGAACACACGAAGCCTCGGGCCGGAAGGCCTCACCGTCTCCGCGATCGGCCTCGGATGCATGGGCCTGTCCCAGGGCTACGGCGCGGCCGATGACGCGGAGTCGATCGCCGCGGTGCACCACGCCATCGATCTCGGTGTCAACTTCCTCGACACCGCACAGAGTTACGGCAGCGGGCACAACGAGCAGCTGCTGGGCCGGGCGCTCGCCGGGCGGCGGGAGAAGGTGGTGCTGGCCACCAAGTTCGGGATCGTCCGCGGCGAGGACGGCGTACGGGTCGACGCCCGGCCGGAGAACGTCCGCGGGTACTGCGAGGCGTCGCTGGCCCGGCTCGGGGTCGACCACATCGACCTGTACTACCAGCACCGGATCGATCCGCAGGTGCCGATCGAGGAGACCGTCGGCGCCATGGCGGAGCTGGTCGCGGAGGGCAAGGTCCGCCACCTGGGGCTGTCCGAGGCGAGCCCCGAGGAGCTGGAGCGGGCGGCGGCCACCCACCCGATCAGCGCGGCCCAGTACGAGTGGTCGGTGTGGTGGCGCGACATCGAGGACGACGTGCTGCCCACCGCGCGCCGGCTGGGCATCGGCCTGGTCCCGTACAGTCCGCTCGGCCGGGGCTTCCTGGCGGGGGCCGTCAGCCCCGACTCCCTTCAACCCGGCGACTTCCGGCTCGCCGACCCGCGCTTCCAGGGCGGCAGCCTGGAGCACAACCGGGCGATGTCCGTCGAGGTCGGCCGGCTCGCCGCGGAGCGCGAGGTGACGCCCGCTCAGCTCGTCCTCGCCTGGCTGTTGGCGCAGGGCAGCGACGTGGTGCCGATCCCCGGGACGAGGCGGGCCGCCCGGATCACCGAGAACGCCGCCGCCGCGGACCTCGTGCTGTCCGCCTCCGACCTGGACCGCCTGGAGAAGGCCGTCCCCCGGTCGGCCTGGTCGGGCGACCGCCAGTCCTTCGCGGCCTACCGCACCACCCGGAGCTGAGACCCGGCCTGCTCCCCCGGTCGCCCGGACCCGCTCCGGGCCCGCATGGCCGTGACGTGAGGCGGAGCGGGCCCCCGGGGTGCAGCATGGCGGCATGACCGAGACAACCGATCCGGCGGCCCGCTACGAGGAGATCGCCGAGGAACTGGCGTCGCTCGGAGCCACCCGCTCCCAGATGTTCGGCATGCCCTGCCTGAAGGACGCCGACGGCAAGGCCTTCGCCGGTCTCCACCGGAGTGAGCTGGTCTGCCGCTTGGGCCACGGCACTCCCGCGCAGGCCGAGGCGCTGCACCTGCCGGGGGCGCATTTCTTCGATCCGACGGGTGGCCGGCCGATGCGGGACTGGGTGTGCATCCCGGTCGCCTTGGCCGGCCACTGGGACAACTTCGCCGAAGCGGCCCTCGGCGCCCGGCGTTGAGCGCGCCGGGAGCGCCGTCGGCCGTCCGGGTGCCCGAACATCCTCACTGTCAGCCGTGGTACTTGGCGACGATCTTCGTGAACGCGTACGGCGACTGACCGATCCCGCTGCACGAGTCCCCGGCGGAGCCGCCCGGGGCACAGGCGCGGTCGCGGTTGACCGCCCAGAAGGTGAACCGGGCCAGGTGGTGGGCGGTCGCGTAGTTGTAGATGGTGGTGAAGTCCCCGGTGGAGACGGTCTCGTCGGCCTCGTCCGTCCTCCCGTTCATCGACGAGATCCCGATGTGCCGGTAGGCGGTCGCGGAGTCGTACCCGTACGCGCTCGCCACGGCCTTCTGCAGTCCGTCGGCCGCCGTCGTGGTGACCGCGCCCATCGAGCCGCTGTGGTGGCCGAAGTCGAAGGGCATGATGGTCCAGCCGTCCACCGCGAGCTTGGCGGCTGCGCCCTTCCGGATCAGGTCGAGCCCGGCGGGGTCCGGGCCGGTCGGGGTGGTGCCGAAGGTGACGTACTCCTTGATGCCGGCGTTCTTCGCCTTGACCGTCTTCAGCGCGTCGATCACCCGCTGGCGGACGGTGGCGTTCGCGACCTCGGTGTTCTCGATGTCGATGTCGATCGCCTTGAGCCGGTAGGCGTCGATGACCTTCTGGTAGGCGGCCGCCAGGGCGCCCGCCGAACCGCACTTCTCGCCCAGCTTGTTGCCGTTCCAGCCGCCGAAGGAGGCCACCACGTCGCCCCCGGCGGAGCGGATGCCGTTGATGGCGCTCTGGTCGCCGCCGCCGGTGAGCGCGCGGGTGCCGTCCCACTTGGGGTTGCAGCCGCCGTCGCTGAGCATGAAGGCCAGCGTGAACTGCTTGGCGCCGGTCGCCGCCATCACGTCGGCCGGCTTCTGCGGGCTGCCCCAACCCAGGTACTCGTAAGGGGCGTTGAGGCCGATCGGGTCGGTGGCCGCAGGGGTCGCCGCCTGGCCGGTCGGGGCGAGGGCGAGGGTGCCGCCGGCCAGTGCGGCCGCGATCGCCAGGGTGAGGAGCGGGCGGAGTGGAGTGCGCGAGCGCATGGGTCACCATCCGGGAGTCCGTCGGGCCTGTCGGTTGCGCATTAGGAAGGTTTCCTAACAGTGCAAGGAAGCGAAGCAGTTGGCCGTGACCGCGTCAAGAGCCCGTTCCGGAACGGGTGGTGGCGGGATCGGGGGTGTGGGCAGCGTCTCGTACCCTCCTCGCGCGCCCGTGCGCGATACTCGTCGCCGTGGCCCACCCAGCCGCGCCCCCGCACCGTCCCGAGGAGCCCGAATGGCAACGACCCCTGCCCGCCTGGACCCGGCCGACCTGCTCTCCGTCGGCGAGCTGCTGACCGACGAGGAGCGGCTGGTCCGGGACACGGTACGGAAGTTCGCCGACGAGCGGATCCGGCCGTACGTGGGCGACTGGTTCGAGCGCGGCGTCTTCCCTGCGCGCGAACTCGCCCCGGAACTGGGCGAGCTGGGCGTGCTCGGAATGCACCTGGACGGCTACGGCTGCACCGGCTCCTCCGCGGTCGCCTACGGCGTCGCCTGCATGGAACTGGAAGCCGCCGATTCGGGGCTGCGCAGCTTCGTCTCCGTCCAGGGCTCGCTCGCCATGCGTTCCATCCACGCCTTCGGCTCCGAGGAGCAGAAGCAGCAGTGGCTGCCGGAACTGGCCGCCGGACGCGCGATCGGCTGCTTCGCCCTCACCGAACCGGACTTCGGCTCCGACCCGGTCAACATGCGGACCAGGGCCCGCCGCAAGGGCGGTGACTGGGTGCTCTCGGGCAGCAAGATGTGGATCACCAACGGCAGCATCTCGGACATCGCCGTGGTCTGGGCACAGACCGAGGAGGGCGTCCGGGGCTTCCTGGTCCCGAAGGGCACCCCCGGGTTCACGGCCCGCGATGTGCACGGCAAGCTCTCGCTGCGCGCCTCGGTGACCAGCGAACTGGTGCTGGACGAGGTCGTGTTGCCCGCCGACGCGGTGCTCCCGGGCGTGCAGGGGCTGCGCGGCCCGCTCTCTTCGCTGAACGAGGCCCGGTACGGCATCCTCTGGGGCACCGTCGGCGCGGCCCGCGACTGCTACACCACCGCACTGGACTACGCGAAGAGCCGGATCCAGTTCGAGCGCCCGATCGCGGCCTTCCAACTCACCCAGCAGAAGCTGGTGGAGATGATGCTGGAGGTCGAGAAGGCGTACCTGGTCGCGGTCCGGATCGGACGCCTCAAGGACGCCGGGCAGTGCCGGCCCGCACACATCAGCTTCGGCAAGCTCAACAACGTCCGCACCGCCCTGGAGATCGCCCGCAGCGCCCGCACCATCCTGGGCGCCAACGGCATCACAGTGGAGTACCCGGTGCTCCGGCACGCCAACAACCTGGAGTCCGTACTCACCTACGAGGGCACCTCCGAGATCCACACCCTGGTGCTCGGCGAGGCGATCACCGGCGAGGCGGCCTACCGCTGACGCGGGTCAGCATCAAAACCGCTGGTCACGGTCGAGTTCCTGCCGGTACGGTCGGCGCCTTGCCGAAGCCGTACCGGCGGTCGGCGCCGCAACCGAACGGAGCACCCGACCATGACCGCGCCGAAGACCACCACGCTCTGGCGGCCCACCGGCCCCGAGGAACTGGCGCTCGTCGCGGCCTCCGGGTGGCGCGCCTGGCCGCCCAGGCTGCCGGACCAGCCCATCTTCTACCCGGTACTCAACGAGGACTACGCCGTTCGCATCGCACGCGACTGGAACGTCCCGGCGTCGGGCGTCGGTTACGTCACCAGGTTCAACGTCGAGAGCGACTTCCTCGCCCGCTACCCCGTCCAGCAGGCGGGCGGGCGGACCATCCTGGAGCTCTGGGTGCCGGCGGAGGAACTCGCCGAGTTCAACCGCCACATCGTCGGCCCGATCGAGGTCGTCCACGAGTTCCGGCCCGCCGACTGAGAACGCAGTGCCGGTCGGTCTAACTTCGTTGCGACTGGTCAGCCGGTTCGCCCCGGTCTCACCGCAGCCGCTCTCTGCGCGTTCGGACCGGTTCGGGCCGGGTGTTGCGTCCGGCCCGAACCGGTCGTGGACCCGATGGGGGAGTCAGCCCACGCGGCGCGCGTTCCAGGTCAGTTCACGCTGGAAGCCGTGGCGCCAGCCACGCGTGTGGACCGCGTCGGTGCGGGGGATGCTTCACCCGTCCGGGGACTTGGCGTCGACGTTCTGTCCGCTGTCCCAGAAGGACCGCAGTGCGGAAGCCCCCCAGTCCTCCTGTCCACCCCAGGACCACAGCTGGCCGTTCGGGCCGATGGGCGAGGCGTCCTGGTCTTCCATCACCACGGCGCCCTCGTTGCCACCGGTGTAGGACATGTACTGATCCTTGGCGGCGTTGTACAGGGACAACTGGGAGGAGGGGCCCAGCCTCTTCCACAAGCAGTAGGGGCTGTTCGGTCGCTGGGCTTGAGCCAGACCGATTCGTCGGTGGCACTGGCGCACAGCACATAGCCGGGGAACGCGCCGCTTTCGATCACCACGCTGGACCCGGCGGCCGAGGCCGAGGTCGCCGGCATCGCGGCGAGGAGGACCGTGGCGATGCCGGCCGTGGCGAGAGCGCCCCGGAGACCGCGTCGGCCGCGAGCAGCCTATTTGGATCGTGCCATGCGGAGATCACCCTCCCTCAAGATGGTTGACGGTCTGTCACATACGCGCACCGCGGACGTGGCTCCGCTGGGGAAGCCGCGGCCCCTGCGCGGCAAGCGACGAGAACCGCAGCGGAATCCCATCGCTTGACCGCGTACATCGGAACATCGAGCCGGACGCGGGCACCAGGAAGAAGAACGGGACGGATTACCGGAAGACCGACCGGAAGAACTGCACGGCGGGCTTGACCGCAGTCGGCCCGATCCCAAGGGGGAGTCACATATCTCGAGGGGGCGGCAGATGCGCGTTCGGGCAACCATCCGGCGAACGCTTTCCCGAACTTCTCTTTTCGGGCGGCCGCCGGTTGACCTGCCGTTGCGATGTTCAGTCGCAGGCATTGAACCGTCCGCGGAGTGCGGGAACGGAGTGCCGTCGGCGGTCCGTCATCCCTTGGTCAGGGACGGAGTCGGTGATCGGCGGCCGATCGGGGGGTTGTCCCAGCGGTGGGTACGCCCAAAGGTGGAGGGCGGTCGGTACCTGATGCCGATCGTCGCGGGCGTCGGCGGCGGTCAGGATGGAGTGGTAGGGGCAGACGGGAACGAGAACCGAGGTTCGTCATCATGGGTTTCGCGGGGAAGGCCTTCGTGGGCGTCATCGCCGCCGGAGGTGTGGCGGTCGGGGCCGTCATGCTGGTGCCCAAGACCGGTGAACTGCGGGAGAGCATGCATCGCCAGGAGGCCGCGTACCCCACCGGAAGTGCGGCGAAGGCCGACCGCAAGTCGATGCCCGCCTGGCTGCCGGACGGCGCGACCAGGGTCTCCTACCTGATGTCCACCACCGGCGGGGACCGCCTGCTGAAGGCCTCGCTGCCCGACGGGAAGCTGCCCGCGGGCTGCAGTGAGGGAACCCCCCAGGGGGCGGTGCACCTCAAGGCGTCCTGGTTCCCCGGCGACATACCCGCCAGGGCGACGGCTCGTTGCGGTCTCTACAACGTGGCCCTGGTCGGCCATGAGCTGTACGGCTGGCAGGACGACGAGGTCGTCATCGCGGCCCGCAAGGCGGGACAGACCGCCGACTGACCCTTGAATTATGTGACGTTCACTCAAGTAGACTGGAGTACGAACAGTCCGACATCTCATTGCTGCGGTTAGGGGCGTACCCGTCCCACCGCAGAGGAGCCCCATGCCAGGCCCGACCTTGGGCGCCACCGGTGACCAGTCGTCCGACGCCTCCGGGGCCGCCACCAGCGAGACCGCGCCCACCGACCCGCTGGGTGGGGCGCCGAGCCGGGGTGCCGTGGTCGTCCTCGGTGGGCTGGCCGCGTTGGGGCCGCTCACCACCGACCTCTATCTGCCCGCGCTGCCCGCGCTCACCTCCGACCTCGGTTCCACCGCGGCCACCGCGCAACTCACCCTCACCGGCTCGATGTTCGGTATGGCAGCGGGCCAGCTGCTGTTCGGGCCGCTCAGCGACCGGCTCGGCCGGCGGCCTCCGCTGTTGGTCGGCATGGCCATCTACACCCTGGCCACCGTGGTCTGTGCACTGGCCGGTTCGGTACCGCTGCTGATCGCCGGACGGGCCCTGCAGGGACTCGGCGGGGCCGCCGGTCTGGTGATCGCCAGGGCCGTCGCCCGCGACCGGTACGAGGGGGTGGCGATGATCCGCTTCATGGCCACCCTCGGAGTGGTATCCGGTCTCGCCCCGATCCTGGCTCCCGTCCTCGGCGCCCAGCTGCTGCACCTCACCAACTGGCGCGGCACCTTCGTCGCCCTCGCCCTGGTCGGCGCGCTGCTCACCCTCGGTTCCGCGCTGGCGCTGCGCGAGTCGCTGCCGCCCGAGCGCCGCCACACCGACGGCATCGGCAGCACTGTCCGTGCCATCGGCGGACTGC
The DNA here is from genome assembly GCF_039533515.1 of Kitasatospora cystarginea. Classification (NCBI taxonomy): domain Bacteria; kingdom Bacillati; phylum Actinomycetota; class Actinomycetes; order Kitasatosporales; family Streptomycetaceae; genus Kitasatospora; species Kitasatospora cystarginea. The sequence goes on along the minus strand of NZ_BAAATR010000012.1, from coordinate 120,627 downwards.
TGGGCGACCGGCACTTCCTCGGCTACCTGCTCACCAGCACCTTCGCCTTCGGCGCGCTCTTCGTCTACGTCAGCGGTTCCTCCTCGGTGCTGCAGAGCGAGTACGCCATCTCGCCGCAGATGTACAGCCTGGTCTTCGCCACCAACTCCGTTGCGGTGGTGGGCTCCACCCAGCTGAACGGCCGACTGCTGGTACGGAAGCTGCCGGCGCCCACCCTGATGCTGCTCGGGCTCTGCGGTGCCGGGACGGCGGGCGCGGCGATCGTCCTCACCACCGGCGTCTGGAACCTGGGCCTGCCCGGGGTGTGGCCCGCGCTCTTCCTGTTGATGGCCAGCATGGGCATCCTGGTGCCCAACTCCAACGCCCAGGCGCTGACCATGGCCCCGCACGCGGCGGGCTCGGCCTCCGCGCTGATCGGCACCGGCACCTTCCTGTGTGCCGCCGTCGTCGCTCCGCTCAGCAGCGCCGGCGGCCGGCCCTCGGCGCTGCTGCTCGGCGTGGTGGTCCTGGGCTGCGCGGTGCTCGCCACCGTCTGCTACGTCACGCTCTGCAGTCCGTGGCGGAAGAAGGAACCGGCGTAACGTCAGCGGGACTTCCCGCGCGCCGGCAGCTGCCTGCGCCGCCGGGTCTCCTGCTCGTGCCGGTCGGCGAGCGCCGCCCAGTTCGGTTCGCCGCCGTGCCCGACGAGTTGCTCACCCGCCGGCTGCCCCCACCGGTACGGGCCCTGCGTCCCCTGGTCCATACCGCGGGATCCTAGAGCACTCGTCCATCCAGTTGTGCGACCGGAGGTGGAGCGGTCCCGGAGTTGCGGGGAGCCGCGCGACTCCCCGGCTCCGAGAGACTGTTTCCCGGCGCGCTTGTGCGATCGAGAACTCGAAGGGCTGCTCCAGTAGGGCCCTTACGCGATCGAGAAGTCGTCTCCGTAGACGCTGCCCTGGCCGTACCAGCCGTGCAGGTAGACGGTGACCGTACCGGTGGAGCCGGTGGTGAACGGGACGGTCAGCCTGGTCCAGCCGCTCGCCGAGGCCCAGGTGCCGGCGGTGGCGTCGCCGCTGACGCCGAGGTAGGCGTAGTCGCCCTGGACCCAACCGGTCAGCGTGTACTTGGTGTTGGGGGACAGCGTGACGGTCTGGTCGCACTCGCCGGTCTGGTTCGGGCCGGCCGCCGCCGAGAGCGCGTAGCTGCCGGAGTGCACCGGGGCGGTGACCGCCGCGCCGCCGCTCTGGCAGGTCCACGGGCTGAGGCTGCCACTCTCCAGGTCGCCGTTGGCCAGGGCCTTGGCCCCGCCGCTGGAGCCGGCCACGGTCAGCGTGTAGGTGACGCTGTGGGTGCTGGAGGCCTCGCTGCCGGTGACGGTGAGCGGATAGGTCCCGGGCGCCACCGCCGAGGTGGTGGCGATGTCGAGTGTGGCGCCGTCCCCGGCGTTCACCGGGCTCGGGCTGACGCTGGCGGTGACCCCGGCGGGCGCGCCGCTCACGCCGAGGGTGACGGACTGCGCCGAGCCGGCCGTGACGGCGGTGGTGACGCTGCTGCGCAGGCTGCCGCCCGGCGTGACCGAACCGGCGGCGGGGGACAGCCCCACCGAGAAGTCGTCGGTCACCGGGCCGGTGCCGCCACCGCTGAACGGCGCGAAGACATGGGTGAAGTCCCAGGTGTTCTGGCTGATCCCGGAGCAGCTGTCGCTGCCGGCGGTGCCGACGCAGCCGCCGTTGTCGCGCTGCAGCGCCCAGAGCGAGAGGGTGTTGATGCCCTTGGCGGTGGCCCAGTCGTAGACGTTGGCGGCGTCGGCGGTGGTGAAGGTCTCGGCCGCGCCGAAGTCGTCGATGCCCGGCATGGCGGTGACCCCGATCGACCCCCACAGCTGTGCGGCCGTCCGGCCCGGGTAGAGCTTGGCCAGCTGGTTGTAGAGTCCGGTCGCCGCGCTCCGGGTGTCGTTGCCCATGTCGTGCGAGGCGTTGTCGTAGTAGTCGAACGTCATGATGTTGACGACGTCGATCCGCGCGTTGTTCTGCACCGCGTTGCGCAGCACGTTCAGCCCGCTGGCGGCCAGTCCACCGGTGGTGGTCGGCACGGTGTAGGAGAACTGGATGCTGCGGCCGTTGGAGGCGGCCCAGTCCTCGACCAGTTTGACCGCCTTGTTGCGGCGGTCGATCCCGGCGGTGTCGGTCAGCGAGTTGTCCTCGATGTCGAGGTCGATCCGGCTGACGCCGTAGGCGGTGATGACGGACTCGAAGGCGCCGGCGACGGCGTTCACGTCGGTGCAGCTGTCAGCGATCTCGGTGCCGGTGTTGTCGGCCGTGTAGCCGCCGAAGGACGGGATCACGTCTCCGCCGGCCGCCCTGATGGCGGCGATGTCGGCGCCGAACTGAGCCGAGGCGATGGGCATCGAGGTGTCGCCGTTCCAGTACGGGATGCAACTGCCCTTGCCGGCGGCCTGGATGAACGCCATGGTCAGGTACTTGGCGCCGGACTGGCTCGCCAGCTTCGCCGGGCTGTCCCCGGTCCACGCCTCGAAGTACGGGGCGAAGACGTGCTGCGGCAGCGGGGTGGCGGCCGGGGTGGCCGCGTGGGCGGCGGTACCGCCCGCGACGGTCAGCCCGACCGCGGCGGCCAGGCCGGCACAGGCGGCCACCAGTGCACGGATGGATCTGTTCAGGCGCATGGATGCTCCAACAGACGTGAAGGTGATGACCGTTCGCCCGGATGTGGGCACGACGGTGCCTGACGCGGGTGCAGGGGTGGTGCGGCGTGCGGAAGGAGCGCACGGCTGGCCGGTGTTCACACCCCCACAGTGCATCCCGGTCGGAACTACATCGCCTATGTTTGGTCTGGACCACTCGGCTGTCAAGGCACCTGACACCCGGTCGACACCTGGTCCCGGAGAACGGCGAGGCCCCGCACCTCGGGAATCGGAGGTGCGGGGCCCGGCCGGGTGCGGTCAGCCGAGGCCGTTGGACTTCAGCCAGTCCTTGGCCACCGTCGAGGGATCCTCCTTGTCGACGGAGACCCGCTTCATCATCGCGGTCAGGCCCGGGGTGTCGAGCTTGGCCGAGACGGCGTTCAGGGCGCCGGTGGCGGTGGCGTCCAGACCGGCCTTGTTGACCAGCGGGGTGACGTTCTGCGAGCTGAAGAGGTTCTTCGGGTCGGTCAGCGAGACCAGCTTGAACTGGATGATCTTCGGGTCGGTGGTGAAGACGTTGCCGATCTGGACCGAGCCGTCCTTGAGCGCGTTGGCGGTGGTGTCCCCGGTGGGCTTCCACTCCTTGAAGGTGAGCCCGTAGACGTCCTTGAACTGCTGCTCGCGGCGGGACTTGAACTCCGGTGGCCCGCCGATGGTGAACTCGCCGGCCTTACCGGCCAGGTCGGCGATGCTCTTCAACTGGTACTTGTCGGCGGTCTCCTGGGTGACGTTCAGCGAGTCCTTGTCCTCGGCCGCGGCCGAGTCGAGGATCCCCAGCGTGTTCGGCAGCACCTGCTGCAGCGCGGCGTTGACCGCCGCGGTGCCGGTGGCGGTGTTCTTGGCGTCCAGGTAGCCGAGGAGCGCGCCGTTGTACTCGGGCAGGACGGTCAGGCTGCCGTTCTTCAGCTGGCCGTAGAGCACCTCGCGGCTGCCGATGTTGAACTTCTCCTCGACCTTGACGCCCTTGGCCTTGAGCGCCTGCGAGTAGATCGAGGCCAGCAGGACGTTCTCCGGGAAGTTCGCCGAGCCGACCACCACGGTTCTCCCGCCACCACCTGACGAGCCCGATGAATTGGCCGAGGAGTCCAGCGGGTTGCCGCTGCCGGAGGAGGAGCAGGCCGCCGCACCGAGCAGCAGGCAGGCGGCGGTGACGGTCCTGAGTAGACGGGTGGTCATGGGGTCCCTTTCGTGGTCCCGCGGCCGGGCGCGGTGCGGGAGATGGTCCGGTGGGCGAGCAGACCGCCGGGCGGTCTCACGAGCTGTGCGCGACGGTGGCACCGGCCGCACGCTGGGCACGCACGCCGCGCGGCAGCGCGTACCGGATCAGGCCGGCGAACAGCAGTTGGGTGGCGACGGCGAGCAGTACGACCAGCAGTGCGCCGCCCAGGGTGGCTGGGAAGTCGCGGGTGGCCAGGCCGTCGATGACGTACCGGCCGAGTCCGCCGAGGCCGACGTACGCGGCGACGGTGGCGGTGGCGATCACCTGGACGGCCGCCGTGCGCAGGCCGGCGAGGACGGCGGGCAGCGCGTTGGGCAGGCAGACCTGCCAGAGCACCTGGCGGCCCGTCATGCCGATGCCGAGCGCGGCGTCCCGCAGTTCGGGGTCGGTGCCCCGGATGCCCTCGACCGTGGCGACCAGCACCGGCGGTGCGGCCAGCGCGACCAGCGGCAGCAGGATGGCGGTGTCGCCGACCCCGCCGACCAGTACGGTGAGTGTGACCAGGCCGAGAGTGGGCAGGGCGCGGGCGATGCCGGTGAACGCGGTCACGGCGACGGCGCCGCGCCCGGTGTAGCCGATCAGCAGGCCGAGCGGGATCGCCAGCAGCGCCGCGTACAGCAGGGCCTCGCCGGAGAAGGCGAGGTGCTCGGCGACCCGGTGGGTGATCGCGTTGGGCCCGCTCTGCCGGTCGGGTGCGGTGAAGAAGGTGTGCAGCCAGTCGATCCAGTTCACCGGGCGGCCCCCGTCCGGAGGGCCCAGGGGGCCAGCAGCCGCCGGGCCAGGACCAGCAGCAGGTCGGTGACCAGGGCGAGCGCGGCGATCAGCACGATGCCGGCCACGATCGGGGTGGGGAAGGTGCGCTGGAAACCGTCGATGAACAGGTAGCCGAGGCCGCCCCGGCCGATCAGCGCGCCGACCGCGGCCAGCGAGATGCTGGACACCGCGGCGACCCGCAGCCCGGCCATCAGATACGGGACGGCGGCCGGGAGTTCGACGGCGGACAGCCGGTGCCAGGGGCCGTAGCCCATGGCGGTCGCCGCCTGCCGCACGGAGTCCGGCACCGAGCGCAGTCCGTCCACGGCTGTGGGCAGCAGTACGGCGAGTGCGTAGAAGGTGAGCGGCACCATCACGGTGGCCCGGGTGGCCAGCCCGGTGTACGGGATCAGCACCACGAAGACCGCGAGCGAGGGCAGCGCGTACACCACGTTGAAGACGGCGGAGAGCGGCTGGTAGATGCGGGGGAAGCGAGCACAGGCGAGGCTCAGCGGAACGGCGATCAGCAGCGCGATCAGCACCGGGACCAGGGAGATCACCGCATGGTCGAGGGTGAGGTCGCGCAGGTAGCCGAGGTGGTCCCCGATCCAGTACCAGCGGACCAGGGGTTCACCGTCCATCGGTGCTCACCGGCCCTCGGCTGCTTCCGGGCTCCGGAGCCGGAGGGGCGCCGGTCAGTGCGGCGAGGACCGCCGCCCGGTCGGCGGTGCCGACCGCCCGGCCGTTCGCGTCGACGGCGACGACCGCGCCGGCGGGGGAGAGGACGGCGGCGTCCAGCGCGCTGCGCAGGGTGTCGGTTCCGGGGTGGAAGACCGGCGCGGGGTGAGGGTCCTCATCCGGACGGTCGAGGTCGATCCAGCCGGTCGGCCGCCCGTCCGCGTCCAGCCGCAGCTCCCAGCCGGCCTGCCGGGTGCCCTCGCCGAGTGGACGGACGGCGACGGTGCGGGCCGGGAGCAGCCCGAGGCCGCGCAGCCCGCGGTCGCGGCCCAGGAAGGCGGCCACGCCCTCGTCGGCCGGTTCGGTCAACAGGGTGTGCGGATCGGCGAGTTGGGCGATCCGGCCCCGCTCGCGCAGTACCGCCACCTGGTCGCCGAGCCGGACGGCCTCCTCGATGTCGTGTGTGACGAACAGTACGGTCTTGTTCAATTCGCCCTGCAGACGGAGCAGTTCGTCCTGCAGTCCGGCGCGGACCACCGGGTCGACCGCGCTGAACGGCTCGTCCATCAGTAGCACCGGAGGGTCGGCCGCCAGCGCTCGGGCCACGCCGACCCGCTGCTGCTGGCCACCGGACAGCTGGAAGGGGTAGCGCTTGGCCAGTTCGGGCGCCAGGCCCACGAGCTCGAGCAGCTCGGCGGCGCGGGCGCGGGCCTTCTTGCGGTCCCAGCCGAGCAGATAGGGGACGGTGGCGATGTTGTCGATGACGCGGCGGTGCGGGAAGAGCCCGGCCTGCTGGATCACATAGCCGATGCCCCGGCGCAGCTTGGCGGCGGGCAGCTGGGAGACGTCGGTGCCGTCCAGCAGCACCCGTCCCGCGGTCGGCTCGACCATGCGGTTGACCATCCGCAGGATCGTGGTCTTGCCGCAGCCGGAGGGTCCGACCAGTACCGTGGTGCGGCCGGCAGGTATGTCCAGGTCGAGGCCCTCGACGGCGATCGTGCCGTCGGGATGGCGCTTGGCGGCGCCGTCGAATCTGATCACGAAAGGATCCTAGCTTCGGCGCCTGGGCGCCGTTCGGTTCTTGGAGCGGATATCGGAACACGGCAGAGCGCGTCCGACTCGAACTGATCTTCGGATCGTCACGGCCTTCCCTGTCGTGCGCGGGTGCAAACCTTCCTGTCCCTGTTACGAATTCCCGCCGGTCCGGTGCGCAGGAGCACTCCGGTGCTCCGGGCCCTCGACCGTCCCGGCCACGGTCGGCAGGCCCGCGGCGGCCCAGGCGAGGAAACCGCCGTCCAGGTCGGTCGCCCGGTACAGCCCCAGCTCGCGCAGGCCGGCGGCGGCCAGGCTGGACGCGTAGCCCTCCGAGCAGAGCACGATCACCGCCAGCCCGTGCCCGGTTGCCTCCGGCACGCGGTGACCGCTCGTCGGATCCAGCCGCCACTCCAGTACGTTCCGCTCGATCACCAGCGCACCGGGGATGCCGCCCTCACGCGCGCGCTGCGCCGCGGGGCGGATGTCCACCAGCAGTGCGCCCGCGGCCGCCGCGCGGTACGCCTCCAGCGGGCCCGGCCGGTGCACCCCGGCCCGCGCGCGCTCGACCAGCTCGTCAACCGTGGTCACCACTGCTCCGGCCCCTCCTGCGCGGTGCGCGCCAGGCCCTCGGCGCGCAGTTCGTACCGGGACATCGACGCCAGCGGCGGCGAGTACGCGTGGATGGTCACCGCCGGTCCGCCGCCGGTGTTCCGGACGTCGTGCAGGTACTCGGGACCGAAGGACCGGGCGGTGCCCGGGGCCAGCCGCCGGACCAGCAGTCCCTGCCCGGGCCCGCCCAGTGACAGCTCCTCCAACTCGCCCAGCGTCACCACGAAGGCGCCGCGCGAACCGCCGTGGTCGTGGAAGCCGGTGGACTGGCCCGGCAGCCAGCTGATCAGCCAGACCTCGTGATCCTCGGTGAGCGCCAGCCGTTCGTACCAGCGGTCCTCGGCGGACAGCCGGACCCGGGGCAGCCAGCGGTCGGGCTGCCCGGCGAGCTCTCGGACGATCTCGCGCAGGGCGGTCGGGGAGAGCGGGGCGGGTGAGGAGGGCTGGGTGCTCTGGGGGAGCTGGGCGTTCGGGGCGGGCGGCGCCACGGCGGGCGCAGGGGCGAGGTCAAGGCTCATGGGGCATCCTCGGGTAGGCCGAAGGAGCCTGCCGGACACGGGCGCACGGGGAAGCGCGGACCCGAACGGCAGGCGGGAGGAGAGCGAAGAGAGGGTGAGGCGAGAGCGCGGCTCAGGCCCTGGCAGACGTCACAGGGCGGGGAGACGGGTCAGCGGGCACACATGTCGCTCGCCTGGCGTCGCAGATCGACGTGCAGGCGGCAGACCAGGGTGGTGCCGGTGTCCATGGGCTGATCGTCGCGGAGCCGGGCCCGGCGCGTCAAGCGCGGACCGCCTGGCGGTCACCCTGCCGCGCTCGCCACCGACGGTGCTCCTCGTGGCCTGCTCGGCCGAGTCGGGGCCGGTATCCGAACGCGGTCGGGCATCCGCAAGCGGCCGGCCTGCCCCGGGGGAGACGGGGCAGGCCGGCCGGAAGAGGCGCTGACGCGGTGCCGGGGCGGACCTCGGCGCCGCGCAGGCTCAGTTGTCCTTGGTCGCGTCCGCGTCCGCCTGGGCGGCGGCGCTCTCGGCGGCGTCCACCTTCTGTTGCATGTCCTTCAGCTGGGGGTCCGCGCTGCCGTCCGACGCCCCGTCCGCCGGCGCCGGCGTCACCGAGGCCGTCGGCGCGGGTGCGGCGCTGGTCGGTCCGCAGGCCGTGAGCAGCGGCGTCGAGCCGAGCGCCAGCACGGCCAGCAGGGTGGCGGCGGAGCGGCGTACGGTCACTGGCCCGCCGCCGTACCGTGGCCGTGCGCCCCGCACCAGGTCGCCACGGACTTGAGGTCCGTCTGGCGGCTCTGCAGGTTCGGCAGCAGGCTCTTGCGGTAGGCGAGCCGGTCGCTCAGGTACTTCTCGATCTCGGTGTGGCCGGCCGACTTGGCGTTGTCCACCCGCTGCTCCATCCGGGCGATCGAACCGGGCACGGTGGCGTCACCGTTCAGCCGGGTGATCGCGGCGCTGAGCCGCTTCTCGGTCTGCGGCAGGCGCTTGCAGATGGCCACCGCACCGTCCCCCTTCGGGGCCGGCTTGGTCGCCGCCTGGGCGGGAGCGGCAGCGGCGAACAGGGCGCCGGCCAGGGTGAGCGCGCCGAGTGCGGCGGTGGCCTTGCGGTTCGGGAACATGGCTGAATCTCCTCCAGTGCCACGAGACGCCGGCCCTTCGCGGACCGGCCGGGCTGGAAGGTAGCGACGGTTCTTGTGGATTCCTTGTGAGTCGGATCCGTGCGGCGGCCGGTACCGGGAACGCCCTGGCAGGCTCTCGGCGCGCTGGTCGGGCTGGGCTGCGGCCGGTACCGGGAACGAAGGCCCGGTCAGACCCCGGTGCGTGGATCCGAGCCGCGGTCCTGACCCGAGAGCCAGTCGCGGCGGACGGGGAGACGCGGTGGCGGGGCGTCGGTGGCGGGCAGCGGCAGACGGACCTCGAACCGGCAGCCCGCGCCCCGGGGCGGTGTCCCGACCGAAACCGTGCCCCGGTGCAGTGCCACCTGCTGCGCGACCAGGGTCAGCCCGAGTCCCGAACCCGGGCTGCCCGGCCTGCGGTGGAACCGGGCGAAGACCCGGTCCCGCCCGTCGGGCGGGATACCCGGCCCGCCGTCGTCCACCGTGAGCACCGCGAACGCGCCCTCGGCGCGCAGCCGTACCGCGATCCGTACCGTGGAATCGGCCGAACGTCCGTGCACCACCGCATTGTTGAGCAGGTTGACCAGCAGGATGCGCAGCCCCGCCTCCCAGCCGAAGATCCGGAGCTCGGCCGGCAGCTCGCAGCAGAGTTCGGCCTGCGGGCTGCGCCGCGCCGTCTCGCCCGCCACCGCGTCCGTCAACTCGGCCAGGTCCAGCGGGCCGAACGCGGTCAGCTCGACCAGGTCGCCCTGGGCCAGGGCGCGCAGCGCGGTCAGCAGATCCAGCAGTCGGGCGTGCTCGCTCCGCAGGTCCCCCAGCACCTCGTCGCGTTCCTCGGCCGGCAGGTCGGGGTGCGCGGCCAGCACGTCCAGGTTGGTGCGCATGCTCATCAGCGGGGTGCGCAGCTCGTGCGAGGCCGCGGAGGAGAACGACCGCGCGGTGTCCAACGCCTGGGCCGTACGCCCCGCCTGTTCCTCGTAGCGGGTGAGCAACCCGGCGATGGAGAGCGCGAGTTCGTCCACCTCGGCGACGCCGGAGTGCTGGGCGGCGAAGCCGGCCGCACCCGCTCCGGGGTCCAACTCGCCCGCCCGGCGGCTGAGCCGGCGCAGCGAGGCGGTGGTCCGGTCGGCGACGGCGTAGGCCAGCAGGCCGGAGACCGGTGCGGTGACCAGGGCAACCAGCAGCACCCGCCGGCGTACCGCCGCGAGTTCGGGCTCGGTGGCCGAGGCCGGGGTCAGCAGCCAGAGCGTCCCGGAAGCCGGGCCGTCCACCGGGACGGCCAGGACCCGCCAGGCACGTGCCTTGTCCCGGATGGTGACCGGACCGCCCGCGGTCGCCGGAGGCAGCCGCACCGGGGCTGCGGGCTGCGGGCCGCCGGTCAGGAGCACCGTGCCGTCCGCCGCCGCCACCCGGATCCCCGCGTCGAGGGTGTCGGCGAGCACCTTGTGGTGCCGGTTCTGCTCGGCCTGGGGTCGGCCGCCCTGGTCGGCGGCGAGCAGCGCCCGCACGTCCGGCTTCACCAACGAGGCCCGGTCCTGGAGCCGGGTGTCCTGCTGGTGCCGCAGGTCGCGGCCGACCAGCCCCAGCACCAGCAGCCCGGCGGCCAGCACCAGCAGCGGCACCAGGGCGGTCACCGAGAGCGCGATCCGGGTCGAGAGTCTCATCGGCCGACCGCCTGCCCGGTGCCTTCGGCCTGCCCGGTGCCGTCCGGCGCTGGTGCGGCCGGACGGCCGGGTTCTTCCCGAACGCTCGGCGGGCGCAGGACGAAACCGACGCCGCGGACGGTGTGGATCAGCCGAGGCCGTCCGTCCGCCTCCAGCTTGCGGCGCAGATAGCTGATGAAGGTGTCCACGGCGTCGGTCCGGACCTCGAAGTCGTAGCCCCAGACCCGGTCGAGCAGCTGGTCCCTGGTGAGCACCAGCCCGGCGTTCCGCACCAGCTGTACCAGCAGCTCGAACTCCCGTCTGGTGAGCTGGAGTTCTACGCCATCGCGGAAGACTTGGCGGGTGGCGGGATCGACCGTCAGCGGTCCGGCGCGGAGCACCTCCGGTCGCGGCGGTTCGGCCGGCCCGGCCGTGGGCGCCGGTGTCCGGCGGCGGAGCAGCGCCCTGATCCGCAGGACCAGCTCCTCCAGCGCGAACGGCTTCACCAGGTAGTCGTCCGCCCCGGCCTGGAGCCCGGCGACCCGGTCCGTCACCTCGTCCAGCGCCGAGAGCATCAGCACGGGCGTGTCGTCGCCCCCGGCCCGCAGCGCCCGGCACACCTCGATCCCGCTGAGGCCCGGCATCGAGACGTCCAGCACCACGACGTCCGGTGGGGACCCCGCCCCCGCCCCGGCCAGCAAGCGCATCGCACCGGGTCCGTCCTCGGCGACCAGCACCGTGAAGCCGCTCAGTCGCAGTCCGCGCTCCAGCGAGCGGCGGATGGCGGCGTCGTCGTCCGCGATCAGTACCCGTCCGGTGGTCATGGCCTCGCCGCCCTCCTCCTCGCCTGCCCGCCCGCGGCGGATCACCCGTGGCTGCCGGGTGGCGGCTGCTCGCGCGCGGCCGCTCCGGGCGCCCGACCCTCTCATGCTTCCCCCGGGCGATCGGGCCCGGGGTGGGGTTCGGGTCCGGGTTCGGGGCCGGGCTCGTTCCCGGGATGGGGCGCGGGGGCCGGGTCGGGCTCCGGGAGCGGCGAGTGCGGTGGTCCGGTACGGCTCGGCGGGAACCGGGGCGGGAACCGACCGGCGGTCGGACGCGTCCTCGCTGGCAGTAAGGCTGCGCCTGAGCGGCGCGGTGAAGGGTTGGAGAGACGTATGGGATTCATCAGCTGGATCATCCTCGGCCTGCTGGCCGGGGCTATCGCGAAAATCCTGCTTCCCGGACGTGACCCGGGCGGCCTCATCGGCACCACCCTGATCGGTATCGCCGGTTCCTTCGTGGGTGGCTGGCTCTCGGCGACCTTCCTGCACCGGTCGGTGGCCAAGCACTTCTACGACCCCGCCACCTGGGGCGCGGCGATCGCGGGCTCGCTGGTGCTGCTGATCGCCTACCGGCTGCTCTTCGGCAACTCCCGCGACTGACGGAGGTGGTGGGTCCGCGCTGACGCGGACCCACCACCCTGTCGGCCGATCACCGGATCACGCGACCGGGACCCAGTCGGGCAGTTCCTGCTGCGCCGCGGTCCAGCTCGGCGGTACCTCGGCCAGCCCGGTGCGGGCGGCGACCACGCCGGCCGCGATGGCGCAGGTGGTGTCCATGTCGCCCCAGCCGCCGAGGGTGTCCCAGATCGCCTCCGGCAGCGAGTCCAACTGCCCTGCCGCGCACCAGAGTGCGAACGGCACGGTGTCCTGCGCGGAGATCTGCAGCCCGGAGCCGAGCACACTCGCCGCATGCCGGATGGAGGTACCCGCCGGGAACCGGGCCGCGATCCGCAGGCCCGAGCGCACGTCGGAATCCGGCAGCAACTCGGCGACCCGGCCCAGCAGTTCGACCCGGTCGGGTGCCACCTCGCCCCGGCTGCGGGCCGCGAAGGCCGCCGCGAGCGCGACCGCCACCGCCCCCGAGACCGCCTCCGGGTTGAAGTGCGTGGTGAGCGCGGAGAGTTCGGCCTGCTCGGCGACCCGGTCCAGGTCGTCGGCGAACCAGGCGCCCAGCGGCGCGACCCGCATCGCAGCGCCGTTGCCGTGCGAGCCCTGGCCGCCGAACATCGACGAGGTGATGGCCTGCCAGTCACCGCCCTCGTGGATCTGCCGCAGCACCTGGTGCATCGACGGCCCGTACTTGCGTGCAGGGTCGGCGGTGTAGGCCTCGGCGAACGCCCGCGCCAGCTCCGACTGCCTGACCTCGCCGTACTGGAGCAGGTGCTGGAAGAGGACCAGCGCCATCGCGGTGTCGTCCGTCCAGTGCCACGGCGCCTCGCGGACCGTCCGGGCGGCGAGGCGGGCGTCGGCCTCGCTGTTGTCCACGCTGAACCAGCGGTCGCCGAAGGCGTCGCCGAGGGCCAGGCCCCGCAGACTGTCGAGGGCCGACCAGGGAGCAAGCACGTCATCCTCCATGTGAGATCAACTCGGTGGGGGACATCGTGCCCGCTCGCCCCGGCCGCGCGCGACTGGATTCCGGGAGGGCGGTGGGCCACGCCAGGCGCGAGGCCGTGTTGGGCGGAGCCGTGTCGGGCGCAGGCCGTGTCGGGCGCAGGCCGTGTCGGGCCCGGGTGCAGGCGTGGGCCTGCCGAGCGGTGGCTCCCGGCTGCCCGGGGCCGGTGCGAGCTTGCGGGTGCCGGCGCCGACGCGGGGTGTCAGCGCGAGCGCAGGCCGGTGAGGAGCAGGTTCCAGAGGGCCTCGAAGTCGGTCTCGCACTTCGGGTCGGCCCACTCGGCAGCGTGTACCGGGTCGTGGAAGTGGGCGGTGGCCTGGAAGACGGCGCGCGCGGCCGTGGCCACGTGGGTCGGACGGAACTCGCCCTGGTGGATGCCGTCCTGGATGATCGTGGCGATCTGGGTGGTGAGCGTCTCGATGTGCGCCTCGACGGTGGCCGAGAGCTCGTTGACCAGCGTCATGTAGGTCGCGAACAGCTCGGGATCGTCCAGTGCCTTCTTGCGCTTGGCGGCGAACAGCGTCGCCAGCCAGCGGTGCAGGCGCTCCACGGCCGGGCCGCGCTCCGCGGTGATCGCCGCCAGGGTGTGGTGCGCCTGGTCCAGCCAGCGCTGGGTGACCGCCTCGCGGAGCGCGGCCTTGCTGGGGAAGTGCCGGTAGACACTGCCGTGGCTGACACCGAGCGTGCGGGCGATGTCCACCACGGTGGCCTTGGCCGGACCGAACCGCCGCAGGACGTCCTCCGCCGCGCTCAGGATTTGCTCGGGAGTGAGTGCGCTGTCCGTGGTCACGGCGGGGTACGTCCTTCAGTGCGGTTGCGGGCCGGCGGTGGCTCGCCGCGGTACGGGCCTGACCGGTGTCAGTGCTCGCTGTCGAGGTGGGCCATCTGTGCGGCAGCGTACCTGTCGCCGGCGGCCGCACCGGCCGGGACCGCTGCCTCGATGGCGGCGAGGTCGGCCGTGGTCAGCGTGACGTCCAGCGCACCGAGGGCCTCGGCCAGGCGGTCCCGGCGGCGGGCGCCGACCAGCGGCACGATGTCCGAACCGCGCGAGGCGACCCAGGCGATGGCGACCTGGGCTACGGTGGCGCCCTTGGCCTCGGCGATCACCCGCAGCGCCTCCACCAGGCGGAGGTTGTGGTTGAGGTTCTCCCCCTGGAAGCGCGGGCTGTGGCCGCGGAAGTCGGCCGGACTCACCTCACGGTCGCTGGTCCAGTGGCCGCTGAGCAGGCCGCGGGAGAGCACGCCGTACGCGGTGACGCCGATGTTCAGAGCGCGCGCGGCTGGCAGCACCTCGGCCTCCAGGGTGCGGGAGAGCAGCGAGTACTCGATCTGCAGGTCGCTGATCGGGTGGACCGCGGCGGCCCGGCGCAGGGTCTCGGCGCCGACCTCGGACAGGCCGATGTGGCGGACGTAGCCGGCCTTGACCAGCTCCGCGATGGCGCCGACCGTCTCCTCGATCGGCACGTTCGGGTCCAGTCGAGCCGGGCGGTAGACGTCGATGTGGTCGGTGCCCAGGCGGCGCAGCGTGTACGCCAGGGCCGTCTTGGTGGCTGCGGGGCTGCTGTCGATGCCGAGCCAGCTGCCGTCCGGGCCGCGCTGGGCGCCGAACTTGACGCTGATCTCGACGTCCTCGCGGTTGTGGCCGCGAAGCGCCTCGCGGATCAGCAGCTCGTTGTGGCCCATGCCGTAGAAGTCGCCGGTGTCCAGCAGGGTGATCCCGGCATCCATGGCGGCGTGGATGGTGGCGATGCTCTCGGCCTCGTCGGCGGCGCCGTAGAGGTCTGACATGCCCATGAGGCCAAGGCCCAGGGCGGAGGCGGTGAAGGAACTCGCGCCGAGGGTGGCGCGGGTGGGGGCGGTGCTCACGGAGTCTGCTCCTGGAAGTGCGGAGGGGGCGCGGGCGCGATGTGCGGGTGCGGATCGGATGCGGGCGGGAGTCCGCCTGCGGTATCGACTATGGCATGTCGAATGACAGATTTCAATATCTGTCATTCGACATCTGGCGATCGTCATCAGTCATCAGTCATCGGCCATGGGGCATCGGTCGACCGTTGCCTGCCGCCTGCCGCCTGCCGCCTGCCGCCTGCCGCCTGCCGCCTGCCGCCGGTTGCCAGGCGTCCGTTGCCGGACAGGTTCTCCGCTGCCGGACCCACCGACCGCCCGTCACTCGACCCCGGGCATCCGTCGACCGCGGGGCGACTGCCGGGCGCGGTCCGTCGTAAGGTGGCGGCCGTCGGCAGCCGCGATCGCCGTCGATGAGTCATCGGTTCGTTGCCGACCGTGACACCGCGCGCCGGAATCCGGGCCTGCCGCCTGCCGCCTGCCGGTTGCGCCCGGCTCGAAGTCCTGGAACGGCGTGAAGCGGTACGCGCCGGTCGTTCCTCCCCTGGTCGCCGATCTGGTACCAAACGCTGAGTGCTCATCACTCATCGGACGTGGATCGGCCGGGCGTTGCGGCTTCGCTGTGCAGTGATGCCGACGGAGGTCCATGGTGGAAGTGGGCGCGATCCCGCGACCGCGCTCGTGCGTTGGCCCAGGCCCGGGCTCCGTGCCCGACCGGGAACCGCCCCGGCGGGCCGCCGTCCTCGCCCGGTGGCCGATGCGACGCAGTACTCGGGGCACCTCGCAAGGGGACGAACCAATCTTCTAGGCTCACTTCTCGGCTTCCCCTGCACCGGCGCCCCGAGTGCACCGATGGGTCAGGGGGCTGCCGTCCACGGCCCCCGGGTCCACCCGGGGCTGCCGGACCGAGCGAGGAGGACGCAGTGTTGCCCAGCCCGAGGTCGCACCAACCGGCGTTGCCCGACCGAGCCTGCGGCTGCCGGTGCCGCTATACCGGCGGCGATCGGGGAGGCGTCCGATGAGTCCGAGTAGCGGCCCCAGTCCGAGTTCCAGCTCCAGTGCCGGGTCTGCTCCCGGTCCGGCTCACGGGCCCGCGCCCGGCTCCGTGCACGGCTCGGGTCAAGGGGCCGGTGCCGGTGGGAGCTTCGGTTCCGGTGCGAAGTCCGGACCCGGGGCCGGTTCGGGTGTCCGGCCCGGGAGTTCCCGTCCGGCCGGGCCGCAGACCGTGAGCGCGTACGCGGCAGCACACCCGCGTCCGGTCGGTGCCCGAGGCGTTCGGGTCGGCGGGGCCGACAGTGGCGGTGCGCGCGCGGCCGCCCCGAAGTCCGCGAGTTCGAGCCCGATAGCGCCCCGTGCCGCCGTGGTCACCGCCGCCACGGCAGCGGTCTCGGCATCGTCCGCTCGTACGGCAGTCCTACGGCCTTCGGTGCCCGGAGCGGCAGTTGGGGCTACCGCCGGGGCGGCGACTGGCACGACGACTGGCTCGACGACTGGCACGACGGCCGGGACGACGGCCGGGATGACGGCCGGTGTCGCGGCCGGGACCGAGGGCACCGCAGCGGCCGGCGAGTGCATCGGCACGGCCGCGCTGCCCGGACTTCCGCAGGCGTTGAGCGCCCGTGCCCGTACGCTGGCCGGTGCGGTCCGCCGCCGCTGCGTCGATCTGGCCGGGATGGAGTCGCCGTCCGGAGACGCACCCCGGCTGGACGTCCTGGCCGAGGAGTTGGCCGCCGGCTTCCGCGCCACCGGGGCCGAGGTCCGTCGCGAGCCTGGGCCGGCCGGTGACCATCTGCTGCTCACCTGGGCCGGCCGGGACGAGACCCTGCCGCACCTCCTGTTGGTGGGCCACCACGACACGGTCTGGCCGGTCGGGACGCTCCAGGACTGGCCGGTCCAGGAGGAGAACGGACTGCTCAGTGGTCCCGGTGTACTGGACATGAAGGCCGGTCTGGCACTGCTCGAAGGCGCGTTCGCGCTGCTGGCCGATCTCGGCGAGCGGCCGCACCGGCCGGTCCGGCTGGTGGTGGTCGCTGACGAGGAGGTCGGCAGCCCGGACGGACGAAAGCTCGTGGAGCGCCAACTGCCGGGGGCCGCAGCCGTCCTGGGGTTGGAGCCGCCGCACCCGGACGGCCGGCTCAAGACCGCGCGGCGCGGCAGCACCAGAGTGCGGCTGACCGTGACCGGCCGTGAGGCGCATGCGGGCAACCACGCCTCCGAGGGCGTTTCGGCCGTAGACGAACTGGTCGATCAGCTGGTCGCGGTGCGCAGTCTCGCCAGGCTTCCGGGTACCGAACTCAACGCCGGCCGGATCACCGGCGGCACCAGGGCCAATGTGGTGGCCGGCCGGGCCGAGGCCGAACTCGGTCTGCGCTTCGCCACCGCGGAGGCCCAGCGCAACACCCTCGACACCCTCGCCCACCTCACCGCCCTGCGTCCGGGCGCCCGGGTCCGGACCGAGGTGCTCTCCAGCCGCCCCGCCTGGCCGGAGCGTTCGGGCAACCCCCTGCTGCGGCACGTGCGGTCGCTGGCCGCGGCTCTCGGCCAGAAGCTGGACGGTGCTCCGGCGGGTGGCGCGGGTGACACCAACCTGGCGGGTGCGCGCGGTCTGCCGACCCTGGACGGCCTCGGCGCGGTCGGGGCCGGTCCGCACGCCCGCGACGAGCACATCCGGGTGGACCAACTCGCCCCGCGCATCGCCCTCCTGGCAGGGCTGCTCGCAGTCCCGCTGCCCCGGCTGCGCGAGCGGCCGTAGCCGTCGCCGCTGCCCGGAGGCGGCCGTGCGGTGAGGCGGCGGCCTGCGGAAGTCGGCGGCAGTCGTTCGGCCGCGGAGACGGCCGGACATTGCTCCGAGGGTGAGGCTCCGCTTGACCAACTGCGTGAGTGAGTGGCGTTGCACCACCGCGGCGGCGGGCCGTCGCGGTCGTCGCGCACGCAGCTGATCAAGCAGAGCCGCACCCCGGGGTACTCGGCCCGCCATTCGAAGTGGTCGGGCGCGATTCCCTGCTCCAATACCGCAGGCCATCACCAAGCCGTCGTTGCCAAACGACCGCTTGCCAAACGCGGCAGACCATGGCAAATCGCAGCAGAACGCCGTAGATCACGCCAGGGCAGACCACCGGTGATCGCCATCTCTTGTCATTCCTCGGCTCGACGCACAGAATGGTGCCGACCGAACGGTCAGTCGGGAGGTGGGTGCAGTGTCGGCACCGCAGATGGTCGATCAGCCCCTGGAGGGGCACTTCGAGACGGTGGTGGCCGCCGAGCAGCGGATCGAGCCACGGGACTGGATGCCGGACGCCTACCGGGCGACGCTCGTCCGGCAGATCGCGCAGCACGCGCACTCCGAGATCATCGGGATGCAGCCGGAGGGTAACTGGCTGACCCGGGCCCCCTCGCTGCGCCGCAAGGCGATCCTGCTGGCCAAGGCGCAGGACGAGGCGGGCCACGGCCTCTACCTCTACGCCGCGGCCGAGACCCTCGGGGTGGACCGGGCGGAGCTCACCGACAAGCTGATCTCGGGCCGGCAGAAGTACTCGTCCATCTTCAACTACCCGACCCTCACCTTCGCCGACGTCGGGGTGATCGGCTGGCTGGTGGACGGCGCGGCGATCTGCAACCAGGTGCCGCTCTGCCGCTGCAGTTACGGCCCGTACGCCCGGGCGATGGTGCGGATCTGCAAGGAGGAGTCCTTCCACCAGCGGCAGGGCTACGAGCTGCTGATGACGCTGATGCGCGGCACCGACACCCAGCGCCGGATGGTGCAGGACGCGGTGGACCGGTGGTGGTGGCCGTCGCTGATGATGTTCGGCCCACCGGACGACGACTCACCGAACACCGCCCAGTCGATGGCCTGGCGGATCAAGCGCCACACCAACGACGAGCTGCGGCAGCGATTCGTCGACATGACCGTGCCGCAGGCCCAGCACCTGGGCGTCACCCTGCCCGACCCGGCCCTGAGCTGGAACGAGGAGCGCGGCAGCTGGGACTTCGGCGAGCCCGACTGGTCCGAGCTGAAGCAGGTGATCAAGGGCCAGGGTCCGTGCAACACCCAGCGAGTCGAGCGTCGCCGCGCCGCTCACGAGGACGGCGCCTGGGTGCGCGAGGCGGCCGTCGCGTACGCGGCAAAGCGCAGAGCGGAAGCCGGGGCCGGCGGGGCCGGCGACCACCGGGACGAGGACGAAGGGGCAGGACGATGAGCGGGACCAAGGCCGACTGGCCGCTGTACGAGGTGTTCGTGCGCCCCAGGCGCGGCCTCAATCATGTGCACGTCGGCTCGCTGCACGCCCCCGACGACCGGATGGCACTGCTCGCCGCCCGCGACCTCTACACCCGCCGCAACGAGGGCGTCAGCCTCTGGGTGGTCCGCTCGGACGCCATCACCGCCTCCGCCCCCGACGAGCAGGACCCGTTCTTCGCCCCCAGTGGTGACAAGGTCTACCGCCACCCGACCTTCTACGACATCCCCGAGGATGTCCCGCACATCTGACGGGGAGCACACGCCATGACCGATGGAACCAGCACGTCAGCCACCGACGACCACGTCTACCTGACCCTCTCCGAGGCGTCCCCGGAGCCCGAGGGCGAGGCCCGCTGGGCGTACGGGACGGGCTTCGCGGACCCGCTGCTCGGTGTGGACACCGCGCTGCCGCCGGGGATCGACGGTAGCGACCTCGGCACCTACTGTCTGATGCTCGGCGACGACGCCCTGATCCTGGCCCAGCGGCTGACCGAGTGGTGCACCCGGGCCCCCGAGCTGGAGGAGGAGGTCGCACTCGCCAACCTCGGTCTCGACCTGCTCGGCCAGGCCCGCCTGCTGCTCACCCGGGCCGGCCAGGTGGACGGCACCGGCCGCACCGAGGACGACTACGCGTACTGGCGTGCGGAGCACGAGTTCCGCAACGTCCGCCTGGTCGAGACGCCGAACGGCGACTTCGCGCACTGCGTCGCCCGGCTGCTGCTCTTCGCCACCGCCCGCCACGCGCTCTACCAGCGGCTCAGCGGCCACGCCGACCCGGTGCTGGCGGCCGTCGCGGCGCGCGGCGTCAAGGAACTGGCCTACCACCGCGAGTACGCCACCGCCTGGACGCTGCGGCTCGGCGACGGCACCGAGTACTCGGCCCGGCGGATGCAGACGGCGCTGGACGCCCTCTGGCCGCTGCTCGAGGAACTGTTCACCCCGCACCCGGTGGAGCTGCGGCTCGGCGTGGATCCGGCGGAGCTGCGCGAAGGCGTGCTGAGGGAGCTCGGCGAGGTGATCGCCGAGGCCCGGCTGACCGTGCCGCAGGCCCCGCCGCTGGCATACGTCGGCGGACGGGCCGGCCGCGACGGCGTCCACACCGAGGCGCTCGGCCCGCTGCTCGCCGAACTGCAGGTGGTGGCCCGCGCACACCCGGGGGCGACCTGGTGATGACCGCGACCTCGCGCCACGACCCGGCGCAGCGCACCGCGTCCGCGACCACCGTGCCTGCGACCGCAACGTCCACGCACACCGCGCCCGCCGGTACCGCGGGTCCGGGAACCGCCTGGGAGATCGCGGCGGCCGTGCCCGACCCGGAGCTGCCGATGCTCACCCTGGCCGACCTCGGCGTGCTGAGCGGTGTCGAGGAGGCGGGCGGCACCGTCACGGCCTGGCTCACACCGACCTACTCGGGCTGCCCGGCGGTCGCCGAGATGGCCGCCGACGTGGACGCCCGGCTGCGCGCCGCCGGTTACCCGGAGGTCCGGGTCCGGCTGCGCCTCGACCCGCCGTGGTCCACCGACCTGATCACCGAGGCCGGCCGCCGCAAGCTGGCCGAGGCGGGGATCGCCCCACCGCAGCCCGGGCCCGCCCGCCCGGGTGTGCTGCGGCTCGGGCCGACCCGGCGGTCGGTGCACTGCCCGCAGTGCGGCTCCGCCGACACCGAGGAGTTGTCCCGCTTCGGCTCCACCGCCTGCAAGGCGCTCTGGCGCTGCCGCAGTTGCCGTGAGCCCTTCGACCGGATCAAGGAGATCTGAATGTCCGTCCGCCGACCGGCTTTTCACGAGCTGTCCATCGGGGCGGTGGAGCCGCTCTGCGAGGACGCGGTCGCGGTCACCTTCGAGGTGCCGCCGGAGCTGGCCCCCGAGTTCGCGTTCCGCCCGGGCCAGACGCTGACGCTCCGCCGGATCGTGGACGGCGCGGACGAGCGCCGCTCGTACTCGATCTGCTCGCCGGTCGGCGGACCGCTGCGGATCGCCGTCCGGGAGGTGCCCGGTGGGCTGTTCTCGCGCTGGCTGGTGCGCGAGGCGGCGGTCGGTGACCGGGTCGAGGTACTGCCGCCGTCCGGCCTGTTCAGCCCCGAACTGGGCGTTCCCGCACGGCATGTGCTGCTCGCGGCCGGTTCGGGGATCACGCCGATGCTGTCCATCGCGGGCTCGGTGCTCGCCGCGCACGAGGGCTCGGAGGTCACCCTGCTCTACGGGAACCGGCGCAGCGACACGGTGATGTTCGCCGACGAGCTGGCCGATCTGAAGGACCGCCACCTCGGCCGCTTCCAGCTACTCCACGTGCTCTCCCGGGAGACCCGTGACGCCGAGCTGCTCAGCGGGCGGCTCGATCCGGAGCGGGTCAGGGCCCTGGTGGAGGCCCTGGTGGACGTCGAGCACACCGATCACTGGTGGCTCTGCGGCCCCTACGGCATGGTGGCCGGCGCCAAGGAACTGCTCGCCGAACTGGGCGTTCCCGCCGAGCGGGTGCACCAGGAGCTGTTCCACGCCGAGGACGAGCCGGTCGCCGAGCGTGTGGACGAGGACGGTGCGGTGGACGGCGCGTCGAGCGAGGTCACCGTGGTTCTGGACGGCCGTTCGGGCACCTTGGCCCTCCCGCGCGACCGCTCGATCCTGGACGGGGCCCAGCGGGCCAGGCCCGACCTGCCGTTCGCCTGCAAGGGCGGCGTCTGCGGCACCTGCCGGGCGCTGGTCACCGAGGGCGAGGTCACCATGCGCCGCAACTTCGCCCTGGAGGACAAGGAGGTGGCCGCCGGCTACGTCCTGACCTGCCAGGCCCGCCCGGTCTCCGACCGCGTCACCGTCGACTTCGACCGCTGACCGGCCGCGTCGACGAGCCCCGGTCCGCCCCCGCCGGGCCCGGTTTTCCAACCGGCCTGACGATCACTAGGGTTCCGCCGTGACCGAACGTGAGACCGGGACGAGCTGTGGGACGAGTTCGTCAGGGAATTCGAGAAGAACAACGCGATACGGGAGCCCAGCGCGGCTGAACGCACGGACGCCGGGCAGGCCGCGGCCGCACAGGCGCCGCAGCACCGGCGGCGTTGGCTGAAGCCGGTGGCGGTTCTGGGCGGCCTGGCGGTCGCGGCCGGCCTGGTGGCGTACCTGGCCTGGTCGGCCCACCCGGTGGGGCAGACGGCGGCGCCCGCGCCGACGGCCACAGCCCACGCCCCGGCGGCCCGCTCCGGGGCGCCGTCCACGATGACCCTGGCAACCGCGACGGTGCCGCTCTCCGTCTTTCCGGACCAGGTCCAGGGCTTCACGCGGGTGGCCGAGACCACCAACCCGAAGTGCACCGGGGCGGACACCGTCGGGCCCACCCTGGCAGGGCTGATCACGCAGAGCCACGGCTGCCTCGGCGTCGACCTGGCGTACTACAAGGACGCCGACAACAACGAGTACAACCTGGCGCTGTTCACCATGAAGGACCCGGTGGACGCGGTGCACGTGACGATGGCGCTCAGTGCCGACCCCACCGACTTCCAGGTGGCGGTCCAGCTTCCCCCGGATGGTTCGGGACTGCGGGCGCTGCCGGCCGACAGCGGCTTGGTCCAGCAGTTCGCGGGCATGGGGAACGCGATGCTCGTCGGGATGGCCCAGTGGTCCGACGGCCACAGCGGCGACTTCCAGCATCTGGAGGACCGGCTCGCGCCGCTGGTCAACGCCGTGATCGGCCGGGTGCACAACTGACGCCGCTGCCGAGACGCCCGGTCAGGACGGCCGCACCGCTATGAGGGCTGCACCTCGACCCTGGCACCGGACGGTTCGCCGAGCAGTTTCACGATGGCGTTGACGGCGGCCCGTCCGGCCCGGTTCGCGCCCACGGTGCTGGTCGAGGGGCCGTAGCCGTCCAGGTGGACGCGGGGGTCGGCGGTGGCCCGGATCACGCCAATGAAACATCGGCTGCGGCGGATTCCTTCCCACATCGCGCCTGGCCGGGGAGGTTCCTGGCGAGCTCGCCAGGTCCCGGGACGGGCCGGGACGAGCGGAGAGGGTGCTGCCGCGCGGGAAGCACCCTCTCCGGACGAGTCAGGGTCAGGACGCCGGGGAGATCACCACGGCCGTGCCGTAGGCGCAGATCTCCGTTCCGAGGTCGGCCGCCTCCGTGACGTCGAACCGCATGCCCAGCACCGCGTTGCCGCCGCGCGCCTTGGTCTGCTCGATCAGCCGCTCCATCGCCTGGTTGCGGCTGTCCACCAGAGTCTTCGTCAGACCCTTCAGCTCACCGCCCATCAGGGACTTCAGCGAGGCGCCGATCTGGGTGCCGATGTGGCGGCTGCGCACGGTCAGGCCGAAGACCTCGCCGATCACCCGGTCCACCCGGTACCCGGGGACGTCGTTGGTGGTGACCACCAGGACCGCCGAGCCCTGCTCCTGCCCGCCGCCGTACTCTGCAATGTTGCTCATACCGCCATCCTGTCCTACCGGGTGGAACGCCACGCCGAGGACACGGCCGAACGGGCGGACAATCTTTCGGAACAGGCAGAAGATCCTCTCACTGCACCGGTGAACCGCCACCCGAAAAAGCCGTACGGTAGCCCCATGGGCGAGCGAAACGATCATCCACAGGGGCCGGGCGCGGCGGAGGACTCCGGAGTGCCGGAGGTGGAGGCCACCGTGGTTCTCGGTATCCGCATCACCGACTGGCCCGCGCTGCGCGCCGCCGCGCGGGCGGTCGTCGAGGACCTGGACTTCGACGGCGTGGACCCGGAGGGCCAGCGCGCGGCGCTGCTGCGCGAGGTCTCCGAGGACGCCAACGCGGCGCTCGGGGCGCTGCTCCATCCGGACCGGCTGGTCTCCACCATCCCCGGCGTAGAGGCGCTCGGCGGCACCCTGGAGATCAGCGTCACCGAGGACTTCGCCCCCGACTTCGCGGAGCTCTTCCCGCTGGAGGCGGAGGAGAGCGGCGGAGCCGTCGGCGACTGGACCCTCACCCCGCGCACCGCGTGCCTGCTGCACACGCAGCTGATCACCCTGGCCGACGCCGCCTACGACGACCTGGACGAGCACGAGGACGAGCCGGTCATCGAGGAGGAGGAGCACGACTGGGCCGTCCTCGCCCGCCTCCCGCGCCGGACCTGGGGCATGCACCGCAGCTGGCGCCGCGCGCTGGCGAGGACCTTCGACGACCTGGCCGAGGACCTGGCGCTCGGCGAGTGGCCGCTGCCGCGCTGCCTCGCCGAGGAACTGGCCCTGCGGCTGGCCCTGGTGGACGCCCGTGAACTGCTCGGTGCCCAGCCGCAGGCGGTCGCCGACATGATGGGCGACCTGCCGGTGGACCTGTACGACTACGACTGGGACGGTTGCGTGGACGAGCTGTTCGGCGTCTACGGCCCGGACGACGGCGACCCGGACCTGGACACCACCGACCGTACCGATCAACTCCTCGCCGCCACCCACCCGGAAGGCTGGTTCCTGCCGTACGAGGACGCGGAGGAGCGCGACCCCGCGCGCGGCTACCGGCGCTGAACGGCGTCGCCGCTGAACGGCGTCGGCACTGATCCGGCGGACTCGCGCCGGCCCTCCCGGGGCGGCCCGGGGGCCCGGCGGGAGAGCGGAGGCGGCCTGGCATCCTGGTGAGGTGACCTCAGCCAACGAAGCCGACAACCTGGCGGCCGACACCCCGGCCGCCGTCGAACCGAACGACGGCGGCCGTAGCGCGCTCGCCGAGCCGGAGCGGGCCGCGGCCGATCCCCGCGACGACCGCCCGCAGTACGTGCTGCCACTGCTGGTCCGGCTGGAGCGGGCCACCCCGCCGGGGCGTACCGACGCGCTGGAGACCTCGGCGCGCGCGGTGCTGGCGCTGCTCGCCGACGAGCGGGTCACCGCCGCCGAAGGGGAGTGGGCCGAGCGGGTCGCGGCCTGGGAGGACGCCCGGATCCGCAAGGTGGTCCGGCGGGCCAGGGGCGGCGAGTGGCGCAAGGCGAGCGAACTGCCGGGCATCACGGTGGCGGGGGAGAGCGCCGAGGTGCGGGTCTTCCCGCCGATCCCGCTGGACGGCTGGCCGAAGGAGCTGGCCAAGCTCCAGGTCTCCGGTACCGATCTCGACGACGTCGAGCCTCCGGCCGAACCCGCGCCCGGGGTCCCGGTGCTGTGGCTCAACCCCGAGCTGGAGATGAGCGCGGGCAAGACCATGGCGCAGACCGGGCACGCCGCCCAGCTGGCCTGGTGGCGGCTGGACGACACCCAGCGCAAGGAGTGGGCCGAGGCCGGGTTCCCGCTCGCCGTCCGTACTGCGAGCCCCGCCGACTGGGGTCGGCTGGCCGGCGGCGGCCTGCCGGTGGTGCGTGACGCGGGCTTCACGGAGATCGCCCCCGGGAGCTGTACCGTGGTCGCCGAACATCCGGCGCTGCGGGAGAGCTGACGAAGAGTCAACTGATCGGCCGATCCGTGCAACCCGCGACCGTCCGTGCGCGTATTTCCGGAAAAGGGATATCCACCTCTATCCAGGAGACGGAACATGCGACGTTGGACCACGGTGCCCGTGGCACTCGCCCTCGCGGTGGCGGGGGCGGCGGCGGTACCGGCCGTGGCCTCGGCGGCCACCCGGCCCGCGGCGGCCCAGTGCGCGGCTGACTGGGGCAGTCTGCCGAAGAACGACTCCTCATTCACCTCGAACCAGTTGGTGAACATCCGTACCGGGCAGAACCCCTGCTACGACCGGCTGGTGTTCGATGTGCCCGGCGCGTCCGACAGCCGCCGGGTCGGTTACCACGTCCAGTACGTGGACCAGTTGCTCCAGCAGGGCTCCGGTACGCCGATACAGGTCAAGGGCGGGGCCGTCCTCGAGGTCGTGCTCAACGCGTCCGCCATGGACTTCGGCGCCGGCAAGCCGAGTTACCCGGGCCGGGTCGGGCAGCCGCTGCCCGGGGTGGACCTCACGGGCTACCGCGCCTTCACCGACGCCCAGTTCGCGGGCAGCTTCGAGGGCTACACGCAGCTGGGCGTCGGTGTGCGGGCCCGGCTCCCGTTCCGGGTCTTCCAGCTCGACGACCGGTTGGTCGTGGACGTGGCCCACGACTGGGGTGCCACCGGCTGACCGTGAACCGCCCCCGGCGGTTCACGGTCAGCCGGACGCCTTGGGGGCTGCCACGGGGCAGCCGCCGGGAGGCGCGTCTGTCGGTGCACGCACCTCCCGCCCGTGTCGACAACTACCAAGCGCGCATGAAATGTGACGTTCGGTGCCGGAAGTTGACCGGTTGGTCGGGCGACCGGGGCCCGACCTCAGGCCGGGTAGGCGTGGGTCTGGGCGGCCTTGACGGTGGCCCAGACCGTGGCACCCGGGGCCAGGTCGAGTTCGGCGGCGGCGGCCGGGGTGAGGTCGGCGGCGAGCGGGAGTGCGCCGGTGAGGTCGACGCGCACCTGGTCGCCGTGCAGGTCGAGACCGGCCACCTCCAGTTGCCAGACGTTGCGGGCGCTGGAGCTGGGGCGAGTGCGGTGCAGTGTGACGGCCGCGGGCGGGAAGGCGACGAAGGCGGGCCCGGCCAGCTCCTCGGCGGTGGCCAGCTTCTCGCCGTCCGGCAGGGTGACGGTGTGCCCGTCGGCCCTGCCCTGGTAGAGGTTGAGGCCGACCAGTCGGGCGATGTAGTCGGTGCGCGGGTGGCGGGCGATCTCGGATGGTGTCCCGGTCTGCACCACCCGGCCGCCCTCGATCACCACCAGGCGGTCGGCCAGCACCATCGCGTCCAGCGGATCGTGGGTGACCAGCACCGCCACCGCCTCGAACTCGGCGAGCCGGCGGCGCAGTTCTGCCCGTACTTCCAGCCGGGTGCGGGCGTCCAGCGCGGCCAGCGGCTCGTCCAGCAGCAGCAGACGCGGCCGCACGGCCAGGGCGCGGGCGAGCGCGACCCGCTGCGCCTGGCCGCCGGAGAGCGCCCGGGGCTTGCTCCCGGTGTGCTCCGCCAGGCCCAGGCGCTCCAGCCAGGGCCTGGCCTGGGCGCGGGAGGTCTTCTTGTCCACGCCCCGGCAGCGCAGGCCGAAGGCGACGTTGTCGAGGGCGCTCAGATGCGGGAAGAGCAGGTAGTCCTGGAAGACCACGCCGACCGGGCGGGACTCGGCCGGGGTGTGCAGGCCGGTGGCCGGGTCCTCCAGGGCGGTGCCGTCGAGGCGCAGGTGCCCCTCGGTGAGGGGGAGCAGGCCGGCCAGCGCGCGCAGGGCGGTGGACTTGCCGGCGCCGTTGGGCCCGAGCAGTGCCAGGACCTCGCCGGCGGCCGCGGTCAGCGGGAGGTCGAGGCGGAAGGTGCCGCGGTCGATCCGCAGCTGGGCGTCGAGGGCGGGAGGCGGGGTCATCGGCTGTTCTCCGTCAGGTGGAGCTCTCGGTGGGGCGGGTGGACGATCGGCGGCACGGGGGCCGGGCGGCTCCAGGAGTGCAGCGAGGGGCGGTGCGGGGCCCGGCCGTGCAGGAGGGGCGATCGGGCGGCGCCCCGGGCTTTGGCCGCACCGCCTTCAGGGCGTTGCCATCCAACGGTCGCGGAGACCGGCGAGGACGGTGATCGAGACGGCGAGCAGGACCAGGCTGAGCGCGATGGCTGCCTCCGGGTCGGACTCCATGGCCAGGTAGACCGCGAGGGGCATGGTCTGGGTCTGGCCGGGGAAGTTGCCGGCGAAGGTGATGGTGGCGCCGAACT
Source organism: Kitasatospora cystarginea (assembly GCF_039533515.1). Classification (NCBI taxonomy): domain Bacteria; kingdom Bacillati; phylum Actinomycetota; class Actinomycetes; order Kitasatosporales; family Streptomycetaceae; genus Kitasatospora; species Kitasatospora cystarginea. The sequence continues at coordinate 93,251 of NZ_BAAATR010000012.1, read as the reverse complement.
CGCCCAGCGCCCGGGCCCAGGCGAGCACCGCACCGGCCCCGATGCCGGGCGCGATCAGCGGCAGGGTGACCCGGCGGAACGCGGTCAGCCGGGAGGCGCCCAGGGTGGCGGCGGCCTCCTCGTAGCGGGGGTCGGCGGCGCGCAGTGCGCCCTCGACGCTGATCACCAGGAACGGCATCGCGACGAAGGCCTCGGCCAGCACCACGCCCGAGGTGTGGAACGGCAGGGTGATCCCGAAGGCCGAGTCCAGCCAGCGGCCGACGATGCCGTTGCGCCCGAGGACCAGCAGCAGGGCCACCCCGCCGACCACCGGCGGCAGCACGAGCGGCAGGGTGACCAGCGCCCGGATCAGCCGGCGGCCCGGGACATCGGTACGGGCCAGCAGCCAGGCCAGCGGCACGCCGACCAGCAGCGAGAGGGCGGTTGCCGCGGTGGCGGAGATCAGCGACAAGCGCAGTGCGTCCCACACCTCGGTGCTGGAGAGCCGTGTGGGCAGCGAGCTCCACGGCGTCCGGACGAGCAGCCCGACCAGCGGCAGGACCAGGAAGGCCAGCCCGAGCAGGGCGGGCAGCAGCAGGGCGTACGGGATGCGCGCGGAGCGCCGCCGCGCCCGCGGCCGTGGAGAGACGGCCGGGTCGGGCGCGACGGCAGCGGGCGGGGTGGGGCTCACGGTGCCTGGAAGCCCGCCGCGGTGAGCATCTGCCCGGCCTCGGCGGACTGGACGTAGGCGACGAAGGACGCCGCGCCGCCCGCGTTGGGCGCCTTGGTGAGGGCGGCGATCGGGTAGTCGTTCACGGCCTTGGCGGCCTCGGGGAAGTCCACACCGTCGATCTTGCCGGCGTCGGCCCGGACGTCCGTCCGGTACACCAGCGAGGCGTCCACCTCGCCGAGCTCGACCTTGGTGAGCGCGGCCTTGACGTCCTGTTCCTGGGTGACCGGGGTGAGGCTGACGCCGGCCGCGTTGAGCGCGGTCAGGGCCGCCGAGCCGCACGGCACCTGCTTCGCGCACAGGGCAACCTTCAGGCCGGAGCCGGCCAGGTCCTTGAGCGAGGCGATGTGCTTCGGGTTGCCCTTGGGGACCGCGATCTCCAGGGTGTTGCGGACGAAGACCTTCGGCTCGCCCGCGGCGTCCTTGGCGTCGGTGACGGTCTTCATGGTGGCCGGGCTGGCGGCGGCGAAGACGTCGGCGGGGGCGCCGGAGACGATCGACTGGGCGAGGGCCGAGCTGCCGCCGAAGTTGAACTTGACCGTGGTGCCCGGGTGCGCGGCCTCGAACTTCTTGCCGAGGTCGGTGAAGGTCCCCTGCAGTGAGGCGGCGGCGAAGACCGTGATCGTGCCCGACACCTTGGACGGCGAGGCGGACGAGGCGGACGAGGAGTCGCCCCCGCCGGACGCGTTGCTGGAACCGCCGCTGCCGCAGGCGCTGAGCCCGGTGACGAGGGCGAGGGCGGCGACGGCGGCGATCGCGGTGCGGCGCAGGATGGTGGTCATTCGGCGGTCCCCTCTGCCGCGCCGCGGCGGACGCGGGAGTTCGTACGGTGAGGCGATCATAGTGCCGCAGTTGCGGCTCCAGTAACCGCTGTCTCATTGCACAGGCCAGGCTCGACCGCTGGTCATGCCCGCATGTGCGAAGAGTCAAACCGGCTGGTCGGAAAACCCCTGGCGCCGGGTCCGGGGCGCCCGCCAGAGTGGTTCTCGCTCGACTTCCGAGCATTCCGACGACTTCGTTCCGAAACGGGGAGGACGAAACCGCCATGTCCACACTGCGGGTCACCGCCGAGCGCCTGACCATCCTGGAGCACCCGAACGCGGACGCCCTGGAGCTGGCGCAGATCGGCCTCTACCGGGCGGTCGTGCCCAAGGGGGCCTACCTGACCGGGGACTTCGCGTGCTACATCCCCGAGCAGTCGGTGCTGCCGCCGGAGCTGATCGAGGAGTTGGGGCTGACCGGCCGGCTCGCCGGCAGCAAGGCCGACCGGGTCAAGGCGGTACGGCTGCGCGGCGAGCTGTCGCAGGGCATCGTCTGCCGCCCCCGGGCCCTGGCCGGGGTCGATCTGGCGCAGGCGGCCGAGCAGGGCACGGACTTCGCGGAACTGCTCGGCATCACCAAGTGGGCGCCGCCGGTGCCGACCATGATGAGCGGCGAGGTCGAGTCGGCGCCGGACCTGCTGCCCTGGGTGGACATCGAGAACCTCAAGCGCTTCCCCGAGGTCTTCGAGCCGGGCGAGCCGGTGGTGGTCACCGAGAAGCTGCACGGCAGCTGCTGCCTGCTCACCTTCCACGCCGACACCGGCACCGTCCAGGTCTCCTCGAAGGGGATCGGCGCACAGGGACTCGCGCTGAAGGAGGACGAGCGCAACCTGTACTGGCGCGCCGTCCGGGCTTACGGCATACCGGAGTTGGCCGCCCGGCTGGCCGAGCGGCTGGGGGCGAGCCGGGTCGGGATCTTCGGTGAGGTCTTCGGCGAGGGCGTGCAGGACCTCGGCTACGGGGCGTCCAGCCGTACCGAACAGCCGCCCGGGTACGCGGCCTTCGACGTCTCGGTGGTGATCGACGGCCAGCTGCGTTGGCTGGACGCGCCCCGACTGCTCGCGGGTGAGCTGCCGTTGGCCCCCGAGTTGTGGCGCGGCCCGTTCGACGCGGCTCGGGTGCTGGAGCTGGCCGAAGGCAAGGAGACGGTCTCCGGCCGCCGACTGCACACCAGGGAGGGCGTGGTGGTCCGGCCGGTGGCCGAGCGGTACAGCCCGGTCCTGGGCGGCCGGGCGATCGTCAAGGCGGTCGGCGGCGGCTACCTGACCCGCAAGGGCGGCACCGAGTACGAGTGAGTACGGCCGGGCGCGGCCGTGATCGCGGCCGCGCCCCCGTGAGCCCCTTATGTACTGACGGATGCTCGGATAGCTTGAGCGGGCGCGAACAGTCGTCCCAATCGGAGCATCCATGCCTGCTACTCGAATACCCGGACCGGCCGGACTTCCGCTGATCGGTTCCATGCTCGACCTCCGCCGCGACCCGCTCGGGGTGTACCTGGACGCCCGCCGGAACCACGGCGGCGTGGCCCGGATCAGCGCCGGACCGCCCGGGGTGCGCGCGGAGTTCTACCTGGTCTCATCACCGGAGGGCGCCCAGCAGGTACTGGCCACCCAGGCGGCGAACTTCCGCAAGGAGAACGCCATCTACCAGGAGATCAGGGAGAGCTTCGGCAACGGTCTGCTCACCGCGCAGGACGACGACTACCGGCGCCAGCGCCGCCTGGTGCAGCCGCTGTTCACCCAGCGCCGGGTGAACGGCTACGCGGACGCGATCGGTGTGGAGGCCGAGGCCCTGGCCGAGCGCTGGACGGCGGTGGCGGGCGGAGCAGCCGACGGTGTGGTGGACGCGGTGGAGGAGATGTCGCGGTTCGCACTGCGCACCGTGGCCCGGATCCTGTTCGGCGCCGACGTGGAGGACGCGATCAGGGCGGTGCGCAGCAGCTTCCCCCTGCTGGGTCACTACACGGTCTCGCGCGGCTTCTCGCCGGTCCGCATCCCGCGCGACTGGCCGACCCCCGGTAACCGGCAGGCGATGGCGGCCAAGCGGGAGCTCTACCGGGTCTGTGACGAGATCATCGCCCGGCGGCGGACACGGGACGGCGAGCGGGAGACGGACGACCTGCTCGGGCTGCTCGCGGCCGCGCGCGGTGAGGACGGTGAGCAACTCGACCCCGCCGAACTGCGCGACCAGGTTCTCGTCTTCCTGCTGGCCGGGCACGAGACCACCTCCACCTCGCTCACCTTCGCGCTGCAACTGCTCGGACTGCACCCCGAGGAGCAGGCCCGGGCCCGGGCCGAGGCGGACGAGCTGCTGGGCGACGGTCGCCGTCCACGGGCGAGTGATCTCGCCGAACTGCCATATCTGACCCAGGTGTTGAAGGAGGCGATGCGGCTCTACCCGGCGGCTCCTGCGATCGGACGCCGCTCGGTGGCCGAGTCCGTGGTGGACGGGGTGGTGATCCCGGCCGGTGCGGACGTGCTGGTCGTGCCGTACTCGGTGCACCGCCACCCGCTGCACTGGGCGGAGCCGGAGCGCTTCGACCCGGAGCGGTTCACCCCCGAGCGCGAGGCCGCCCGGCACCGGTACGCCTGGTTCCCGTTCGGCGGTGGGCCGCGGGCCTGTATCGGGCAGCACTTCTCGATGCTGGAGTCGGTGCTCGGACTCGCGGTCCTCCTGCGGGCGTTCGAGGTGGAGACGGTGGACGCCGCGGTCCAGCTCGGCCAGGGCGTCACCCTGGAGGTGCGGGGGCCGGTCAGGATCCGGCTGACGCCGCGGCAGCGCGTCGGCGGGGCGCGTGAAGCGGTACCGGCGACCGAGTAGTGCGCCGGTACGGGCTCCGCGCGCCCCGAGGGTTCACGGCGCCACGGCCAGGACGATCTTGCCGCCGGCCCGGTTGGTCTCGCCGCGATCGTGGGCCCTGGCGGCCTCGGCCAGCGGTACGGCGGTGTCGATCTGGACACCGGCACCTCGCTGCGTCAGCACCTGCACAGTGCCATCGGGTTCTCCCCGCTCGCCGACCGCAGGACCTTCGGCGCCCGGACGGGCCCGGCCTGAGCGCACTCGCCGGCCTGGCCGCGTCCGGGGCCGGGATCAGCGCGGGAGGTGGTTGCCCGGGGTGTCCAGCGGGTAGCGGTCGGCGAGCCGGGAGCGGTCGTTGTAGACGAAGTGGGCCACCAGGTCGTCGGCGACCTGGACGATGGTGTCCCGGCCCTCCACCGTGCCGGTCCACTCCGGCGGGAGGCCGGCCAGTCCGTGGACGGCACCGAGCAGGTTGCCGCAGACGGAGCCGGTGGAGTCGGAGTCGCCGGAGTGGTTGACCGACAGCAGCAGCGCCTGGCGCACGTCGCCGGTCCGGGCGGCGTGCAGTGCGCAGTGGACCGCGACGGCCAGGCACTCCTCGGCGATCCAGCCGAGGCCGACCTGCTCGACCCCCTCGGCGGAGGGCGGAGCGGTGTCGGCCACCGTGACCGCGCGGCGCAGCGCTTCGACGGTCTCGGTACCGTGGGGTTTGGCGGCGACCTGGGCGATGGTCTCGTTCACGGCCTGCCGTAGCTCGGTGCCGTTCGCCACCCGGTCGACCAGGGCCGCGAAGGCGCCGGCGGCGAGGTAGCCGGTGGGGTGGCCGTGCGTCAACTGGGCGCAGGTGGCGGCCAGTTCGAAGGAAAGCTCGGGGCCGAGCCGGGCCAGGCCGAACGGGGCCGAGCGCATCACGGTGCCGCAGCCCTTGGAGTTGGCGTTGACCGGGCCGAACTTGCCGAACGGCGCCGGGGTCTTGAAGCTGTTGCGCTGATCCATCAGGCCGCTGGTGCAGGCGTTGCCGGGAGCCCGGCTGGCGTACAGGAAGGGCTGGGCCAACAGCCACCCGTCCGGCGCGGCCTCCGGCCGTGGCAGCCGCTGGGTCAACATCCAGCGCTGGTAGGCGGCGCACATCGTCGGCGCGAGATGGGCGCCGGGCGGGCAGCGCAGCAGGCCCTCGGCGGTGAACAGGGTCATCTGGGTGTCGTCGGTGACCTCGATCGGCCGGTCGGCGGGGAAGGAGGTCACGCCCCGCGGGCCGTGGCGGTCGCGGATCTGGTCCAGCTTGAGGAACTCGACGGGCCAGCCAAGGGCGTCGCCCACCGCGCCGCCGAGCAGCGAACCGCGTACCCGGTCGGCGAACTGTGCGAGGTCGGTCATGCCAAGATCATCGCAGAGTCCGGCGGTGGACCGGTCGTCCGGGGCGTGCGCCGGCGCGCGAGCGGTGGTGCGCCGGGCCGTGGGTAGGGGTGGCGCACCATTCGAGCACACCCCCGGGCCTTTGTGGGCAGCTTTTCACATCTTCTGGTGACCAATTGCGGACGCTGGGTAGCGTCCAGCGCATCCGAGATCGAAAGCGCTTATGCGAAAGGCATATGACTGTGCGTCGGAAACGCGCGACGGTCCTGTGCTCCGGAGGCCCCGATGGGAACCCTGCACCACTTCAGCTTCGGCTGGCTCACACCGATCCTCGCGTACCTGATGGCGTGTGTGGGCGCCGCACTCGGCCTGCGCTGCACGCTGCGCGCGCTGTCCGCCACCGGCACCGCCCGGCGCAACTGGCTGCTCACGGCGGCCGCCGCGCTCGGCTCGGGCATCTGGACCATGCACTTCGTCGCGATGTTCGGGTTCAGCGTGAGCGGTACCGAACTGCGCTACGACGTCCCGATCACCGTCCTCAGCCTGCTGGTCGCCGTCCTGGTGACCGGTGCCGGGGTGTTCGTGGTCGCCCACGGCCGGCACCGGAACCGGGCGCTGGCACTCGGCGGACTCACCACCGGCCTCGGCGTCGCGGCCATGCACTACCTGGGCATGAGCGCCGTCCGGATCCACGGCGCCATCGGCTACGACCCGGCCACGGTGAGCCTGTCGGTGCTCATCGGCGTCGGTGCCGCCACCGCCGCGCTCTGGGCCGCCGTCACCATCCGCAACGTGTACGCGGCCGCGGCGGCCTCGCTGGTCATGGGCATCGCGGTGACCTGCATGCACTACACCGGCATGGCCGCCGTCCACGTCCACATGCACCCCGTCCGCACCGAGCTCGGCGGCGCCACCCCGATGGAGTTCGTCTTCCCACTCGCGGTCGGACTCGGCTCCTTCCTCTTCCTCACCTCGGCCTTCGTCGCGCTCTCCCCGACCGCCCAGGAGCGCGCCGCCTACCGCGAGGCCGGCGAACTCACCGTGGAGGACCTGCGCCCAGCCGACCTCGACCACGCGGCTTGAACCCGCGAGGCGGCGGCCCGTGGCGTAAGGCCCCGCGCCACCGGTGGCGCAACCCGTCCACCAAACGCGGGAACCGGTACCCCCACCACCCCGGGAGCGCGGGGGCCGTACGAGACCTCCCACGCCTTCGTCATCCGCCGGTCGCGCGCTCCCCCGTGCCCCGGGCGCCCCTTGGCTGACCACAACCCCACCACCCCACCGGACAGCACCGAGTACCGCACCGAAAGGCCCTCACCCATGCGAGTACGCCGCGGCACCGCCCGCAGCGCACCGGCGGCCACCACCCCGGGCACCGTGCGCGGCCCCGTCCGCCCCGGCGGCACCGGTCAGCGCCGCGGCGCCCACGCGGGCCCGCCCGCCCGCGAGACCGTAGCCGTCCCGCCGGCCACCCAGGACCCGCCGCACCGTCAGCCGGGCTCCGGCGCCGCCCGCGCGGCGGCCGGACCGCTCGGGTCGCGGCTGCGCCCCCGCACCGTGCGTGCCAGGATCGTCGCCCTGCTGATGGTCCCGGTGGTCTCGGTGATGGCGCTCTGGTCGTTCGCCACCGTCACCACCGCGCGGAACGTCTGGGACCAACTCAGCCTGCAGCGGGTGCACCACACCCTGCTCGACCCCGTCGACGCCACCGTCACCGCGCTGCAGGCCGAACGCTCCGCCGCCGGACAGCTGTTGGCCGCCACCGGAGGCACCGTCAGGGAGAGCGCGCTGCGGGACGCCGCCGAGGCCACCGACCGGGCCGTCGCCCCGCTGGAGCTGGGCGACCACTACAACCCGGCCGACGCCCTGGGCCTGGGCGCCGCGACGGCCACCCGGGTGGACGCGTTCACCGCCGCCGTCGCCTCACTCGGCCTGCTCCGCGGCCGGGTGCTGTCCCGCTCGGCCGGCTGGGACGAGACCTACGCCGACTACACCGCCGCCATCGACCGGGCCTTGGACGTCACCGGTGCCACCACCGGACTCCCGGACAACCGGGTCGCCTCGGACGCCCGGGTCCTGCTGGAGTTCGCCCGCTCCCGGGAACTGCTCGCCCGCGAGGACGCCCTGCTGCGCAACGGCCAGATCACCGGCAGGCTGACGGACGGGCAGCTGCACGAGTTCGACGGCGCCGGCTACGCCCGCCGGCTGCTCCTCCAGACCGCCGGAGCCGACCTGCGGCCCGCCGACCGCGCCGCGCTGAGCGCCGTCACCGCCGGTACCGCCACCTCCTCCGGCACCGACTACCGCGACCTCACCCGCTACGAGGACGCGGTCCGTACCGCCGCCGACGGCAGGGCCGCCGTGGCCGCGGTGAGCCCCGACCAGTGGGCGGTGGCCGCCGACAACGTCAGCCGCGCACTGCTCGCCGTCGACGCCGCAGCCGGCAGCGCGGCCGAGCGCGCCGACCCGTACGCGCCGGGCCTGTTCACCCCCTCCGGCGCCGCCGTGCTGCTGGGACTTGCCGCAGTCATCGCCTCGCTGCTGATCTCGGTAGAGATCGGCAGCGGCCTGGTCGCCGAGCTGGTCGGCCTGCGCAACTCCGCCCTCGAACTCGCCGGTCGCAAACTCCCCGCCACCATGCGGCGGTTGCGCGCCGGCGAGGAGATCGACATCGAGACCGAGGCGCCGCTGCGCCCGCACGGCGCGGACGAGATCGGCCAGGTGCACGGGGCGCTGGGCACCGTGCAGCGGGCGGCGGTGACCGCCGCGGTGGAACGGGCGGAGGTGCTCAGCGGGGTCTCCGGGGTCTTCGTCAACCTGGCCCGGCGCAGCCAGGTGCTGGTGCACCGCCAGCTCACCCTGCTGGACGCGATGGAGCGGCGCACCGAGGATCCGGCCGAACTGGAGGACCTGTTCCGGCTCGACCATCTGACCACCCGGATGCGGCGGCACGCGGAGGGCCTGATCATCCTCTCCGGCGCCGCCCCCGGCCGCGCCTGGCGCAAACCCGTACCGCTGATGGACGTGGTCCGCGCGGCCGTCGCCGAGGTAGAGGAGTACGCCAGGGTCGAGGTGCACCGCCTCCCGCAGGCGGCGCTCACCGGATCAGCCGTCGCCGACCTCACCCACCTGGTCGCCGAACTGGTCGAGAACGCCACCGGGTTCTCGCCCCCGCACACCAAGGTGCACATCCGGGGCGAACAGGTCGGCAACGGGTACGCGCTGGAGATCGAGGACCGGGGTCTGGGCATGGGCCCGGAGGCGCTCGCCGACGCCAACCGCCGGATCGAGGCCTCCGAACAGGTGGACCTCTTCGACAGCGACCGTCTCGGGCTCTTCGTGGTCAGCCGGCTGGCGAAGCGGCACGGGGTGAGGGTGGCGCTGCGGCCCTCGGCGTACGGCGGGACCACGGCGGTGGTGCTGCTGCCGACCGTGCTGCTGAGCTTTCCGGCCCAGAGCGCCCCGAGTGGGCCGTCGGCCGGGTCGGAGGTGGAGGAACTCGCCTCTGGCGACGTGGAGGTGCCGCCGCACCCGGCTGCGGTCGCGGCCCCGGCGCAGGTCCCGGTGCTGCCTCCGGTGCCGCCGGCCGAGTCGCTGTCCGAGTCGTCGGCCGGTGGGGCGGGAACGGTGCAGCCGTTCGGTGCGAACGGGAACCATCCCGGGGTGCTGCGGCTGACCCCGTTCGGCGCCGACGGCAGCCGTCCGTCCCGGTTCCCGGCGCCCGTTGGACTGAACTCGCCGGCCGGACCGAATCCGCCGGCCGGACCGAACCCGACCGTCGGAGAGAATCCGCCGACCCGTGCGGCCGTCGTCCGCCCGCTCTCCGCCCGCCAGGACCCGGCTGCCGGACTGGCCTCCGCCGTACGTCCGGCGGCTGCCGATCCTCCGCAGTCGGCCGGGCAGGCCCAGCGGGCGCCCGGCCGGCCCGAGACGGCGGACGACGAACTCCCACGCCGGGTCCGCCAGGCCAGCCTGGCCCCGCAGTTGCGCGAGGCCCCGCCGCGGCCGCGGCCCGGTGCCCGCCCTGGCGGGGGAACCGGCGTCCTTGGCCGCGCCCCGGAGGAGGCGCGGGCCGCGATGTCCGCCTTCCAGCAGGGCTGGGCGCGCGGCCGGAACCCGATTCGGCCCAGCACCCCCACAGCCCCCACAGGTCCCGGCCCCACAGCCCCCACAGGTCCCGGCCCCACGGAAGGACGGCCTCGATGATCGGCACCACGCATCACGCCGGAGAGCTCAACTGGTTGCTCGACGAGCTGGTCTCCCGGGTCGCCCAGGTCAGATTCGCCGTGATCCTCTCCGCCGACGGTCTGGCGATGGGCACCTCGGCCGGCCTCGGCCGCGAGGACGGTGAGCACCTGGCCGCCGTGGCCTCGGGCTTCCACAGTCTGGCCAAGGGGGCGGGACGGCACTTCGAGGCGGGTGAAGTGCGCCAGACCATGGTCGAGTTGGAGCACGGCTTCCTGTTCGTCGCGGCCGCGGGTGAGGGCACCTGCCTGGCGGTCTTCTCGACCGCCGAGGCCGACCTCGGTCTGATCGCCTACGAGATGGCCCGTCTGGTCCGCCGGGTCGGCGAGCACCTGTACGCCGCGCCCCGCGGCGCGGTCGGCGGGTGAGCGTGATGTCCCACCCGTGGCCCGGTCGTCCGGCGCCGGACTACCCGTCGATCCCCCGCCTGCCGGTGCCGGACCATCCGCCGGTCCCGGGTCTGCCGGTGCCGCCGTCCGGCCGTCCGGCACCGCCGCCGCGGCCCACCCGGCCCCCACGGCCCCACCACTGGTACGACGACGCGGCCGGTCCGATGGTCCGCCCGTACGCGATGACCAGGGGTCGGACCCGCCCGGCCGGGTTGGAGTTCGACCTGATCGCCCTGGTGGTCAGTGACGTGCCGGACGCCAAGGATCTGCCGATCGGCCCCGAGGCGGGCCTGATCCTGGCGCTCTGCCGGAACAACGCCCTGTCGGTCGCCGAGATCGCGGCCGAGACCGACCTGCCGCTCGGTGTGGTGCGGGTGCTGCTGGGCGACCTGCTGGCCGCCGAGCTCATCCGGGTCAGCCGTCCGGTACCGCCCGCCCTGCTCCCCGACGAGCACATCCTCCAGGAGGTCATCCATGGACTCCGCGCTCTCTGACACCCGCGTGCGGGACACCCCGGTGCTCGCGCTCAAGATCCTGGTGGCCGGCGGTTTCGGTGTCGGCAAGACCACGCTGGTCGGCTCTGTGAGCGAGATCCGGCCGCTGCGCACCGAGGAGCAGCTGACCGCTGCGGGCAGGGGAGTCGACGACCTCGGCGGGGTGGAGCAGAAGAACACCACCACGGTGGCGATGGACTTCGGCCGGATCACCATCAGGGACGGGCTGTCGGTCTACCTCTTCGGCACCCCGGGGCAGGACCGGTTCTGGTTCCTCTGGGACGAGCTGGCCCAGGGGGCGCTCGGTGCCGTGGTGCTGGCCGACACCCGCCGGCTGACCGACTGCTTCCCGGCGGTGGACTTCTTCGAGCACCGGGGCATCCCGTTCGTGGTGGCGGTCAACCGCTTCGAGGGAACCCGGGACTTCCGGCCCGAGGAGGTGGCCCGCGCACTCGACCTGGAAGCGGGCACGCCGGTGCTCATCTGCGATGCCAGGCAGCGCAGTTCGGGTAAGGGCGTACTGATCGACCTGGTCGAGCACGCCGGCCGGGTGCACGCCGCCCGTCTGATCGCGGAGGTGGGTTAGCGGCCTGCCACCGGGCCGCAGATGAAAAGTTGGCCATACAACAGGGTGTTCCACTCACGTCTTCCTGCTGTTCGCGTGGAGTCCGCCGGGCCGTGCCCGGTCCGGGCTTGGGTGATCACTTGGCCGCGGGCTCCAACCCGGCCGAAACGGCAGGAGGAACGACAGCATGACGAGGCGCTCCGGATCGGCGGCCGGACAACTCCCGGACCACAGACGGCCGTTCGACCGCGATCGGCCGGGCGGTCGGCTCCGCCGCCGGGCCGGGGCGATGGCCGCCGCGCTGGCGGTGTTCCCCGGGCTGTTGGCCACCTCGGCCTGCGGCGGTTCGGCGCCGGCCGGAGCCGACGGCGGCGACGACTACACGGTGATGACCTGGGCCCCGTCCGGCAGCGGTACGGCCGACCGGCACGGGGTGACCGACGTCGCCGTCGCGATCGGGAAGACCGTCTTCAAGGACGGTCTGAACGGCCGGAAGCTGAAGGTGCTCACCTGCGACGAGCAGAACACCGCGGACGGTGCCACCGCCTGCGCCCGGAAGGCGGTGGACGCCCACGCGCTGGCCGTGATCGGCTCCTACAGCCAGTACGCCGACGCCTTCATGCCCGCCCTGGAGAACGCCCGGATCCCCTACCTGGGCGGATTCGGTCTCTCCAGCGCCGACTTCAGCAGCCCGGACTCGTACCCGGTGGCCGGCGGCACGCCCACCCTGGTGGCCGGGAGCGGACGCCAGCTGGCTGCCGCGGGCTGCCGCAGCGTCACACTGATCCGCCCCGACACCAGGGCCGGTGACACCCTGACCCGCTATCTGAGCGGGGCGCTGCAGCCTTCGGGGGTCAAGCTCACCGACATCAAGGTCGCGGAGAAGGTCCTCGACCTGCAGGAGCCCGCGAGCCGGGCGATCGGGGACGACAAGACGGGTTCCTGCGTGACCAACGCGCTCGGCCCGGACCAGACGCTCACCCTGATCGACACCTACCGCCGGCTCGCTCCCAAGCACACCGTGCTGGCCTCGCTGCTGGGCAGCGTCCAGCAGTCCGTGATCGACGCCACGGGCGGGACCAGCAGCCCGCTCAACGAGAGCCTCGCGGTCGGCTGGTACCCGCCGGCGGGGGCCAGGGTCTGGGACGACCTGCGGGCCGCCGTCCAGTCGGCGGGCGACCTGCGCATCGACACCTCCGACCTCGGTGTGCAGAACACCTGGGTCGCCTACCAGGTCTTCCTGCAGGCCTGCCAGCGGGTCAGCGCGGCCGGCCAGCCGCTCACCGCCAAGACCCTGCGGTCCGAGCTGGACAGCGGCGACTCCTTCGACACCGGTGGCACCACCCCCAGGCTCAACTGGGGCATGACCGACATGCTCCCCAGCGCCGAGTCGCCCCGCCTGGTGAACACCTGGGTCACCTTCCAGCAGGTGAAGAACGGCCGGCTGACGGAGCAGCAGCGCGGCTTCTCCGACGTCCGCTGGGTCCTGACCGGCGGCAAGCCCCCCGCCAACCAGTAGCAGCCGTCCGGCCGGTCCGGCGCGGACCGCGCCGCCCGCCCGGGCCTCGGCCGGACCCCGCCCGTCGGGCGTCAGGTGGGGGTCGGGCGTCAGGTGGGAAAGGCCGCGACCGCCCCGGTGAACGCCGCGGGATCGTCCAGCCGCGGGTAGTGCCCGCCGCCGGGCTGGACCACCACCTCGGCCCTGGCGGCCGGAAGGAGAGCGGCGAACGCGTGCAGGTGCTCCGGCAGCGGGCTCCAGTCGAGTCCGCCGCCGAGCCGCGCCGGCCGCGACGCACCGGACTGACGATGTGTCAGCTCATGCCGGGCCGCCGGACGTACGCTGAAAAACGTGATCACGTTCGAGGAGCGCAGACTGCGCAGCCTGGCGGTCCAGGGCCGCTGGCCGGAGCTGCTCGGCCTGTACCGGTACACCCGGGCGGCGGCGGTGGCCCGGGGCGGTGAACCGGCGGCGGCCGAGGTGGCGCCGCTGGGGCACCTGGTCGCGTACGGGGCGCCGCCCGAGCTCGCGGCGCGGCTCTTCGACCGGGACGGCGGCCCGGGTACCGCCGCCGGGGCGAGTGACCACGACGCCGGTCCGCTGTGGGAGGTGCTGGCCACCAGGCACACCTGGCGCCGGCTGGCTCCGCTGCTCGGACCGCCCGCCGTGCGGCGGCTGGTCGCGCACACCCGGGTGCTGCTGGGCGAGGACCTCTCCTGCGGGGCGGAGCCCGACCCGGAGGGCGTACCGCTGGCCCTGGAGTCATGGGAGGTGCCCGGCTGGGAGGAGCGCGGCCGGATCCGCGAGTACCTGCCGGAGGGCGGTGCGCGGCGGGCGCTGGTGGCACTGCCCGCGACCCTGGAGGGGCTCGGGCCGGTGGAACTGCCTCCGCCGGGCCGCCGGGCCGCCGGGCTGACCGCCACCCGGCTGCTGGGAGGGCTCGCGCCGTGGCTGGAGGTGGCGTGCGTGCGCGGCTCCGTGCTGGACGCGGTGGCGCAGCTGGTGCCGGGCTCCTGGTCGCCGGAGAGCAACGGGCGGCCGGTCCGTCCGGTGGATCCGCCCGGATGGGAGCGGCTGGCCCCCGGCGTGTGGGACACCGGCCGCCGGGGTGTCGGCTTCTCGGCCGCGGAGCGCCTGCCGGCCGGGTGGCCGGCGCGCGAGGGCGGTACCGGCGGCAGGCGGGTGGCCCGGAGCCGGGTGACCGGCGGTCACATCCCGTTCTGCGCCGCGTATCCGGCGCTGGTGCAGGCCGCGAGCGGCAGTCCGGCCCTCGGTTCGGCGGACGGGCGGCTGGCGCTGTGGCGGGTGCTCTCCGCGATGACCGGCGAGACCCGGCTCCCGCTGCCCGGGGGCGCCGTGGCCGGGGTCGACGTACCCGAGGTCAACGCGCTGATCGCGCGCCTGCGTTGCTTCACCTGGTGCGAGCCCGCCGACGAGGTCTGGTACGTCCACCTGGCCGTCGAGGACCCCGCGACCGGCCTCGCCTGGGCGGTCAGCGGGGCCGAAGTCGACCTCCCCGGACCGGACTTCCTCGTACCGGACTTCCCCGGGCAGGGCTGACGGCCCGGGGGAAGTCCGGCGGTACCGGCCCGGGGTGCCGTGCGGTCGGTGCCGGGTGCCGGTCGCTTCGCGCGCGACGGGAACGCCCCGGTCCGGGGCCGCGCCCGAGGTGGCGGCCCCGGACCGGGGTGCGGGTGGCGGCGGGTCAGGCCGCGGCGGGTTCCGGCTCGGGCTGGGGCGGGAGAGCCGGGGCGTGGTGGTCGGAGTCGGCCAGGGCGCTCTCGTCGAAGGGCAGTTCGCCGGAGAGGACCCGGCCCAGCCGGTCGCGGTCGAGCTCCTTGGTCCAGTGCCCGATCAGGACGGTGGCCACGGCGTTGCCCGCGAAGTTGGTCAGGGCACGCGCCTCGGACATGAAGCGGTCGATGCCGACGATCAGGCCGACGCCGTCGACCAGTTCCGGCCGGTGGGACTGCAGCCCGCCCGCCAGGGTGGCCAGGCCCGCACCGGTGACGCCGGCGGCGCCCTTGCTGGCGATCACCATGAAGACGAGCAGCGAGAGCTGCTGGGCGATCGACATCGGCTTGTCCATCGCCTCGGAGATGAAGATCGAGGCCATGGTCAGGTAGATCGCGGTGCCGTCCAGGTTGAAGGAGTAGCCGGTGGGCACGGTGATGCCGACCACGGGGCGGCTGACGCCCAGGTGCTCCATCTTGGCGATCAGCCGGGGCAGCGCGCTCTCCGAGGAGGAGGTGGAGAGGATGAGCAGGAACTCCCTGCCGAGGTAGCGCAGCAGGGCGAAGACGTTCACCCCGGCGAGCAGGCGCAGCATCAGGCCGAGCACCACGACCACGAACAGCACACAGGTCAGATAGAACCCGATCATGATGACCGCGAGGCTCTTGAGCGCGGCCGTCCCGGTCGCCCCGACCACTGCCGCCATCGCGCCGAAGGCGCCGATCGGTGCCACCCACATGATCATCGACATGATCCGGAACACCAGCTTCTGCAGGTGCTCGATGCCGCGCAGCACCGGCGCGCCGGCCGGGCCCATCGCCTGCAGTGCGAAGCCGGCCAGCAGTGCGACCAGCAGGGTCTGCAGCACCTGCCCCTGGGTGAGGGCGGAGAAGGCGGTGGTGGGGATGATGCCGAGCAGGAAGTCGGCGGTGCCCTGCGAGCCGCCGGCCACCTGGGCGTGGCCGGCCTTGGCGAGGGCCTTGGTGAGGTGCAGACCGGAGCCGGGGTCGAGCAGGTTGCCGACCACCAGGCCGATCGCCAGGGCGACGGTCGACATCAGCAGGAAGTAGCCGAGGGCCAGTCCGCCGACCCGGCCGACCTTGGCCGCCTTGGAGACCGAACCGATGCCCAGCACGATGGTGCAGAAGATCACCGGGCTGATCATCATCTTGATCAGGTTGACGAAGCCGGTGCCCATCGGCTTCAGCTCCACCGCCGTGCCGGGCGCGGTCAGGCCGACCACGATGCCGGCGAGCACCGCGACGATCACGGCGAGATAGAGCCGGTGGGTACGGTCGGCGGGTCTCTTCGCTCCGATTTCTGCGGTCGTCATGCTGCGGCTCCTTTGCCCTGTCGTCGCTGGCGGCCCCGGGGGGTGGACCGCCGTGCCGGCCCGGGTGGTGGGCCGTACCGAACTATGGGCGCCGGGAGTGACGGCCGTCACGCTTAAGTTCATAGAGTTCACGCATATCCGCCGCGCCGTGTGGGCAAGGCACACTGTCTGGCATGCACCGGCTGTCTGGCACGCACTCGCCCCCGAACCCCTCGCCGCGCCGCCGCCGGCGCAGCCTGGCGGCGCGGCTGTTCGCGGTGCAGATCGTGATCGTGGCGGGCGTGGTCGCGGGCGGCGCGGTCCTCGCCTACCTGTCCACCGCCGGGCGTGCCGAGGACTCCGCCCGCCGCCAGGTCACCGCCACCGCGTGGGCGGTCGCCGACTCGCCGACGGTCCGCGAGGCCACCGCCGGGCCGGACCCGTCGCGGCTGCTCCAGCCGTATGCCGAGCAGGTCCGCCGCGACACCGGTGTCGACTTCGTGACCGTCATGGACACCCACGGCATCCGCTGGACCCACCGTGATCCCGCCCAGATCGGCAAACCCTTCCTCGGCCACATCGACCGGGCACTGGCCGGCGGCACCGTCACCGAGACCTACACCGGCACCCTCGGCCCCTCCGTCCGGGTCGTGGTCCCCGTGCTGGACGGGCAGCACCAGGTGATCGCCCTGGTCAGCTCGGGCATCACGGTCGAGTCCATCAGCGAACGGCTGCGCGGGCCGCTGACCGCCCTGGTCGGCGTCGCCCTCGCCGCCCTCGCCCTCGGCGGACTCGGCACCTACCTGGTCGGCGCCCGGCTGCGCCGCCACACCCACGGCATGGGCGCCGCCGAACTCAGCCACCTCTACGAGTACCACCAGGCGACCCTGCACTCGGTGCGCGAGGGCCTGGTGCTGCTGGACGGAGCCCGGCGGGTGGTGCTCTGCAACGACGCCGCCCGCGAACTGCTCGGCCTGTCCGGTGACTTGGAGGGCCTGCCGGTGTCCGGCCTCGGCCTGCCCGAGTCGCTCATGCGGGCCCTGCTCGGCCCGGCGCCGGTCCGCGACGAGGTCCACCTCGCGCACGAGCGGGTGGTGGTCCTCAACACCTCCACCGTCGGCCCCGGCCTCGGCACCGTGATCACCCTCCGCGACCACACCGAACTCCAGGCGCTGAGCGGTGAGTTGGATTCGGTACGGGGCTTCGCCGACGCGCTCAGCGCACAGGCGCACGAGGCGTCCAACCGGCTGCACGCGGTCGTCTCACTGATCGAACTCGGTCGCCACCGCGAGGCGGTGGAGTTCGCCACCGCCGAACTCGCCCTGGCCCAGCAGCTCACCGACAAGGTGGTGGCGGCGGTCGGCGAACCGGTGCTCGCCGCGCTGCTGCTGGGCAAGGCCGCGCAGGCCGCCGAACGCGGGGTCGAGCTCACCCTCACCGAGGACAGTCGGATCGACGACGGCGTCCTGCCCGCCACGCTCAGCCCGCGCGACCTGGTCACCGTCCTCGGCAACCTGATCGACAACGCGGTGGACGCCGCGATAGAGGGCGCCGCGACGGCCGCCGGCCCGCCCGAGGTCACCGTCACCGCCCGGATCGACGGCGGCGAACTGCTGCTGCGCGTCGCCGACACCGGAGCCGGCATCGACCCGCAGGCCGCCACCGAGGTCTTCCGCCGCGGCTGGACCACCAAGAGCGGCGGCCGGGGCCTCGGACTCGCGCTCGTCGCCCAGACCGCCCGGCGCAACGGCGGCACCGTCGAGGTCGGACGCGAGCGCGGCGCGGTGCTCACCGTCCGGCTACCGCTCCGGCGCGAGGCGGCGGACCACGGGGCGGGCGGCGCGGTGGAGCGGGCGGCGGTGCGGAACGGCAGCGAGCGGGAGGCGGTCAGATGATCGACGTACTCGTGGTGGAGGACGACCCGGTGGCCGCCGCCGCCCACACCCTGTACGTGCAGCGCACGCCGGGCTTCCGGGTGGCCGCCACCGTGCACACCTGCACCGACGCGCTCCGTCAGCTGGACCGGGCCAGAGCCGCCGGCACCCCGGTCGACCTGGTGCTGCTGGACCTCTACCTCCCGGACGGGCACGGCCTGCAGCTCTGCCGCACCCTGCGTGCCGCCGGGCACTCCAGCGACATCATCGCCGTCACCTCGGCCCGTGACCTGGCGATGGTCCGGCAGGCGGTCTCGGCCGGAGTCGTCCAGTACCTGCTGAAGCCGTTCAGCAGCGCCGCCCTGCACGACCGCCTGGAGCGGTACGCGCGCTACCGCGACACCCTCGCCCGCACCGGCGAGGCCACCGGACAGGACGAGGTGGACCAGGCCTTCGCCGCGCTCCGCGCCGCCCCCGAGCGCAGCACCCTGCCCAAGGGCCTGAGCGCGCCGACCCTGGAGACGGTCGCGGCGGTGCTCCGCAACGCCGAGGCGGGCCTGTCCGCCGCGGCGGCGGGCGCCGCCGCCGGAGTCTCCCGGATCACCGCCCGCCGCTACCTGGAACACCTGGTCGACATCGGCCTCGCGGTCCGCGAGCCCCAGTACGGCCAGGTGGGCCGCCCGGAACTCTGTTACCGGATCGCTCCGCAGCGCTCCGGCCCGTAGCGCGTAGCGCCGGGCGGGCCGAGGTGGTGGCCCGCCCGGCGGCGGTCACGGGGTCGGTGGCGGGATCACGGGTGCTGGAAGGCGACTTCGGGGTTGGCGGGGGACGGGCCGTCGAGCAGCGGTTGCGGTATGCCCTTGAGCTGGAGGTCGAAGAAGGCGCCGACGTAGCTGCGGGTGATCTCCTCCGAGCGGGGCGCGGGGAGCCCGTTGGGGGTGGGGATGCCCATGGCGGCGCCCAGCACGTCCGCGTCGGTGAAGCTGGTGTGGTCGGCGCCGGTGACGGTGAGCCAGCGTTTCCAGCCGTCCAGGTTGGCCCAGGCCTTGTCCCAACTGGTGTCCCCGCCACCGGCGGGGTGGTCCGCCAGCTTGTCGATCAGCAGGAAGGGGCGGCCGTGCATGCCCGTGGCCGGCTCCGTCGCATTGAAGTGGCCGTCCATGTTCACTCCGGCCCGGATCCGGTCGTCGGCGGCCATGGCCACGGAGGTGGCGTCGCCGCCGATGGAGTGGCCGGCCATGCCGATCCGGTTCGGGTCGATCATGCGGGCGTACCGCCAGGCCGGGTGACGCCCGGTCAACTCGTCGAGCACGAAGGAGATGTCCTTCGCTCGGCTCGCGGACACCGTCCCGGGCCAGCCGGCGGGAGGCGTGTCGCAGATGGCGCAGGCCAGGGTCCGCCCGTCGGGGAAGGTGATGCCGGCCGCCTCGTAGGTGTGGTCGACCAGTGCGACCACGTAGCCCCGGCTGGCCAGGTCCTCGGCGAGGCCGGTGAGAGTGGAGCGTGACATGGCGAATCCGGGGGAGAGCACCACCAGCGGGAACCTGCCGTGTTCCGGGCGGGCGCCGGCGTGTGCCCGGGTGCGGGTGTTGGCGAGCAGCTGGGGCGGGTAGTCGGAGTTCGGGAGCATCAGCTTCAGCTGGAGCCGGGCTTCTTCGGCGGTCATGTAGGGGGCCGGTCCGCCGGTGCCGGGGTGGGCGGGGTAGTACATCGAGACCATGAGCTGGCGGGGGCCGGCGGAGGGCACCCAGGGGTCCGGGCGGTCCTGATCGACGAGGTGCAGGATGTCGCGGCCGGCCGCGTGCGGGCCCGTCGGGCGGGGCAGTTCGGGCGTGGTGAACGCCTTCGGGGCGGTGTGCGCGGCCGCTATGGGAGCGCTGGCGGAGGGTGCGGCGGAGGCCATCCCGGCGATCGGGAGCGGCAGGAGGAGCGCGAGCGCGACGGCTGCGGCGGTGCGACGAATTCTGGTCATGGCAAGGACGGTAGATGACCAGGCCGCGGTCTGACGTCCACTCAGTGGCGGACATCGCTGTCACGTCTGCGGTCGGGCCTGCGTCCGCTGTTCGGGCCGCCGGGCGGGCCGAGGTGGTGGCCCGCCCGGCGGCGGTCACGGGGGCGGTGGCAGGATCACGGGTGCTGGAAGGTGACTTCGGGGTTGGCGGGGGACGGGCCGTCGAGCAGCGGTTGCGGTATGCCCTTGAGCTGGAGGTCGAAGAAGGCCGCGACGTAGCTGCGGGTGATCTCCTCCGAGCGGTGCGGGGGGATCCCGTTGGGGGTCGGCTTTCCAGCAGCCGCGGCGAGGACGTCCATGTCGGTGAAGCTGCCGTGGTCGGCACCGGTGACGGCCAGCCAGCGCTTCCAGCCGTCCAGGTTGGCCCAGGCCTTGTCCCAACTGGTGTCCCCGCCACCGGCGGGGTGGTCCTCCTGCTCGCCGAGCAGCAGGAAGGGGCGGCCGTGCAGACCGGTGGCCGGGTCGGGTGCCCAGAAGCTGCCGTCCATGTTCACCCCGGCCCGGATCCGGTCGTCGTCGGCCATGGCCACGGAGGCGGCGTCGCCGCCGATGGAGTGGCCGGCCATGCCGATCCGGTTCGGGTCGATCATGCGGGCGTACCGCCAGGCCGGGTGGCGCCCGGTCAACTCGTCGAGCACGAAGGAGACGTCCTTGGCCCGGCTCTGGGACACCTCCCCCGGCCCGCCCGCTGGGGGAGTGTCGCAGACCTGGCCGCAGGGGATCGTCTGCCCGTCGGGGAAGGTGATGCCGGCCGCCTCGTAGGTGTGGTCGACCAGCGCGACCACGTAGCCCCGGCTGGCCAGGTCCTCGGCGAGGCCGGTGAGAGTGGCGCGCGGCAGCGTCATTCCGGGGGAGAGCACCACCAGCGGGAACCTGCCGTGCTCGGGACGGGCGTCGGTGTGTGCCCAGGTGCGGGTGCCGGTGAGCAGCTCGGGCGGGAAGGACTCGGCGTTCTTGGCCTTCAGGAACAGCCGGGCCTCCTCCGTGGTCATGTAGGGGGCCGGTCCGCCGGTGCCGGGGTGGGCGGGGTAGTACATCGAGACCATGAGTTGGCGGGGGCCGGCGGAGGGCACCCAGGGGTCCGGGCGGTCCTGGTCGACGAGGTGCAGGATGTCGCGGCCGACGGCGTGCGGGCCGGTCGGGCGGGGCAGTTCGGGCGAGGCGAAGACGTTCGGGGCCGTGTGCGCGGCCGCCACGGAAGCGGTGGCGGAGGGTGTGGCGGAGGCCATCCCGGCGATCGGGAGCGGCAGGAGGAGCGCGAGCGCGGCGGCAGCGGCGGTGCGACGAATTCTGGTCATGGCAAGGACGGTAGATCGTGAGGGCATCGCCTGACGTCCCCTCACAGGCGGACCGAGACGTCCGCTTCGGGGTGGACCCGGCCTACGCCCGGAGGGGGACGGGGCCGCGCGAGAACATTGGGATCGCCTGTCGAGTGTCGTTGGACCCTGAACCGTTTCCGCAGTTCAGCGGACCCTGTCCCGTCCCATGACGCACCACAGCCCCAGCCGGGTGGTCCCTGCCGGGGCGGTGAGTGGCGCGGCCGGTCGGTCAGACGACAGGGAAGTCCCCTGCCCTGACCCCGGCGACGAACGCCGACCACGCCTCGGACGGGAAGACCAGCGCCGGGCCGTTGGGGTCCTTGGAGTCACGGACAGGAACAATGCCGGAGAAGCCATCAGCCACCTCGATGCACTGTCCCCCGTCGCCATTGCTGTAAGTGCTCTTGCGCCATGTGGCGGCGCTCAGGTCGGGGATGCGCATCTTGCGTAGTCCTCCATCGCGGTCTTGATCACCGCCGTTGACTCGTCCGGCGGCAAGGCCGAAGCCTTGATCAGATCGTAGGACAGCCGGAACCCCCTGACAGCTTCCGCGTCTTCCTCAAGGTGTCCCGTGTGGCTGCCCTCCATGTATGCCGCCTCTGTGCCGTTCGCGAGCGTGAGTATGGTCAGCGAGCCGCCCATCGCAGGATGCGCGCCGCTCGCGAAGGGGAGTACCTGGACCACGACGTTCGGACGTTGAGCCACCGAGAGCACGTGATCAAGTTGTGCCTTCATAACCTCTGGACCATCCACCGGACGACGCAGAACGGCTTCATCGAGGATCAACCAGAGGTGCGGCGGGACGGGTCGTTTCAAGATGTCCTGACGCTCAATCCGCGCCGCCAGCTTCTCGTCGATCTTCTCTACCGCGTCCCGAGGGCTGCCAGAGCGCAGCACCGCGTACGCGTAATCCGCAGTCAGGTGACCTCGGATCACCGGGATTCCCGCACTTGAAGCTGCCGCAGCGTCAACGCATAACGTCTGGGACGTGGCCGGGAGAACCCGGCCGCGAGACACACGGTGAAAGGGGCGGGTGATGGCCTGGCCGATTGCTGAGGTCGCCCGGATGTCGGGGGTGACGGCTCGGGCGCTGCGGCACTACGACCAGATCGGACTGCTGCGGCCCGCGTTCGTGGGCGGCAACGGCCACCGCTACTACGAGGATGGCCAGTTGCTGCGGCTGCAGCAGATCCTGCTGCTGAGGGAGTTGGGCCTCGGTCTGACCGAGATCGGGGGGATCCTCAGCGCGCAGGTGGACGAACTGGAGCTGCTGCGCAGCCACCACCAGCGGCTGGTCGAGGAGCGCAAGCGCCTCGACACCCTCGCCCGGACCGTCGCCCGCACCATCGTCGAACTGCAGAGGACCAGGAAGGAAGGCACCATGCCTGAGATCAACCGCCCGGAGAACCTGTTCGAGGGTTTCGACACCGCACGGATCGACGCCGACCTGCGCACCGACTTCCCGGAGTGGGCCGAGCAGGCCGAACGGCTGGCGGCCTCGACCACCCTGGCCGAGGCCGAGCGGGGCCAGCGCGAGCGGACGGCCGTGATGGTCCGGATGGCGGAGTTCATGGTCGCCGGGACGCCGGTCACCGACCCGGAGGTCCAGGCCGAGATCGACGGCCAGTACCGGGCGTTCACCGAGGTCCGCCCGGTGAGCGCGGAGGAGTTCCGGGCGATCGGCCGCAGCGTCGTGGACAACGACCACTGGCGGGCCGCCTACGAGACCATCGCCACCGGCCTGGCCGAGTACCAGCGCGAGGCGATCCTCACCTACGCGGACACCCGCCTTGTGTGATCGATGAGCTGGACCTGATGGGTTCGACCCGGGTCCGGCCCGATGACCGGATCCGACGGAACAGGCGCCGTCCGTCGGGTCCGGCTGCCGGCGGAGTTGACTTCAAGCGCGGTTGAACTGCGAACCTGCGCCCATGTTCCTCCGACGGCCGGACCGGCTGATACCCAGGCAGTACCGCGACCTTCTGATGCTGCGCCGGTTCAGGCGTCTGTTACCGGCGTTGCTGGCATCCGACCTGGGCGACGGCATGAGCGTGGTGGCCGTGGCGTGGCTCGCCGTCCGGATCGCGCCGCCCGGCGGGTCGGGTCCGGTGCTCGGTATCGCGCTCGCCGCCTACTCCCTGCCCGGCGCCGTGGGTGCGCTGCTGTTCGGACGCTGGGTCCGCCGCCTGCCCGCGCGTCGGCTGCTGTGTGCCAACAGCACGCTGCGGGCGGTGTTCCTGGGCTGTGTGCCGCTGGCGTCGGCCGGCGGGCTGCTGGACCCGGTGTGCTACACCGTCCTGCTCGCCGCCTCGTCGCTGCTGCACGCCTGGGGCGGTGCCGCCAAGTACGCGCTGGTCGCCGAACTGGTGCCGGAGGAGGAGCGGCTGGCCGCCAACGCGCTGCTCAGCACCAGCGGCTGGGCGTCCACCATCGCCGGTCCGGCGCTCGCCGGTCTGCTCGCCGCCGCCGTCGGCCCCGCCTGGATCATCGGCCTGGACGCCCTGAGCTTCGCCGTCCTGGCGCTTGGGACCGGCCTGCTGGGCGGTCCGCCAGCCGCCCCCTCGGCCGGGCGAGCGCCCGGTCAGCCCGTCGGCCGGGCCTGGCAACTGCTGCGCCGGAGGCCGGAGTTGCTCGGCCTGCTGGCCGTCACCTGGTTCCTGAACGTGTGCTGGGGGCCGGTGGAGGTGGCGCTGCCGCTGTTCGTGAAGGGCGACCTCGGGGCCGGCGCCGGGATGCTCGGCCTGTACTGGGCGGTGTTCGGGGCCGGCGCGATCGCCGGTGCGCTGGCGGTCGGCGCCCTGCGCAGGCTGCCGCTGTGGCCGGTGGTCCTCGGGATCGTCGCCGGGCACGGGGTCATCCTGCTGCCGTTCGCACTCGACGCGCCGGCGGTCGTCTCGCTCGGGGCGTTCACCCTCGGCGGGGTGATCTACGGCCCGTACAGCGCGCTCTGTCTCAGTCTGTTCCAGAACCGTACGCCGGAGGGCTGGTTGACCACGATACTCGCGTTCCGGAGCGCGGTGCTGCTGACCGCCGCCCCGCTGGGTGCCGCCCTCGGCGGTCCGCTCAGCGCGGCGATCGGCGCCCGGAACACCCTGGCGGTGGCCGGCCTCGGGATGGTGCTCGTCGCGGCGATCGCGGGCTGGGTGCTGGTGGTCGGGCGGCGGCGGCCGGCCGCCGGTGTGCCGGAGCGGCACACCGAGCCGTCCCCACTCCGGGGTCAGGCCGAGCGGGAGGCGAGTGCGAGGTAGCGCTCGTCGGTGTCGGTGTAGGAGGTGAGGTGCCAGCCCGAACCGGCGAGCAGGGGGCGGAGGTTGGGCTCGGCCCGGAGGTCGTCGGGGGTGATCCGGCGGCCCTGGCGGGCGGCGAGCGCGGCGCGGCCGATCGGGTGGTAGAGGGCGAGGGTGCCGCCGGGGCGGGTGGCCCGGGCGAGTTCGCGCAGGTTGGCGGCCGGGTCGGGCAGGTGGGAGATCAGGCCGGCGCCGAAGACGGCGTCCAACGTGCCGTCGCGAAGCGGCAGTCGGCAGACGTCGCCGTTGACGAGTCCGGCCACGGCGTGGTGGGTGCGGGCCTGTTCGAGCATCTCGGGGGTGAGGTCCAGGCCGAGGACGGTGCCGTGCGGACCGACGGCGGCCCGCAGGTGGGGGAGCGCCCGGCCGGTGCCGCAGCCCGCGTCGAGCACGAAGTAGCCCGGGGCGAGGCCGAGTGCGGCGATGGCGGCGGCGTAGCGCGGGCCGTCGTCGCGGAACCGCTGGTCCCAGTCGGCGGCGCGGACGGCGAAGAACTCCCGGGCGTGCTCGCGTGCGGCCCGTCCGGCCTCGGCTCGGTTCGGCGGTTCGGCTGGGCCGGTCATCTGCGGCTCCTCGCGCTCGGGGCTCGGGGGTCTACGGCGGGAGCGTACGTGACCTCGGTGACGGCCCGGTCGTTGGGGGAGTGAGAGCGCACCACCCGACCGGGTGAAGTTCGGGGCGGCGGGCGGACCGGACTCCCCAGGCGAGTAAAGTTAGGCTTACCTAACCTCACTTGGGGAGTCCTTCGTGACCCTGACCGCCCACACCGCCGGGCCGACCGCGCGCACCACCGGGCCCGTGGCCGGTGACGGGATCCTCCGCCGCCAGCGCCTTCGCGAGTCGGCCGCCCGTACGTACGCGCGCTCGTTCCCGATCGTTCCGGTGCGCGCCAACGGGATGACCGTCGAGGGGGCGGACGGGCGGCGCTACCTCGACTGCCTCTCCGGCGCGGGCACGCTGGCGCTCGGCCACAACCACCCGGTGGTGCTGGAGGCGATCAGGCGCACCCTGGACAGCGGTGCCCCGCTGCACCTGCTCGACCTCGCCACCGCCGAGAAGGACGACTTCACCACCGCCCTGCTCGAGAGCCTGCCGCGGGAGTTCGCCGACCAGGCGCGGGTGCACTTCTGCGGCCCCGCCGGGACGGACGCGGTCGAGGCCGCGCTCAAGCTGATGCAGACCGCCACCGGGCGGCGCGGGGCGCTCGCCTTCACCGGGGCGTACCACGGCATGACGGCGGGCGCGCTGGCGGTCACCGGCAACGTCGGCATCAAGTCACCGCTGCCCGGCGGGGGAGAGGTCACCAGACTGCCGTACCCGTATGCCTATCGCTGTCCGTTCGGGTCCGGTGAGCGCGGCGCGCGGCTGGGGGTGGCGTACGCCGAGCGGCTGCTGGACGACCCGCTGGGCGGGGTGCTGCCGCCCGCGGCGATGATCCTGGAGGTGGTGCAGGGCGAGGGCGGGGTGGTGCCCGCGCCGGACGACTGGCTGCGCGAAATGCGGCGGATCACGGCGGAACGTGGCATCCCGCTGATCGTGGACGAGGTGCAGACCGGGGTCGGCCGGACCGGCGCGATGTGGGCGGTCGAGCACAGCGGTATCGTGCCGGACGCCATGGTGCTCTCCAAGGCGATCGGCGGCAGCCTGCCGCTCGCCGTGGTGGTCTACCGCGCGCAGTACGACAGTTGGCGCCCCGGCGCGCACACCGGCACCTTCCGGGGCAACACGCTCGCGATGGCCGCCGGGGCCGCGACCCTGCGCTTCGTGGCCGCCAGCGGGCTGGCCGAACGGGCGGCGCTGCTGGGGGCCCGGATCTCGGAGCGGCTGCGCCGACTCCAGGGCCGGCTGCCGGTGATCGGGGACGTCCGGGGGCGAGGGCTGATGCTCGGCCTGGAACTCGTCGACCCGAGCCGGGCGGTGGACTCCTGCGGCGCCCACCCGGCCGACCCGCGGCTGGCCGTCCGGGTCCGGGCGGCCTGCCTGCGGCGGGGCCTGATCGTCGAACTCGGCGGACGCCACGGCGCGGTGCTGCGCCTGCTGCCGCCGCTGACCATCACCGACGAACAGGTCGAGGCGGTACTCGACCGGCTCGCCGACGCGATCGAGGCCGCCGCGAGCGCCGACGACGACGCCGACGGGGAGTCGGCATGAAGCTCACCGACTACCGGGTGCCGCTCTCCGGCGGGACGCGCGGACCAGCGGCCCTGCGCGAACTGGTCGAACTGGCCCTGTCCGCCCTGGAGGTGGGCGCCGCACGCCGTGGCGGGCCGATCCCGGCCGGTGGGCCGAGGGCACTGGCCCGGCAGTTCGAGGGCGTCTTCCGGTACGTCCAGGACGGCGCGGAGATCGACGAGGGCGCCCTGCCGCGGCTGGCCGAACTGCTCGCGTACGGCAGCGCCGACCCCGCCGACCCGTCCTGCGCGGCGCATCTGCACGGACCGCCGCTGGCCGTCGCGGTCGCCGCCGACCTCGCGGTCAGCGCCCTCAACCCCTCGCTGGACTCCTGGGACCAGGCGCCCGCCGCCACCGCCCTGGAGACCGCGCTGCTCGCCGAACTCGCCGAACTGGTCGGCTACCGGCCCGAGGAGGCCGCCGGGGTGCTCACCTCGGGAGGCACCGAGTCCAACCTGATGGGCCTGATGCTGGCGCGCGACCATGCGCTCGCCGGTGCCTGCAGCGTGGAGCTGGACGGCTTGCCCGCCGGCGTACGCCCCCGGATCTTCGCCTCCGAGGCGGCGCACTTCTCCATCCAGCGCGCCGCCGCCCTGCTCGGCCTCGGCGAGCGGGCGGTGACGGCCGTCCCCGTCGACCGCGAGCTGCGGATGGACGTCGGCCGCCTCGCCGCCGCCCTGGCCGATGCGGTGGCGGACGGGGCGCGGCCGATCGCCGTCGTCGCCACCGCCGGGACGACGGACACCGGCGCGGTGGACCCACTGCACCCGATCGCCGACCTGGCTGCCCGGTACGGCAGCTGGCTGCACGTGGACGCGGCGTACGGCGGCGGCGCACTGCTCTCCGACCGCCTCGCCCCGCTGCTGGACGGCATCGCCCGCGCCGACTCCGTCGCGCTGGACTGGCACAAGCTGGGCTGGCAGCCCACCGCCGCCGGGATCTTCCTGGTCCGCCGGGCCGAGACGTACGCCTCGCTCGCCCGCCGCGCCGTCTACCTAAACCCCTCCGACGACGAGGAGGCCGGCTATCCGAGTCTGCTCGGCCGCTCGCTGCGCACCACCCGGCGGGCCGACGCCTTCAAGATCGCCGTCACCCTGCGGACCTTCGGCCGGTCAGGCCTCGGCCGACTCGTCGACCGCTGCCATGAACTGGCCCACTCCGCCGCCGCGTCGGTCCGTGCCGAACCGGCCCTCGAGCTGCACTGCGAACCGATCCTCAGCACCGTGGTCTTCCGCTACCGTCCCGCCACCGCCGATCCGCGGGTGGCGGACCGCGTCAACGCCGAGCTGCGCCGGCTGCTGCTCCGCGAGGGCCGGGCCGTGGTGGGCCGCACCGAACTGCCGGGTACGGGCCCGGGCCGGGTGCGGCTGAAGCTCACCCTGCTCAATCCGAACACCACGGAGGCCGACCTCGCGGCGCTGCTCAAGGCGGTGGTCCGAGCCGGCCGGGAGACGGATGGCTGATCGATGGTCAGATCCATTGGCCGAGACGGGAGTTAGACGGCTGGACAGCGGCCGAGGAGTACTCGCCGGGTGTGCTCCCACACCGCCGGGTCGGAGGCGACCAGCAGGCCGTCCTCGCCGCCGGGCGGGTCGGGGTGGTACGGGGAGCCGCTCAGCCGGGCGGAGACGCCGCCGGACTCGGTGATCAGCAGCGAGCCGGGGGCGTGGTCCCAGGGCAGCGTGCGCCAGTACAGGATGAACTCCTGCTCGCCCTCGGCGATCAGCGGGTACTCCATTCCGGCCGAGCGCAGGCCCTCGGAGGTCCGGCCGAAGGCCCGGGCGTTGGTCTGCAACCGGTGGTGCTCGAGCGGGTCGAGACAGCGGCTCTTGATGGTGCCGCGCCACTTCTCGGGCGCGTCGTCGGCGGGGCGGCGGACCAGTCGGGAGCCGTTCCGCCAGGCGCCCGAGCCGAGTTCGGCGCTGTAGGCGGCCTTGGTGATCGGCTGCCAGATCCAGGCGGCGACGGTCTGCCCGGAGCGGACCAGCGAGGCCATCACGGCGAAGTCCGGGCGGCCCGCGACGAAGTTGGAGGTCCCGTCCACCGGGTCGACCAGCCAGGCCGCCGGCTCCTCGACCAGAGCCCGGGCCAGCGACGGGTCGGCGGCCACCGCCTCCTCGCCGACCACGGGGACGGGGAGCAGCTCGCGCAGCCGGCGGGAGATGATCACCTCGGCCTCGCGGTCGGCGACGGTCACCAGGTCCCCGGGGCCCTTCTCCATGACCTCGCCGTCGGTCAGTGCCCGGAAGCGTGGCTCGACCGCTTCGGCCGACGCCTCGGCGAGTATCTCCGCCACCTTCTCCATAAGCACCCGCGTGCTCCCTTCCACTGCTACCACTCTCGCACGTTCGTGCGATCATGGTTCGCGCCGGTCCCGGGGTGGCGGCCCGGGCGGCCGTCGGGGAGCCGTGGCGTGTGACGGCCAATGAGGTGCGGAGCCGGGCGCGGGCGCCCGCTCAGCTCTCCCGGGGCTGCTCCCTGTGCCGGCTCAGCAGCGCGTCGTACTCGGTGTGCACCCGCCGGTCCATGGCCAGGGCGAACTGGGCGTCCGCGACGGTGCGGGCGAGCGGGCGGATCCGGCGGATCTGCTCGGTCAGCCGGGCGGCTTCGCCGGGCGGCAGGTCCGCCGCGCAGCTGAGCGCGCCGAGCAGTTCGTCCTTGATCAGGGCCGTGAAGACCTCGGCGACGGCATCCGCGTACTCCTGCGCCCGGCGGCTGGCGGCCAGCACGGCTGCCAGCGGGACGCCCTCGGCGACCAAGGAGACGGTGGCGTCCATCAGGCGGCGGCTGATGTGGGTGATGCCGTCCTCCTGGACGGTGATGTAGCCCTGGGCGATGGACTCGGCGGTGTTGGCGTCGCTCAGCTGGTCCCCGAAGGCCCTGGCGAGGTCCGCCCAGCTGAGGTGGACCGGGGTCTCGTCCGACCACGGCTCGGTGATGGCGGCCTGCAGCCCGATCAGCTCGGCGACGTCCCGGCCGCTCTCGCCCGCGCCGATCAGCTCGCTGATGCCGCCGAGGGTGTGCCCGCGCTCCAGCAGTTCGGCGATCATGCGCAGTCGGGCCAGGTGCTCCTCGCCGTACCAGGCGATCCGGCCCTGCTTGCGCGGCGGTGGCAGCAGCTTGCGCTCGCGGTAGAAGCGCAGGGTGCGCGTGGTGATACCGGCGGCCTCGGCGAGTTCCTCGACCCGGTACTCGCGCGGGGCGCTGCTGCCTGTGCTCTCGATCTCCGCCACGCGGCTCAGCATAGGGCGGAGGTGCGGCAATCGATGCGGTCCGTCGTCTTCCGAGAAGCGCCGGTACGGGCTACCCTGCCAATCGTGCCAGTGATTGCTGGCGTGATTGACTCCGGGCCGGGGACTCCTCGGCCGAGCACAACGGCAGCCCGGTCGAACGGCCCGATTCGACGCCCCCGCCCCATGGTTCCGCACTCCCGTCGCCCCACAGCACCAGGAGGCCGCCGCATGGCATCCAGCCCGAAGCGCAGCACGCAGCCGTCCACGCCCGACGACCCGCTCGCCACCCCGCACGTCCGGGTCGCCGTGATCGGCTCCGGCTTCGGCGGCCTCGGTGCCGGGGTGCGCCTGCGCCGGGCCGGGATAACCGACTTCGTCATCCTGGAACGGGCCGGGTCGGCCGGCGGCACCTGGCGCGACAACAGCTACCCGGGCTGCGCCTGCGACGTGCCCTCCCACCTGTACTCCTTCTCCTTCGCGCCCAACCCCGAGTGGCCGCGCAGCTTCTCGCGGCAGCCGGACATCCGCGCCTACCTGGAGAAGGTCGCCGACGTCTTCGGGCTCCGCCCGCACCTGCGGTTCCACACCGAGGTCACCGAACTGCGCTGGGAGCGGGAGCACACCCGCTGGCGGGTCACCACCCGCGCCGGAAGCTGGACCGCCGACGCCGTCGTCTCCGCCTCCGGACCGCTGGCCGACCCCAAGCTGCCCCAGGTGCCGGGACTCGCCGAGTTCCCCGGCCGGGTCTTCCACTCCTCGCGCTGGGACCACGACTACGACCTGACGGGCAAGCGCGTCGCGGTGATCGGCACCGGCGCCTCGGCCGCCCAGATCATCCCCGAGATCCAGCCCGCGGTAGGGGAGCTGACGGTCTTCCAGCGCACGCCCGCCTGGGTGCTGCCGCGTGCCGACCGGGAGATCACGGCCCTGGAGAAGTGGCTGCACGGCAGGATCCCCGCCACCGGCCTGCTGCGCCGGGCCTCGGTCTTCGCGATGCGCGAACTCCAGGTCGGCGCCTTCGTCCGCCAACCGGAAATGCTCCGCCTGGTCCAGCGGATGGCCGTGCGCAACCTCGAACGGGGCATCGCCGACCCCGAGTTGCGGGCCAGGCTGACCCCCGACTACCGGATCGGCTGCAAGCGGATCCTGCTCAGCAAC
Organism: Kitasatospora cystarginea; assembly: GCF_039533515.1. Taxonomy (NCBI): domain Bacteria; kingdom Bacillati; phylum Actinomycetota; class Actinomycetes; order Kitasatosporales; family Streptomycetaceae; genus Kitasatospora; species Kitasatospora cystarginea. Next base: position 62,275 of record NZ_BAAATR010000012.1, on the reverse strand, counting down.
ACCTACTACCCGGCGCTCGCCGCCCCCAACGCCCGGCTGGTCACCTCCGGCCTGGCCGAGGTGCGCGGCTCCACCCTGGTCGCCGCGGACGGCACCGAGGCCGAGGCGGACGCGATCGTCTTCGGCACCGGCTTCCACGTCACCGATCTCCCCATCGCGGAGCGGGTGTTCGGAACCGAGGGGCACAGCCTCGCCGAGGAGTGGAAGGGCGGCATGGAGGCGCTGCGCGGGTCCACCGTGCACGGCTTCCCCAACCTCTTCTTCGTGATAGGGCCCAACACGGGCCTCGGCAACAGCTCGATGATCCTGATGATCGAGTCCCAGCTCAACTACGTCATCGACGCGTTGCGGACCCTGGACGCGGTCGGCGCCACTGCGATGCAGCCCACCGCCCGGGCCCAGCGGCACTGGAACCTCGAGGTGCAGCACCGGATGCGGCGCACCGTCTGGAACACCGGCGGCTGCCGCAGCTGGTACCTCGACTCCCAGGGCCGCAACACCATCACCTGGCCGGGCAGCACCAGCGCCTTCCGCCGCGCCACCCGCCGGGTCGACCTGTCCGAGTACGAACTCCTCAAGCGCACCGCCCCCGTGGCCCGGGAGGTCGCCGCATGAGGACCGACCGGCGGATGACGGCCGCCGACTGCGCACTCCCGGCAGCCACCGAGGAGTACCGGATCCGCTCCGCCGACGGCCACTGGATCCACGCCGAGGCGTACGGCCACGAGGGGGCGCCGACGGTGGTCCTCTCCCACGGCTGGACCTGCTCGACCGCCTTCTGGGCCCCGGTGATCCACCAACTCGCCGGTGAGTTCCGGGTGGTGGCTTACGACCAGCGCGGCCACGGCCGCAGCGACATCCCGCCGACGGCCGCCGGCTACTCCACCGCCAAGCTCGCCGACGACCTGGAGGCGGTCCTCGTCGAGCTGGTGCCGGCTGGGGAGCAGGCGGTGCTGGCCGGGCACAGCATGGGCGGGATGACCGTCATGGCCGCCGCCGACCGCGGCGAAGTGGCCGCCAGGACTGCCGCCGCCGTCCTGGTCAGCACCGGTCCGAGCGATCTGCTGGCCGAGGTGAACGTGGTCCCGGCCGGGGTGCGGCCGCCCGCGCTGCGGCGCCTCCTGCACCACCAGATCCTGCGGTCCAGGCTGCCGCTCGGGCCGGTGACCCCGGTCAGCAGGGCACTGCTCAAGTACGGCGTCATGGGCCCGGCCACCCCGCCGGGCCGGGTCGAGGCGACCGCCCGGGTGGTGCACGCCTGCCCGACCGGCGTCCGCCGCCGATGGGGTCGGGTACTGGGCGAGTTGGACGTCCGTCCGCAGCTCGCCAAGCTGGCCGCGCCCACCGTGGTGATCGTCGGCACCCGCGACCGATTGACCCCGCCGGTGCACGCGCGCCGGATCGTGGCCGCGCTGCCCGACCCGCGCGGGCTGCTGGAACTCCCGGGCGTCGGCCACATGGCGCCCGTGGAACGCCCGGCCGAGGTCGCCGCGGAGATCCGCCGGGCCTTCGACTTCACCACCGCAGACGTCAGGAGTGTGAACGCATGAGTACCACCGTGCCGCTCGCCGTCCAGGTCGTGGTCGTCACCGGAGCCGCCCGCGGGGTCGGTGCGCAGCTGGCGCGCAAGCTGGCCCAGCGCGGCGCCAGGGTGGCCCTGGTCGGCCTGGAGCCCGAGGAGCTGAAGGCGGTCGCCGCCCAGTGCGGTCCCGATGCCCGGTACTGGGAGGCCGACGTCACCGACCTGGACGCGCTGAGCGCCGTCGCCCGGCAGATCCAGGACCACTACGGGCGGATCGACACCGTGGTCGCCAACGCCGGCATCGCCCTCGGCGGCCCGCTCCAGGACAGCGACCCGCGCGCCTTCGAGCGGGTCATCGAGGTCAACCTGCTCGGCAGTGTGGCCACCGCCCGCGCCTTCCTGCCCGCGCTGGTCTTCAGCCGCGGCTACCTGCTGCAGATCGCCTCGCTGGCCGCGCTCACCCCGGCGCCGCTGATGGCCGCGTACTGCGCCAGCAAGGCCGGGGTGGAGGCCTTCGCCCACTCGCTGCGCGCCGAGGTGGCCTACCAGGGCGTCAAGGTCGGCGTCGGCTACCTGAGCTGGACCGACACCGACATGGTGCGCGGCGCCGACCAGGACACGGTGCTGGCCCAGATGCGCTCCCGCCTGCCCTGGCCGGCCAACAAGACCTACCCGCTGGCCCCGGCGGTGGACCGGCTGGTCGCCGGGATCGCCCGCCGCTCCCCGCACGTCTACGCCCAGGCCTGGCTCCGCGGCATGCAGTCGGTCCGAGGGGTGCTGCCCGGCCTGATCGCCACCGTCGGCGCCCGCGACGTCGCCCGGCTGGCCCCGCGGTTGAAGGCCACCGCCGCCACCCGGCTGCGCCCGGTCGGCGCGGGCGGCGCCGCCGACACGGCCGCCCGCCGCGCCGCCGTCGAGTAGGCGCGCACCCACCGGGGCGCGGGGGCCAGCTTCATGACGGAGCGGAACCCCCGCGCCCCGATGTGTCGCAGGGCGCTCGGCACCGAGTACGGTCGGCGCATGACGACTGCCCTCATCACCGGCGCCACCGCCGGCATCGGCGCGGCCTTCGCCCGCCGCCTCGCCAAGGACGGCCGCGACCTGGTCCTGGTCGCCCGCGACGCCGAACGGCTGCGGGCCGCGGCCGCCGACCTCGGCAAGCGCTACGGCGTCCAGGTGGAGACCCTGACCGCGGACCTGGCCGCCGAGGCGGGGATCGCCGCCGTCGAGGAGCGGCTGCGCGACGCCGAGCGGCCGGTCGGCATCCTGGTCAACAACGCCGGGTTCGGCAACAAGGGCACCTTCCTCGAAGTGCCGGTGCAGGCCGAGCTGGACATGGTCAAGGTGCACATCGAAGCCGTGCTGCGGCTGACCATGGCCGCCCTCCCGGGCATGAAGGAGCGCGGCTTCGGCGGGATCGTCAACGTCGCCTCGGTCGCGGCCTTCGTGCCGCGCGGCACCTACGGGGCGAGCAAGGCCTGGATGGTCAGCTTCACCCAGGGCATCGCCCGCGAGCTCGGCGGCACCGGGGTCCGCCTGCTGGCCCTCTGCCCGGGCTTCACCCGGACCGAGTTCCACGAGCGCGCCGGGATGGGCACCTCCAACATCCCCTCCTGGGCCTGGCTCTCCGCCGATCGCGTGGTGGACGAGGCGCTGCGCGACCTGGCGCGCGGGCGGAGCCTCTCCGTCCCGAGCCGGCGCTACAAGGCGGCCGTGGCGCTCAGCCGGGTGCTGCCCGCGGGCAGGCTCGGGGGCGTCTCCTCCAAGGCGGCCAGGACGTACGCGCCGCGGTAGGCCACCTGCTGTCTCAGCCGCGGGACTGCGCGTCGCAGAGCGTACGTGCGTGGCTTCCCGGGATCTCGCGGCGTGTCACGGCGCACGGGAATAGGACAAGCCTCATTATTAGCTTTGCTAACTATGAGTCCGTCTCTATACCCTGGGGAACATGTCCGTTCCCGTGCCCCGCGGAGGCCGCCCTTGAAGCCCGACCGCCTCGACTGGACCCCGCCGCCACGCGCCCAGGGCGAGCCCGGGCCCCCGGCCCAGGTGCGCCGGATCCTCGCCCTGTTCCGCCCGTACGTGGGCCGCCTGGCCCTGGTCGGGCTGCTGGTCGCGGCCTCCGCCGTGGTCTCGGTGGCGACCCCGTTCCTGCTCCGCGCGGTGCTCGACACCGCCATCCCGCAGGGCCGTACCGGCCTGCTCAGCCTGCTGGTGCTCGGCATGATCACGGCCGCCGTGGTCAACAGCATCTTCAACGTGCTGCAGACGCTGATCTCCACCACCGTGGGCCAGCACGTGATGCACGACCTCCGCACCGCGGTCTACAGCCACCTGCAGCGGATGTCGCTGGCGTTCTTCACCCGCACCCGGACCGGCGAGGTGCAGTCCCGGATCGCCAACGACATCGGCGGCATGCAGTCCACCGTCACCTCCACCGCTACCTCGCTGGTCTCCAACCTCACCAGCGTGGTCGCCACCGTGGTCGCGATGGTCGCGCTGGACTGGCGGCTGACGGTGGTCTCGTTGCTGCTGCTCCCGGTGTTCGTCTGGATCAGCCGCCGGGTCGGCAACGAGCGCAAGCGGATCACCGGTGAACGGCAGAAGCAGCTCGCCGTGATGAGTTCGGCCGTCCAGGAGTCCCTCTCGGTGAGCGGCGTGCTGCTCGGCCGCACCATGGGCCGATCCGACTCGCTCTCCCTGGAGTTCACCGGGCAGTCCGCCGAACTGGCCAAGCTGGAGGTCCGCTCCAGCATGGCCGGGCGCTGGCGGATGTCCACCATCGGGATCGTGATGGCCGCGATGCCGGCCGTCATCTACTGGGCCGCCGGCCTCGCCAGTGCCGAAGGTGCGCCGATCGTCTCGATCGGCACCCTGGTCGCCTTCGTCTCGCTGCAGCAGGGCCTGCTCCGGCCGGCCGTGAGCCTGCTCTCCACCGGCGTGGACGTCCAGACCTCGCTCGCCCTGTTCCAGCGGATCTTCGAGTACCTGGACCTGCCGGTGGAGATCCAGGAGCCCGGACACCCCGTCCGGCTCGACCGGGTACGCGGCGACGTCGTCCTCGAGGACGTCGAGTTCCGCTACCACCCCGACCAGCCGCAGCCCACCCTGGCCGGGATCGACCTCAAGGTGCCCGCGGGCAGCTCACTGGCGGTGGTCGGTGAGACCGGATCCGGCAAGACCTCGCTCAGCTACCTGGTGCCCAGGCTCTACGACGTCACCGGCGGCCGGGTCGCCATCGACGGCACCGACGTCCGCGAACTCTCCTTCGCGACCCTGGCCGAGACCGTCGGCGTGGTCTCCCAGGAGACGTACCTCTTCCACGCCTCGGTCGCCGACAACCTGCGCTTCGCCAAGCCGGACGCCACCGACGCCGAACTGGTCGCCGCCGCCGAGGCGGCCCAGATCCACCACATGATCGCCGCCCTTCCCGAGGGCTACGACACCGTGGTCGGCGAGCGGGGCTACCGGTTCTCCGGCGGTGAGAAGCAGCGCCTGGCCATCGCCCGCACCATCCTGCGCAACCCGCCCGTGCTGATCCTGGACGAGGCCACCAGTGCGCTGGACAACCAGACCGAACGCGCCGTCCAGCAGGCCATCGACGCCCTCGCCGTCGGCCGGACGACCATCACCATCGCGCACCGGCTCTCCACCGTCCGCCACGCCGACCAGATCGCCGTCCTCGACGGCGGCCGGATCGCCGAACTGGGCACCCACGAGCAACTGCTCGCCCTGGACGGTCGTTACGCGGCACTGCTGCGCCGGGAGCACCCGGTGCCGGCCCGGCGCCCGGACGGTACGCCGACGAACGGCCCTTCGGGGAAAGGCGCTTCGGTGGGCGTGCCGACGGTGAACGGGCAGGCAGTGGGCGGAAGGGCGTTGGACGGCGAGACGTTGAACGGCGAGGCGTTGCCGGGTCAGGCGCCGAACGGTCAGGCCGCGGCCGGGCGCTCGTTGTAGGTGTCGGCCAGCTCCTGCCCGGAGAGCGCGTGGATCGCCGCCATCACCTCGTCGGTGACCTGGCGGCGGGCCTTGGCGTTGCGGGCCTGGCCGTGCAGCGCGGAGAAGTCCAGCGGCTCGCCGAAACGGACCGTCACCTTCCGCAGCCGGGGGATCCGCTTGCCGACCGGCAGGATGTCGGCCGGGCCCTCCAGTGCCACCGGCACCACCGGCACGCCGGCGGTCAGCGCCAGCCAGGCCACACCGGTCTTGCCCTTGTACAGCCGGCCGTCCAGCGAGCGGGTGCCCTCGGGGTAGATGCCGAACGCCTTGCCCTGCTGCAGGATGCCCAGCGCCTGCTCCAGCGAGGCCGCCGCCGAGCGGTAGGTGCCGCGCTCGACCGGGACGGCGTTGATGACGCTGGTGAAGAAGCCCCGGGAGAGCGCGCCCTTGAGGCCGGTGCCGGTGAAGTACTCGGCCTTGGCCAGGAAGTAGACCTGACGCGGAGCGGTCAGCGGGATGACCACGCTGTCGATGAAGGACAGGTGGTTGCTGGCCAGGATCACCCCACCCTTGCGCGGCACGTGCTCCAGCCCCTCGATGACGGGGCGGTAGATCGCCTTCGCCACGGGCTTGAGCACGAGCTTGGTGATGAGGTTGAGCATGGGCCCTCCCTGGCCGACCGACATCCCCGGACTCGTGACTGGGCCGAGGTCAGACGGCAGATTACGTCATGAACCCCGTCGGCCGTCCACTGCACAGGTCGTTCGACCACTGCGATCCTCGTCACGCGCTGCGTATGGTCGTGCGCGAAACCGATGATCAGGGGGGTGACGCCGCGTCGGCGTCGGCCCTCCGGACCCGGGGCCCGCTCAGGTCTGTCAGCGAGTCGTCAGTACCGCGTCGGGATCCGTTTACCGAAAGGGCGTCCGATGAGCGGGGTCACCGCCGTCCTGCTGTCGTGCTTGCCGTAGCGGTCGCCACCGGGGCCCGGCGGTGGAGGATCCCCGCGCCGTCCTGCTGGTCGTGGTCTGAGTGCTGGTCGGGATACTGCCGTTCGTCCCGAGCGTCCGGGTGCCGCCCGAGGTGATCAGCGTCGCGGGGCTCCCGCCGCTGCTGTACGCGTCGGCGGAGGAGATGATCAGTTCACCCGCCGGCCAGTGCGGCCCTCCGCCTTCCGTCCCGCGCGGCTTCCCGGGATTCAGCCGGCTCGCCCTGCTCCGCGGCGGGTGCCACCGTGACCGGGAAGATCCGGCGGACCACGCGCTCGGAGGCCCGCCCGTCGTCCCAGGGGCAGAACCGCTCGCGGAACGCCGCCCGCGCACCCGGCGCCGGATCACCGCTCCGCAGGGCCTGAGCGACCTCGGCCGTCTCGGTGGCGACCACCCCCGGCGGCTCGGCGAGCAGGTCGAAGTACACCCCCCGCACCCGGCGGTACTCGGCCCAGTCCGGCGCGAAGACCACCATCGGGCGGTCCAGCACGGCATAGTCGAACATCAGCGAGGAGTAGTCGGTGACCAGCGCGTCGGCGGCCAGGCAGAGGTCCTCCACCGCCGGGTACGCCGAGACGTCGACGACCCGCGCCGCCGCCCCGCCGAGCTCGGGCTCACCGACGCTGCCCCGGTGGAAGTAGTGGGCACGGACCAGCAGCGTGCACCCGGGGCCGAGCCGGGACGCCAACTCGCCGACGTCCAGCAGCGGTACGTACCCGCCCTGTGCCTCCCGGTGCGTCGGTGCGTACAGCACCACCCGCTGCCCCTCGGCCAGCCCGAGCTTCCGGCGGACCGCCGCCACGTCGGCGGCCGTCGCGCCGGCGAGCCGGTCGTTGCGCGGGTACCCGGTCTCCAGCAGCTCGTACCGGCCGGGGAAGGCGCGGCTGAAGTGCTCGCTGGTGTGCGGGTTGGGCGAGACCAGGAAGTCCCAGCGGTCCACGGCCTCCTGCAGCCGGTCGAAGTCCATCCCGTCGGCCGCGAGCGGGTACTCGCGCAGGTCCATGCCCATGCTCTTGAGCGGGGTGCCGTGCTGGGTCTGCACATGCACCGTGCCGGGCCGCTTGGCCATGGTGTGCGGGAAGTTGACGTTGTTGACGAAGTACTTGGCGGTCGCCATCACCCGCAGGTACGCGGGGGTGTTCACCACGACGTACGGCACCCCGGCGGGCAGGGTGGCCGCCTGCGCCCTGGTCTCCACCACCCAGACCCCCCGCACCTGCGGGGCCAGCTCCCGCGCCTTCTCGTAGATCGCGGCCGGGTTGCAGGCGTAACCCCGGTGCCAGTACGCGGCGTAGACGGCCAGGTTCTCGTCCAGCGGCAGCCGCCGGAAGGTGTTGTACGCCGCGTACCTGGCCCCGCTGCGCACGCCCTTGCGGACGGTCGGCGCCATCGCCCTGGCCCGGCGGCGCAGCGAGCGCGGGATCCGCTTGGTGCGCCGCAGTTCGCTGTACGTGAGCCGGGAGCCGGTGGCCACCAGGCGGTACTGGATGCCGCGCACGCCGGCGGGGTAGCGGTAGCCGGGCGGGCGGTGGCGGTCGAAGTGCCGGCCGATCCGGTCGAAGAAGTCGCCGCGCAGTGCGGCCGGGACCAGCCCGGGGGTGTCGTAGATGGTCAGGGCCTGCTTCACGGTGCGGTCGAAGACCAGGTTGCGCAGCGCGTCCTGGCCGGTGGCGCCGATACCCCGGCGGTCGAGGAAGGCGAAGATCGCATCGTACTGGGCGAAGGCGTCCGAGTGCTTGGGAGAAGCGGTGTTGGTGATCGCGCCGGGGCGGCCGCGCCGGTAGGTGTAGCAGGGGCGGTCGAGGTAGCGCAGTCGGTGGGCGGCGACCAGGGCCGGGTAGGTGACGGAGATGTCCTCGTAGTAGCCACGGCCGAAGGAGACGTCCAAGTCCTGAAGGAACGCGCGCCGGAAGATCTTGTTCCACACCGCCATCACCGTCTGCATCAGGCCGGGGTGCTCGCGGGCGGTGCAGCCCTCGGCGAGCGGGGAACCGGTCAGTACGTGGCGCCACGGGTTGGGCTCGGTGGAGCCGTCCGGGTAGACGTGGGTGAAGTCGGTGAGCAGGACGTCCACCGGCTGATCGGTGTCCTGCTCGCGGCGCAGCTCGGCGAGGACGGCGGACAGCGCGCCGTCGGGCAGCCAGTCGTCGCTGTCCACGAACCAGACGTACCGGCCGCGCGCCTCGGCCAGACCGGCGGTGCGAGCGCCGCCCAGGCCCTGGTTCTCGGCCAGGTGCAGCACCCGCAGGCGCGGGTCACGGGCCGCGTGGTCGTCCAGGATCGCGCCGCAGCCGTCGGGGGAGCGGTCGTCCACCGCGATCACCTCGACCTCGGTGTCCGCGCCCGCCGCGTCGGCTCTGGCGTCACCCACTCCGAGCGAGTCGAGGCAGCGGGGGAGGAAGGGCTCCACCCCGTGGACTGGCAGCACGATGCTCAGGAGGGGACTCACGCTGGATTCACTCCGGTATGGGTGCTGGGCGCTGGGAAGTCGGCAGACCGATCGGTACCGTTCACTTCACTGTAGTGAGCTTCGATGCACGGACAGTGGGTCTTCGGTGACGCTCAGGCAACGGAGAGGTGGCGCCCCGGCGTGGATCCGGCTCGCGGATCGGGCGCTCGGCCCGGTGGGAAGGCGTCGTGCGGCGCTCATCGCCGGAGCGGCTGGAAAGGCGACCGCCGGTGCCGCGCTGTTCGAGCGGCGGCACCGGCAGCCCGGTGGCGGCCCGACCGACCCTCAACGGTCGGCCGCCGGTCCGTACACCATCCGTAGCCAGACCACCGCAGCGTCGAGGTGGTCGGACAGTGACTCACGGCTGATGCCGGAAGCTCTTCAGCTGTCGAACTCGTATGAGCCGGAATGAATTCATCCGACCGGAGGACGCCGGGAGTGTGATCCGGTCGCCCGCATTGCTAGAGATACTGCTTGTAGGAAGCAGGGGCGTCAATCCCCCGGATGTGTTCATTTCCTGAAGTATTGCCCGGTCCATTGCCGGGCCAGGCATCGACTCCTATATTGACGGGACGTCTCACGGGGATGCCCATCGATCCCGCGCTCCCGTCGCCCCGACTGCCGACCGTCCACCGCTGTCTCCAGGAGCCGCCGTGCGCTCGCAGCCGACCGCAGGTCCGGCAGTCAGTCCAGTGCTGCAGGGGCTGGTGCTGGCCCCGCTGTTGCTGGTCGCCGGGTACGGCGCCGCCGACCTCACCCTGCTCAGCGGCCACACCGTGGACCTCTTCCCCTGGCGGATGTCGCCCGTCACCGCGACCCTGCTGGGTGCGGGATACGGCGGCAGCTGCCTGATGCTCGCCATGGCCCTGTGCGCCGAGCAGTGGGTGCGGGTCCGGGTGGCGGTGGCGGCCAGCTCGCTGCTGGTGCTGCTGACGCTCGGCGCTTGCCTGCTCGGACACGGCACGCTCCACCTGGCGCAGGGTGGGGCCGTCGCGGTCCTCTCCGCCTGGGTCTGGCTCGGGGGCCATGCCGCCGCACCGCTCCTCGGGCTGATCGCCTTCGGCGCGCAGTGGCGCCGCAACACGCGCTGGCGGGCGCGGAACGGGCAGCCCGCGCCCCGGCCGCCCCGGCTGCCCTGGTGGGTCGCCGCGCCGATCATCGGCAACGGACTGGTCTTCGCCGCCTGCGGACTGCTGCTCTATCTTGTGCCGGACGTCCTCGCCCGGGACTGGCCCTGGCAGGTGCGCGCCCTGGACGTGCGGGTGCTCGGCGCCTGGTGCCTCACCTTCGGGGTGGCCCTGCTGCTCGGCTGGCAGGAGGCCGAGCTGCGCCGGGTGCGCAGCGGGATGGCGGCCCTGGTCGGCACCGGGCTCCTCGGACTGGCCGGCCTGCTCCGCTACGCCGGCCTGGTGCGCTGGGCCTCGCCCGGGTCCTGGCTGATCGTGCTCGCCCTGGTCTCCTTCACCGGGCTGGGCCTCTCCGGTGTCGGGGCGTCCTTCCTGTTCGCCCCGCCGACCGGGCTGTCGGGCCGAGGGCCCGTCGTGCGCCCGGCGCGGCCCGTCCGGCCCGCGCGCCGTGAGTAGCCGGATTCGCCTCAGATGACAAGGAAGGCGGGTCCGGCCGGCCGTCGGCGGGCTGACCCGGGATTTTCCCACCCGTCGATGCGTCAGGTCGATGCGTACTCGTGACCGAGGCCACGGCATCCTGGTGAAGCGTCAGTTAGTCGCGCACGGTACGGTGGCAGAACACCAGGACGGTTGCGCGAAGGCCGTCCCTCACGGATAGTCTTCGCCACGGCCCTGGCGCCTCGTAGGGGTGGGAAACAGATGGAACAGATGCAAGTACGGAGTCGGCCCCGGGTGCCGGCGATCCAGTGCGGCGTCGGCGCGACCGGCCGCCGGATCGACCGCCACCTGTCGGTGCTGGGCGCTCCGGCGCTCTCCACGGTGGACACGGCGGAGGCGCTGGGCCTGATAAGAGAGCTGACGCCGCGTGGCGTGGCCGGCCAGGCTTCCCGCCGCCGCACCACCCGGGTGCTGCTGCTGGCGCCGCTGCGCAGGCTGAAGCGGAGCCTGTTCGGCAGCCGGGGCTGAGTGCCAGGCCCGCCCGGCGCGGGCCCGGTCGACCCGACCCGATGGACCTGAGGTCTGTCGGGTCGTCGTGCTGCCCGGACACTGACCAGGTCTGCACGGCCGCCGTCCCGGCCCGGTCCCGGCCAGGTGTAGCCGGCCCGGCGTGCCCGGCCGGCGGCGCTTCGGAAGGTGTGCGCGGCCCCGGCCGCCCGGTGGCCCCGGCCCGGCGGACGGCGAGCCCTGTTGCCCGCGACGGCGCGGAGTGGGCAAGGATGGGCACCATGGCGGACACCTTCCACACCATCACCTTCGAGATCACCACCGGCACCGCTGAGGTCGCCCTCGACATCACCGACCGCTGTGCGGCCTTCCTGGACACGGCCGCCCCCGGACGGGACGGTCTGCTGAACGTCTTCGTCCCGCACGCCACCGCCGGGGTCGCGGTGATCGAGACCGGTGCCGGGAGCGACGGCGACCTGCTCGCGGCCCTGCGTGACCTGCTCCCCGCCGACAGCCGCTGGCGCCACCGCCACGGCAGTCCCGGACACGGGCGCGACCACGTGCTTCCCGGGCTGGTCGCCCCGCACGCCACCCTGCCGGTCATCGGCGGCCAACTCGCGCTCGGGGTCTGGCAGTCGGTGGTCCTGGTCGACACCAACGGGGACAACCCGCGCCGCACGGTCCGACTTTCCTTCCTCGGCTGACGGGAGGGCCCTCGGCTGCGGGGAACCGCGCGGCCTCGTGACGGGCCGGCCGGGCGGTTCCCCACGCCCTCGGCGGGGGAGCCGCAACCGGCCCCGGGCCCGGGGGTGGTCTGCGGGCCGGGCTTCGACGCGTCACGGATGCCTCCCGCTCCGCGCGGGCGGATGACCGGGAGGGCCCCGCGTCTTCGGGCGCTCGCCCGGCTGCTCCCGCTGTCCGGTCCGTGTTTGCCCGGGGACGGGCGCGCGGGGTAGGAAGACGGCATGGCGGACGAAACCCAGCAGTGCGCACTCGCCCCGGACGGCGACGCCGTCCGGGCACTCACCCACGACCCGGCGCTCACCGGGCCGCGCGCCGACTGCGTCCGGTGCGGCGACCCCACCGAGCTGCCCGCCGACCACCCCGGGATCACCTTCTGCCCCGTCTGCACCTGGCAGGAGGCCCAGCGCATCGCCTGCTCCGGCTGAACGGCCGGGCCGGCACCGGCCGACGGGCGCCGGCCCGGGCCGACTTCGTGTCCCCACCGTCCCAATCGGGCCGGCCCACGTCCAGAGCGGGCCGGCCTAGCCGTCCGTACGGGTGGCCAGGTGCAAGGTCGAGCCGTGCCGGCCCTTGCGGACCAGGAGCTGACCGGGGATCCGGGAACGCAGATCGGCGACATGGCTCACGATGCCGACCGCCCGGTTCCGCTCGCGCAGCCCGTCCAGCACGTCCATCACCTCCTCCAGCGTCTGCTCGTCGAGGCTGCCGAAGCCCTCGTCGATGAAGAGGGTGTCCAGCGGCATCCCGCCCGCCTCGTCCGTGACCACGTCGGCCAGTCCGAGCGCCAGGGCGAGCGAGGCGAAGAAGCTCTCCCCGCCGGAGAGCGTGGCGGTGTCCCTGGCGACGCCCGTCCAGGCATCCACCACCCGGAGGGCCAGGCCGGAGCGCCGGTTGCCCGCGACCCGGTCGTCGCTGTGGACGAGGGTGTACCGGCCGCCGGACATCCGTACCAGCCGCTCGCTCGCCCGCCGCGCCACCTGCTCCAGCCGGGCCGCCAGGACGTACGACTCCAGCCGCATCCGCAGGGTGTTCTCCGGCGAGGTGCCGGCGGCGAGAGCGGCCAGCCGGCTGATCCTCCCGTACAGCTCCAACGCCGGGGCGAGTTCGGCGGCGAGCGCCGCCAGCTCACCGCCGAGCCGGGCCAGCGCCGCACAGCGCTCGACGGCCGCGCTCTCGGCCGCCGAAGCCGCCCTCAGCCGGGCCGTTGCCGCCTGGAGGCGGGCCCTCGCGGCCTCCTGATCGACCGCGGGCTGCGCCGCCGCCGCGACCAACTCGGGGTCGGCCAGCTGCCGTTCGACCGCGTCCAGGGCCGCGCGATGCTGCTCCAGCCGGGACTTGAGGGCCGTCCGCTCGGCGGCGGGCAGCAGCGCAGCGCGGGCCGCCCCGGGGGCGGCGAAGCCCGCCGCCAGGCTGGTCCGGGCCAGTTCCTGTTCGGCCTCCGCCAACCGGGACTCGGCCGCGGCCGAATCCCGGACGGCGGCCAGTGCGGCGACCACGGCCTCCGCGAGCGCGGCCAGCCCGGTGGCCCGGGCGTCGACCGACGCGGCGCCGGCCCGGGCCGCGTGCACCCGCTGCCCCAACTCCTGCTGCTCCTCGGCCAGTTTCTTCAGCTGCCCGGCGAGTGCCGCGCTGTCCTCGCCGGCCTGCCGCAGCTGAGCCTGCCGCCGGGACTGCTCGCCCGCCAGCCGGTCGATCCGCTGCTCCACCGCGCTGAGGCGCTCGGCCGCCCGGACGGCCGAGCGTCGCTCCCGCTCGGCCTCCGCCAGTGCTGCCCGCACCTCGGCGACCTGCTGCGCACCGGCGGCGCCGGACGCCTCCGCCTCCTCGACCCGCAGCGCCGTCAGGGCCGTCTCGGCCGCCGACAGTGCCCGCTCGGCCCGGCCCTGCACAGCCCTGGCGGCCTCCTCGTCCGCAGCGCTCACCTGAGCTGCGGACGGCTTCGCGGGGGCGGGATGCACCTCGGAGCCGCAGACCCGGCAGGCCGCACCCGCGGACAACTGGCCCGCCAACTCGGCCGCCATGCCGATGAGTCGGCGCTCCCGCAGCTCCAGGCTGTGCTCGCGGGCGTCCTGCGTCCGGTCGCGCAGCACCGACACCTCGCCCTCCGCCTCGGCCATTCTGGTGCGCAGTTCGTCCCGCCGGCCGGCGGCTGCCAGGCGGTGGCCCAAGTCGGCGCAGTGGGCGTCCAGTTGCTCGACCCTGGCGCCGGCGACCCGGGCCGCCTCACGCTCTTCCTGGAGGGCTGTGAGTCGCTCCTCGAAGTCCCGCAGCCAGTCCTGGGCCTCCTCCACGAGCTCGTCGGCGCGCTCCCGGTCGGCGGCGAGCTTGTGCTGCTCCCGGCGCAGCTCGGCCTGCCGTCGCTCATCGGCTCGCGCCGCCTCCAGCAGTCCGAGCTGCGCCTGCAACCTCCGCTCAGCCTCGGCCAGTTCGGCCTCCCCGAGAGCCTCTCCGAAGGCCTCGCGGCGGTCGGCGGAGCTGCTGGCGGCAGGGCGGGCGAAGAAGGACACGTCGACCGGCGGCCGGGCGTCGGAGTGGTCGCCGCCCGACTCGGGCGAGGGGGCGATGAGGCGGGACAGGGTGGCGCGGCGCTCGTGTTCGGTCCGGCGAGCGGCGCGCAGGGCGGCGGACGCGCTGTCGCCCAGCCGCAGCACCGACTCCACGCCCAGGGCGGCCTGGGCGGCGGCCAACCGCCGCTCGTCGTCGGCGAGCAGATCGGCCAAGTCGCGCAGTCGGTGCGCCTCCAACGCTGCGGCTCGGTGTCGACGTTGACGGTCGGCCAGCTCGTCCGTCCACTGCCGGTGCTGCTGGGCCGCCGCATGGGATCCCTCGGCCAGTGCCACGGCCGAGCGAGCCACCGCCAACTGCTCCGCCGCACCACCGCGCACGATCGCCGCCCAGCCGAGCGCCCCGGCCGCCAGCCCTGCCGACCCGGCGGCCGAGGCCGGGGCCCCGGTGTCCTCGTCGGGCACCCAGCCGTCCGGCGGCTCGGCGCCGGGGCCGGCCGCCTCCTGTGCGCGGCCCACGAGGTCGCGCAGCCGCTGCCGCCCGCCCTGCACGGCGGCCTCGTGGGCGCGCCGCTGCTCGCCGAGCCAGCGCTCCACCTGGTCGAACCGGCCGGTGTCGAACAGTTGCCGCAGCAGCGCCGCCCGGTCCGCGGCGTCGGCACGCAGGAAGCGGGCGAAGTCTCCCTGCGGGAGCAGGACGACCTGGCAGAACTGGTCGCGGCTCATGCCGATCAGCCGGCGGATCTCCTCTCCGGCCTCCTGGTGCGACCTGCTGACGGCCCGCCAGCCCGGCGAACCGTCACCGGGGTCGGCGGACCACTCGCGCAGCAAGGTCCGCGGCTTCTCGGTCGTGGTGCCGGTGCCGCGGCGCTTGGGACGCTTCTGCTCGGGGCTGCGGGTGATCTCCAGTCGGCGCCCGCCCAGGGTCAGCTCCAGACGGACCTCGGTGGGCAGCAGCGGCTCGGCGTGGTCGCTGCGCAGCGGATTGCCCCGCCGGGCGCCGGGGACCTCGCCGTAGAGCGCGAAGCAGACCGCGTCCAGCACGCTGCTCTTGCCGGCGCCCGTGGCGCCGCGCAGCAGGAAGAGCCCGCCGGAGGTGAGATGGTCGAAGTCCACCTGCTCCGTCCCGGCGAACGGGCCGAAGGCGGTGAGCGTCAGCTGGTGAAGTCTCATCGGGGCAGCTCCCGCGCGCGCTCGTCGGCCAGCCTCACGGCCTCGAAGGCCTCCCGCAGCCAGCCCTGCTCCAGCTCGTCCGGCCCGCCGCCGCGGACGTGCCGGACGAAGCCCTCGGCGATCTCCGAGTCCGCCCGGCCGCTGACCCGGTCCGCGTACGAGACGCGCTCCTCGCCCGGAGTGGGCTCGGGTTCGAACAGCAGCTGGAGGGTGTGCGGGAAGCGGCGCCGCAGCTCCTCCATCGGGTTGGCCGGACGGACCGGGTCGGTGAGGGTGGCCTGGACCCAGGCCTGCTCGTGCACGGCGAGCCGCTCGTCGGCCAGCAGTTCGGCCAGCCGCCCTCTGATCCGGGCCAGCGGACGCGGCTGCGGGCAGTCGATCCGCTCGGCCTCGACCGAGCCGTCGGCCGCGAGGTCGACCAGCCACATGGTCTTGCGGTGGTCCGTCTCGGAGAAGGAGTAGGCCAGCGGGGAACCGCTGTAGCGCAGATGAGGGGCGAGGGTCTGGCAGCCGTGCAGATGGCCCAGCGCCGCGTAGTGCACCCCGTCGAACACCGAGGCCGGGACGCTCGCCACGCCGCCGACGGTGATGTCCCGCTCGCTGTCGCTCGGCTCGCCGCCCGTGACGAAGGCGTGTGCGAGCACCACCGCCCTGGTGCCGGCGGGGCGCTCCGCCAGGTCCGCCGTGACCCGCGCCATCGCCGCGCGCAGCACCTCGGTGTGCCCGCCGGCCTCCAGCCCGAACCGCTCCCGGGTGAGCGCCGGCTCCAGGTACGGCAGCCCGTAGACCGCCACCGGACCGTGCTCGTCGGCCAGCAGCACCGGGGCGGCGCAGCCGTCCGGATCGGTACGCAGATGGATGCCGGCCCGCTCGATCAGACCGGCGCCCACCCCGAGCCTGCGTGCCGAGTCGTGGTTGCCGCTGATGAAGACCGTCGGTACCCCGAGGTCGGCCAGCCGGTGCAGCACGTCGTCGAAGAGCGCCACCGCCTCGAGCCCCGGCAGCGCCCGGTCGTAGACATCGCCCGCGACCAGCACCGCCTCGACCCGGCGCGCTTCGACCACTGCCACCAGGTGGTCCAGGAAGGCGCGCTGGGCCTGGTGCAGGTTCTCCCGGTGGAACGAGCGGCCCAGGTGCCAGTCGGAGGTGTGCAGCAGTCTCACGGCAGGGCCCTCACCCGCATGATCGCCACTTCTGCTCCCTCCGAGTCGGCGCGAGGCCGGCCCGGGGTGCGGCCGACCAGCTCCGAGTATCACAGGAGCCGCTGACAATGCCCGGCCCGTCGTGGTCATCGGGCTCCCACCCGCACCGGGGACGGGGCCGCAGACGTTCGCGGGGATCTCGAAGGGGTGCGCCGGGGGCGGCCCCGCGCGCATGCCCGGTCCGGCGGTCACCGAGTAGCGGCCGCGGCCTGGTGGTGGGGGTTTGAGAACGGGGCGGGGCAGGGGTGGGGGCCGGTTGGCTGGGGGCGGGACTTCCCCGAACGTCCGACCGGCTTTCACCCGCGGGTCGGGATCCGCACGCGTTTTGGAGATGGGCCGCAGGTCAGCTAATCTCTCTGTGCGGCAAGGGCCTATAGCTCAGACGGTTAGAGCGCTTCCCTGATAAGGAAGAGGCCACAGGTTCAAGTCCTGTTAGGCCCACGGCACAGAAGGCCCGGAGTGGATGTCCACTCCGGGCCTTCTGGCGTTTCGGCGCTCGTGTCGGCCGGCGAAGAGCGGCGGATCGCTGCGGGGTGCCCGGCCGGGACGGCTGCGGAGAGTGGATTGTCAGTGACGCTCTGTATGGTCGCGAGTGTCGGTGGCCCGCCGTCGGTGGGCGCTCCGGCAGTCGTTCCGAGGGAGGGTCCGATGTCGTCCATGTCGAGTCGGTCGAAGTACAGGCGGTCGAAGCGCAGCCGCTCGGAGTCCAGCCCGTCGGGGCCGGGCGGGTCGAGGGTGGCGATGCCGAGCGGGCCCGAGGCGCGGAGGCGGGGAACGGGGCGGCCGGGGCCGGGGAGGGCGGAGACGAACGGCCCCGGGCGGCGGAGGCAGGGTGCCGGGAGCGGCGCCACCGGGCCGGCCGACGGATCCCGGGGCACCGGGGGCGGCGGGCGCCCGCGGCAGGGTGCGGGCGGGGCGCTGCGGCAACCGGTGGCGCTCGCGGTCGCCGTCGACCCGGCCGACTTCGCGCGGCTGCGCGAGCACGGCCTGTTCGGTGGCGTCGACTACGGGTACTACCTGCGCCGGACGGAGAACCAGCTGCGCGCCCTGCGCGGTGAGGGGCTGGAGGTGCACCTCCGGGTCCTGGAGCCGCTCGACTTCGCCGACTTCTGCGAGCAGCACCTGCTGACCCAGGACGACCCGGTGGCCAGGGTCGCCTACGCCGCCGATCCGGAGTTGGCGGGCGAGCCGTTCGTCTACCGGGGCGAGCCGCTGGCCGAGCTGCTCCCGGTGCTGCTGGCGGACCACCTCGCCAGGGTGCGGATCTCCGTCGGTAGTTCGGTGCTGCTGATGTCCGTCGGCTTGGAGGAGCAGCCGGAGGAGCGCTTGGCCGCCGTGCTGCAGTACGTGTCCGAGGTCTACCTGGCGCTCGGGGCCGGGGCGGGCGAGGGGCGGCAGCTGCTGGTGCTGCGGTCGGTCGGCCTGCTGGACGGGGAGCAGCTGTCGGCGCGGGCCGAACCGGTGGTGGAGTCCGGGGCGTTCACCACCTCCGGCCGGGAGGTGGAGGCGTTCTGCATCACGCTCGCGGCGGCGGTTGCCGGACACGGCGCCGGGGAGTTGCTGCTGTACCGCCCGGCGAGGGCGGACGGTGGGCGCGAGGCGCTCGGCTGGGTGCTGGTGGACGGGTGGCTGCGGCCGATGTCGGTGGTGGAGACCGCGGCCGCGCTGGTCGCAGTGGGGGCGGAGGGTCCGCCGGGGCGGCTGGCGGCCCGGGCGGGGTTCCCCTTGCCGTCCCAGTGGGGCCGGTGGGCGGGCGGTCCGCCGCAGCGGCCGGCCGATGACGGTGATGCGATCGGCGAACGCGGGGTGCTCGGCGAGGCCGGTGTGCCCGACGCGGCCGGGCCGGGTGGCGGAGCGGGGGAGTCGGGCTGGGCGACCCGGGAACAGGGTGGCGACGCGGCCGGCGGCGGGGGTGAGGCCGGGCGCTGAGCCGTCAGAATGACCCAGGAGAGCGTCGGCTGATCTGCCGTTCAGCCTCCGTCGGTCTCCGGTTCGCCCCCTGTTGTTCCATGCCGCAGGGTTCTGCGGCATGCCCCGCGCGGCGGCCAGGACTGTTCATCGACCGCGTGTTCGGGGAAGATCAACAGGTCGGAGCGCACCGGGCGGCCTCCTGCCCGGTCGTCCCCGACCCGAACCGACCGCGCGCCGTACGAGGCGCGGGCACGACCGCTGGAGGGGGGACGAGTGAGCAGTATCGAGTACAGCGCGGAGATCTCCGAGCTGCTCGGCCGGGTGCGGCGCCGTCCCAACGCGGGCTGGCCGTGGCGGCCGGGGGAGGCGGTGCCCGCCGGGCTGCCGGTGAAGCAGTCCTGGGGCTGGCTCTTCGTGCCGGACGGGCGGGTGCTGACGCTGGTGAATCCGAGGGACGGCGTGGTCAGCCTGCCGGGCGGTTCGCTGGAGCCCGAGGACGACGGCGATCCCGCGGCTGCGCTGGCCCGTGAGGCAGGCGAGGAGGCGCAGGCGGTGATCGGCCCGGCGCACTACCTCGGCTACCTCTACGACCGGGTCGGGTCGGCGAACGGCGGCCACGAGTGCGCGCGGGTGCGGATGGCCGCGGCTCTTCGCGCCGTCGGGCCGACCGCGCCCGACCCGGCGTCCGGCCGGCACTACCGGCGGCTGCTGGTCGCCCCGGGGCTGGCGGTCGAGCTGCTCGGCTGGGGCGAGACGGGGCTGCGCCAGGCGCACGCGGCGGTGGCGACCGCGGTGGCCGAGCTGGGTGTGCCGGCCGCCGCCAACGAGGCGATCGAGGAGCTCCCGCCGTCCGGTTCGTTCTTCGTTCGCTGACCAGGCGGGGGTGGCGAACGGTGCGGGTATCGAAGGGGTGGGGCGTGGGCCTGATTCATCACGTGGAGCTGTGGGTCGACGACCTCGAACAGGCCGAACGGCAGTGGGGGCCGGTGCTGGTGGCGCTCGGCTGCGAGCCGTTCCAGCACTGGGTGAACGGGCGTAGCTGGCGGCTCGGTGACAGCTATGTGGTGCTGGAACAGTCGCCGGCGCTGCTGCCGGGCGGGCATCAGCGGCTGCGTGCCGGGCTCAACCACCTTGCGGTGCACGGTTCGCGGGACGCCGTGGCGGTGGCGCTCGAAGCCGGCTGGCGGCTGCGGGTGGACACCGGGTCGGCCGTGCACCTGGTCGACGCCCAGGGATTCGAACTCGAAGTCGTCCGCTGAAAGTCCCTGAGGTCGACGAGAGTTGACGCCTGGTTCATCTGTCGACGTCACAAGCACATTGTTCATCAACAATCTTGGCATGAGCACTGTTCGAATTGCCTACCGGCTGGTATCACAAATGTGACCCCCGTCACCTTTGTGGAGGTGCTCCATGCGCCCTGCTCGTGCCGTGTCCGCAGCCGCTCTGGCCGGTCTCCTCGCGCTCACCACCCTGGTCGGCGCGACCGCCGCCAGCGCAGCAACCGTCAACTACGTCGCACTGGGGGACTCCTACTCCTCCGGCGTCGGCGCAGGCAGTTACACCAGTGAGAGTGGCAGCTGCGAGCGCAGCACCAACGCGTACCCCTACCTCTGGCAGAACGCCCACGGGGCGTCCTCGTTCACCTTCGCGGCCTGTTCGGGCGCGCGGACCGGTGACGTGCTGAACAGTCAGCTCTCCGGGCTCGACTCGGCCACCACGCTGGTGAGCATCACCATCGGCGGCAACGACGCGGGCTTCGCCAGCACCATGGAGACCTGCGTGCTGAACACCGAGAGCGCCTGCCTGAGCGCCGTCTCGACGGCGGAGGCCTACGCGGAGAACACCCTGCCCGCCCAGCTCGACCAGGTCTACTCGGCGATCCACGGAAAGGCGCCCAACGCCCATGTGGTGGTGCTGGGTTACCCGCACCTCTACCAGATCAACGGCACCTGCATCTTCGGCATCGGTGACACCAAGCGCGCGGCCATCAACGGCGCGGCCGACACCCTCGACGGCGTCATCGCGAAGAGAGCCGCCAACGCGGGCTTCACCTTCGAGGACGTCCGCGGCCTGTTCAGCGGTCACGAGATCTGCGGCAACGGCACGCAGTGGCTGCACAGCACCACGCTCCCGATCGACGAGAGCTACCACCCGAACGCGGGCGGCCAGGCCGGCGGCTACCTGCCCGCCCTCTCCGCTGGTGTCTGACCGGCAGCCGGTGCGGCAGGCCTGACCGCAACCTCGGGCAGCCGGCCTGAGGGGCGGTCCGAGCATCTGGTGGCCCGAACAGCCCGTAGCCCGAGCGGCCGGTCCGCGTCGGCCTCGGCCGTGCCCCACCCCCGGACGAGGGGCGGGGCGCGGCCGGGCGTCTCGTTGGGAAGGGCGCGGACATCCGGTCGGACCGTCCGGCCCGGAGGGCGGCTCAGGGTGCGTACAGCTCGTCGATGTCGTCCGCGTGCAGTTGGAGGATGGCCTGGCGGCGGAGTTTGAGGGAGGGCGTCAGCAGGCCCTGTTCGACGGTGAACTGGTGCGGGAGCAGGCGGAAGGCGCGGATGGACTCGGCGCGGGAGACGGCGGTGTTGGCCGTGGCGATGACGCGCTGGATCTCGCCGTGCAGCTCCTGGTCGGTCAACGCGTCCCGGATGTCGAGCTGTTCACGGCCGTGGATCGTCAGCCAGTGGGCGAGGGCGGGCGGGTCGAGGGTGATCAGGGCGGTGAGGTAGGGGCGGTTGTCGCCGACCACGAGGCAGTGCGAGACGAGCGGGTGGGACCGGACGCGTTCCTCCAGGGTGGCGGGGGCGACGTTCTTGCCGTTGCTGGTGACGATCAGGTCCTTCTTGCGGCCGGTGATGCTGAGGTAGCCGTCCTCGTCCAGGGTGCCGAGGTCGCCGGTGGCCAACCAGCCGTTCCGGAGGACCTGCTGGGTGCAGCGCGGGTGGTTGAGGTAGCCGGCGAAGACCGTGTCGCCGCGTACCCAGACCTCGCCGTCGTCGGCGATCGCCACCGAGGCGCCGGGCATCGGTGGGCCGACGGTGCCCGCCTTGGCCCGGTGCGGAGGGTTGGCGGTGATCGCGGCGCTGGTCTCGGTCAGTCCGTACCCCTCGTGCACCGTCAGTCCGGCACCCGCGAAGAAGAGCCCCAACTCCCGGCCCAGGGTGGAGCCTCCGCTGATCACGTTGCGGACCCGGCCGCCCAGTACGGCGCGCAGCCGCTGGTACACCAGCCGGTCGTAGGCGCTGTGGCGCAGGCGCAGCGCGGCACTGGGGCCGGGCCCGCGTCCGAAGGCGCGCCGCTCGCGGGCGGCGGCCCACTGGACGGCGACCTCGGCGGCCTGGGCGAAGAGTTCGCCGCGGCCGGCCTGCTCGGCGGACTCCCTGGCCCGCTGGTGGATCCGCTCGAAGACGTACGGCACGGCATGTAGGTAGGTCGGCCGGAAGGAGGTGAGCGCGGGCAGCAGCGAGTCGGGGGAGAGGGAGCCGTGGTGGCCGATCCGCACGCCACCGCGCACTGCCGTGATCTGCACCATCCGGCCGTAGATATGAGCCAGCGGCAGGAACATCAGTGTTGCGGGCGCCAGGCCGCCGGTGTCCTGGAAAAGCTCGTGCCAGCCGGCCAGTGCGGCGTCCGCCTCGGCGGCGAGGTTGCCGTGGGTGAGCAGGCAGCCCTTGGGGCGACCGGTGGTGCCCGAGGTGTAGACGACGGTGGCGACCGAGTCGGGGGTGACCCCCAGTCGACCGCGGTGCACCAGGCCCTCGGGTACGTCGTGGCCGTCCTCGACCAGCTCGGCCACGCAGCCGCGGTCCAGCTGCCAGATGCCGGTGAGGTCGGGGAGCGCGTCGCAGACCGCGCCGATGGTCATGGCGTGGTCCTCGTTCTCCACCACGCAGGCGACGGCGCGGGTCTCCGCCAGGATCCAGCGCACCTGTTCGGCGGCCGAGCTCGGGTACACCGGCACGGGGATGGCGCCGATCGACCACAGCGCGTAGTCGAACAACGTCCACTCGTACCGGGTGGAGGACATCAGCGCGACCCGGTCGCCGAACCGGACGCCCCTGGCCAGCAGGCCCTTGGCCAGTGCGAGGATCTCCTGGCGAAACTGAATGTTCGTCACATCGCACCACTCGGGCGGCGATTGACGGTCGCTGGAGGGTTTCCGCCGGGAGAGCTGGACCAGGCCGGGGGTGCGCTCGGCCGTCTCGTACACCGAGTCGGCCAGCCCGCCGGTGGCCGGGGCGGCGAGCGGGGGGCTGCTGAACTCGCGCACGGTGCCCCCGATCCCGTCGTCCATCGCCCTGATCCTGGTGTGCCGGCCCGGCCGTGCACCGGGTCCGTGGCCCGGTCCGGCGGGCCCGGCGTGCGGTGGGTCTGCGAAGCTACCCGATCGTCGCTGCGCTGCCCAGGGGTGCGACGGCGCCGAATCGGATCCGGCACATGCCAAGGTGTGCGGTGCTGCCCTCGCCACTCGGACAGAATGCATGCAACCAGGCAAAACGGGCGGATTGCGGTGACCGGCTCCGGACAATGGATTCGAGCCTTCGAACGGACGCTCAGTGAGTAGTAAGCTCGCGCAGATCGCACATGGCCCGGCGTGCGGCCCGTACGTGGTCCGGCGTGTGCCTTGACGTCCGGAATGGTGCGGTGCCATGACCGGCGCCCCGACCGACCCCGACCGCCGCCGAAGTACCGTCATCACCGTCCAGGCCCGAGAGCCATCCCGACCGAGGACTCCATGCGTCTGCGCCGCAGCTCGATCCGCGCGAAGATCATCGCGCTGCTCATGGTGCCCATCGTCGCCCTCACCGGTCTCTGGGTCTACGCGACCCTGGTGACCACCGGCGACGTCTGGCGGCAGCTGGGCGTGGCCGCCGCCTACCGCTCCTTCGGCGGGTCCGTGGACCAGTACGCCCGGGATGTCCAGGAGGAGCGCCGGGCGGCCGTGCTCTCGCTCGCGGCCGGCGACTCCGCCGCCCTCACCGAGGCGTACCGCCGGGCACAGGACGTCACCGACCGGGACCTCGAGGCGCTGCGCACCAAAGCGAACGGTCCGGAGGGGGAGAAGCTCGATGCCGTCCAGAACAAGCGGCTCCAGGACATCCTCGGCGGTGCCGACCAGCTCGCCCCGATCCGAGGCCAGGTGGCCCGCGCGGCGAACTTCTGGTCGTACGTGATCGACCAGTACAGCGCGCTGATCGATCCGGTGTTCAGCTTCCGGTCCGCCTTCGTGAGCCGGCAGAGCGGCCAACTGCCCAGGCAGGGAACGCTCCTGACCGAGCTGGTCCGGGCGCGGGAGTACCTGTCCCGCGAGGACGCGGCGATGGAGGGCCTGCGGCTCACCGACCACCCCGACTCGCTGATGGTCCAGGAGGCGCTGGACGGCCTGCACAACCAGCGGGCACTGTTCGACGTCTACATCGACGAGCTGGACCCGCAGGACCAGAGCGGCTACCGCAACCTGCGCGCCGGCAACAACTGGCTGGCGCTGCTCAGCGCGGAGGCCTTCTTCGAGGACTCGCCCGACCACGTCCAGGCGGTGAAGCGGCTCTCCGAAAACTCCTGGCGCGACGCCGCCGACGGCGCCCTGACCTCGCTGGCGGGTCTCAACACCCGGCTGGACGCCACCCTGGGCGACCGCGCCCGCTCCGCCGCGATCCACCAGCTGGTGCGCGGCGGCATCGCCGGTCTGATCGGTCTGGTCGCGGTGGTGCTCTCGATCGCGATCTCCTTCCGGATCGGTCGCGGCCTGGTGCGCGAGCTGATCACCCTGCGCAACGCCGCCCAGGAGCTGGCCGGTGCCCGGCTGCCCTCGGTGATGCTCCGGCTGCGCAAGGGCGAGGCGGTGGACGTGGCCGCGGAGGCCCCCGCGCTGGACCTGGGACCGGCGGAGATCGGGCAGGTCGGACAGGCCCTCAACGCGGTGCAGCGGGCCGCCGTCGAGGCCGCGGTGGAGCAGGCCGAACTGCGCAAGGGCGTGTCGGCGGTCTTCGTCAACCTGGCCCGCCGCAGCCAGGTGCTGCTGCACCGTCAGCTGACCCTGCTGGACGCCATGGAACGCCGGGCGGCGGACCCGGCCGAGTTGGAGGACCTGTTCCGCCTCGACCACATGACCACCAGGATGCGGCGGCACGCCGAGGGCCTGATCATCCTGGCCGGCGGTTCGCCGGGCCGGGCCTGGCGCAAGCCGGTCCGGATGGTGGACGTGGTCCGGGCGGCGGTCAGCGAGGTGGAGGACTACGCGCGGGTGGTCGTCCGGCCGTTCCCCGGCACCGGCCTGCTCGGCAGCACGGTCGCGGACGTCATCCACCTGATCGCCGAACTGGTCGAGAACGCCACGGTCTACTCCCCGCCGAACACCCAGGTCACCGTCCAGGGTGAGGTGGTGGCCCACGGCTTCTGCCTGGAGATCGACGACCGGGGCCTCGGGCTCGGGGAGCAGGCCCTGGAGGAGATCAACCAACGGCTCTCGGAGGAGCAGGAGTTCGACCTCACCGACACCGACCGGCTGGGCCTGTTCGTGGTCAGCCGGCTCGCCCTGCGGCACGGCATCCGGGTCCACCTGCGGCCCTCGCCCTACGGGGGGACCTCGGCGGTGGTGCTGATCCCGCGTGAGCTCCTGGCGGAGGTCCCGGCCCCGGCCGGCCCGGGAGCCGGCACGGCGGGCGGGGCCGGGAGCACCCCGGACGGGACCGCTCAGCGGTCCGCCGGCGTACGGCGCGGCCAGCGCGAGCTGGTTGTCGTACCGACGCTGCCCGAGGACGAAACGCACCGGCGCAGCGCCGAGGCGCGCGCCGAGAGCGACGAGCTGGTACAGCCGGCGCGCGCTGTCGAGCGGCTGTCCGGTGGCCCGCGTCCCTCGATGCCCGAGCCGGCCCGCACGCCCGGCGGTCTGCCGCGCCGCCGCGCCAGCGCGCACCCGGGCGCGCCGCGCCTGGTGCCGGTGGACACGTCGAGCGCGGTCGCTGCGAACGCTGTGGGCACGACCGGAACGGATGAGCCGGTCGGGTCTGACATGGCAGCGAATGCCGCCCCGGGCGCGCTCGCGGACACCGGTACCGATACGGACGCCGGCACCGACGCGGGCGCGGACCCGAGCTCCGGGACCGGACGGCACCGCCGACCGGGCAGCCCCGTCGCGGGGGAGTCCGCCGATGAGGCGCACGTCCGTCGTGCCGCGCTCCCAGCGCATGCCGCGCCGCTCCGGACGGGCGCCGCTCCGTCCGCCGGATTCGCCTCCGCGCCCTCGGCTCGTCCTGCCGTCGAGGCGGCCACCCCGGAGGCCGAGGTCTCGGCGTCGGACGACGCTCAGCCGTCCGCGCAGCGCACTCCGCTTCTGGCGGCCGGTGGCCGGCTGCCGCGACGCGTACGGCAGGCCAGCCTCGCACCCCAGCTGAAGGCCGCGGCTGCGGCCGCCGCGGCGGGTAGGCCGACGCCGGGGACGGGTGAGCGCGAGTCCGTCCGGGAGCGTTCGCCGGAGGAGGCCAGGTCGGCCTTCGCCTCGTTCCAGCGCGGCTACCAGCGCGGCCGGGGCGACCGGAGCCAGCCCGCCTCGCTGACCGTCGTGCCGAAC
Source organism: Kitasatospora cystarginea (assembly GCF_039533515.1). NCBI lineage: Bacteria > Bacillati > Actinomycetota > Actinomycetes > Kitasatosporales > Streptomycetaceae > Kitasatospora > Kitasatospora cystarginea. Next base: position 36,206 of record NZ_BAAATR010000012.1, on the reverse strand, counting down.
CCGCCCGTGTCCGGCGCGTCCACCGTGGCCTCCGGGGCCGACCGTCCGGGCGGGCCCGCCGAGTCCCCGTCCGGGCGCACCGAGTCCTCGAGGAGGCCCGCCGACCCGACTGCCGCCCGGACCGCCGGTCCTACCGCCGGGCAGCCCGTCGACCCGTCCGCCGGCACCAGCCCCTCGGCCGCCGCAGGGCCGGACGGGCGATCCGGCGGCCTGTCGGGACGCGGCAGCCGGCGCGCGGCGCTTCCGTCAGCGCCCCGCCCGGCAGAGCTGCCCGCACCTCGTGCCCGGCCCGCACTGTCCGCCCAGCCCGGCGGGCCCGCCGCGCAGACCTCGCAGCAGCCCGCCGGACCGCAGCGCCCAGCCGGACGGGTGCAACCGAATCCCGGGAGTCCCGCGTCATCGCTGCCGCCGCAGTCCGCACCTCCCGCACGACAAGCACAGCCTGCACCAACGGAAGGAACCGAATCATGACCGCTACGACACAGCCGTCCGGAGAACTCAACTGGCTTCTGGACGATCTGGTGGGACGGGTCGCGGCCCTGCGGCACGCGGTCATCCTGTCCAGCGACGGGTTGGCCACCGGCACGTCCAGCGGGATCCAGCGGGAGGACGCCGAGCACCTGGCGGCCGTCGCGGCCGGCTTCCACAGCCTGGCCAGGGGGGCCGGGCGGCACTTCCAGGTGGGCGGGGTCCGCCAGACGATGGTGGAGCTGGACGAGGCGTTCCTGTTCATCACGGCCGCCGGCGACGGCAGCTGCCTCGCCGTGCTGAGCGACGCCGAGTCCGACGTGGGCCAGATCGCCTACGAGATGGCCCTGCTGGTGAAGCGGGTCGGCGGTCACCTGTCGGCCGAGCCGCGTACCGAGGCCACTGTGCCCGGGAGATGAGCGAGCCGATGAGCATCGAGGACGCCGCACCCGAACCGCCCGCCGCGCTGAGCGCGGTGGATCCCTCCGTGCCGCGCCCGCCCGAGGAGGACCGCTGGTTCGACGACGAAGCAGGGCCGGTGGTGCGGCTGTTCTCGATGACTCGCGGCCGCGCCCGTCCCGCCGACGACGGGCTGTTCGACCTGATCTCGCTGATCAAGGCCGTCGACCAGGCCGAGCTGCTCGGCCTGGAGCACGCGTTGGGGCCCGAGCACCATGCCCTGCTGAAACTCTGCCGCGATGAACCGCTGAGCGTCGCGGAGTTGGGCTCGTACACCGATCTGCCGGTCAGCGTGGTGCGGGTACTGCTCGGTGACCTGCACGAGGCCGGGCTGATCAGCGTCATCCGACCCGTTCCGCTCGCCCAGCTGCCGGACGAGCGCCTGCTGCGAGACGTGATCGATGGCCTCCGCGCACTCTGACGCACCATCGGGGGACGAATCCCCCTGGGGTGCGGTCGCGTTGAAGATCCTGGTGGCCGGCGGCTTCGGTGTCGGCAAGACCACGCTGGTCGGCGCGGTCAGCGAGATCCGGCCGCTGCGCACCGAGGAACAGCTCAGCGAGCTGGGGCGCCCGGTGGACGACACGGCCGGCGTCGAGGCCAAGCGGACCACCACGGTGGCGATGGACTTCGGCCGGATCGACCTGCGACCCGGGCTCGCCCTCTACCTGTTCGGCGCACCGGGGCAGGACCGCTTCTGGTTCCTCTGGGACGAACTGGCGCGGGGTGCGCTCGGCGCGCTGGTGCTGGCCGACACCCGACGGCTGGCCGACTGCTTCCCCTCGGTGGACTTCTTCGAGCAGCGCGGCATCCCGTTCCTGGTCGCGGTGAACTGCTTCGAGGGCACCGAGGCGTATGCTCCCGATGACGTCCGGGACGCGCTCGACCTGGACCCCGGGGTGCCGGTGCTGCTCTGCGACGCCCGTCGCCGCGAGGACGGCAGGGAACTGCTGATCCGCCTGGTCGAGCACGCGGCGACCCGCCGCTGACGGCGCGCTGACGTTCCTTGAGCGGCCCGATGCCCCGATCCCTGACGGTGCGTCGGTGGCCGCAGCGGCCGCCAAGGTGGCGCGCCGGCGGCGGGATCCGGCCCCGCCGGAGGGCTCGAAACCGGTGCTCGCGGCACTGTCGTCCCGAATGGTGGGATCACAGTCCGTATACCGGAAGATTCGTCAGGTCTGGGTTGCCTCGGGCGGCCTGGCCGTGGAACGCTCTTCACCGACAGACCGCCGGGCGCGGCGCCCGCAACACGTCGGGCACGGTGCCCGCACCATCCGGGGGGAGGGCAGTGCAGTGACCGCGGTACGCAGGTTCCGCACCGCTTCCGCCCCCGCCTCGGACGTCCCGGACGGACCGGCGCTGACGGTGCGCCGGTACATCGACCTGGCGCTCGGCTGCGGCTCCCGCTGTCGCGGCGCCTGTGGTCCCGGCGCCGCCCGTCGCCTCGGTGCGTGCTGTCGCGGCTCCGGCTGTCGCTGACGTCCGGCCCGCCCGCCTCGCACCTGCTCTCCGCACCAGCACCTCGCACTCCGCTTCCCGCCGCACCGGACGGCCCGCCCGCGCACCCACCCGGACCGCGCGGGGCCCGGCCTCCGGTGGTACTCGGCCACCCGCACCGCACATCGACACTCTCCCGGATCGGGCGACATGAGCCGTACTCGAACACCCCACCCGACGCTGCGCCAAGGGACCGGACGCAGCGGCCAGTTGAGCAGGTCCGACGCCGGCACGGACCGTGCCGCGGACCACGGCGCCGAAGGCAGCCGGGACCTGGAACCGTTCTGGCCGTCCCGGCAGCCGCACCTCTTCGACCAGACGTGTCCGGGCTCACCCCGCGTGTCCCGGCCCTCCGCCCGCTGAGTCGACTCAGCCGCGGCAGTACGGCCCGGTGGACGCGCAGACGAACCCCCATCATCCGTCACGCGCGAAAGAGCGGCACCATGTCCTCCTCCTCCACTGCCACCCTGTCCATCCCGACGTCCATCCCGACGTCCACCCCGACCGCGATCCCGCACCTACGGGCGGTCCGCCCGGTTTCCCCGGCCACCGAGCGCCGACACCCCACCGCACCGCAGCACCCGCTCGCCCCCACTCGGCACCCCGGCACCTCCCAGCGCCCCGCCCCAGCGCAGTACCCCGGCGCCGTACAGCAGCCGCCCGCCGCCGCGCCCGTGCCACAGTCGCTGCTGAAGGCGCTCCCCGAGGGTGCGGCCGTCGTCGCGGCGCTGCCGCAGTCGGCGCTCCCGGCGGGCCTGCTCGCCCAGTACGGAGCGCAGTTCGGCACGGCGGCCGCCGCCGGGCAGCCGTTGGTCGGGTACCTGGTGCTCGTCCCGCTGGAGCCGGCCGCCCCGGTCCCGGGTCGGCCGATCGCCGACGCGCAGCCCGCCGGGCAGCCGGCCCCCGGCCCGGCCCGTGCTGCGGAGCCGGCGGTGGGCACCGCCCCCGCGGCCCGGCCCGTCGCACACGGCATCAATGTGGACATCGAGCGCCGCAGTGCGTACGTGGACGGCAGGCAACTCGACCTCACCTACCTGGAGTTCGAGCTGCTGGCCCACCTCACCGAGCACCCGCAGCGGGTGCACACCAGGGACCACCTGGTCTCCGCCGTCTGGGGCTACGGCCACGTCGGCGACGGTCGGACGGTCGACGTGCACGTGGCCAGGCTGCGCCGCAAGCTCGGTGCGCCGTACCGGGACAGCATCGTGACGGTCCGTCGGGTCGGCTACAAGTACACACCGGTCGCCTGACACACCCGAGCCGCCTCCAGCGGCAGCGCTCGAACCCGCGCACCGGGCGTCCCGCCTGTGCGGCAGCACGCCCGGAGCCGGGGACCGGTCGGTCCCCGGCTCCGGGGGTTCAGCGGCTCAGCCGGTCGATCTCCGCCAGCTCTCCGTCCGACAGCGGTGCACCGCTCAACGCGTCCAGATTCTGGTCGAGTTGGGCGACACTGCTGGCGCCGACGATCACCGAGACCACCCGGGGGTCCCGCAGTACCCAGTTGAGAGCGAGCTGCGCCAGGGTCTGCCCGCGCTGCTCGGCGACCTCGGCGAGCGCGCGCAACTGCTCCAGCTTCGCGCCGGTCAGCGCCTCCTCGCGGAGGAAGTGGCCCACCGACATCCGCGACCCGGGCGGCACCGAACCGCTCAGGTAGCGATCCGTCAGCAGGCCCTGGGCGAGCGGGGAGTAGGCGATCAGTGCGGTCCGGGTGTCGCCGACCGCGTCCAGCAGGCCGCCGGCCTCCGGCTCCCGGTTGAGGATCGAGTACGAGGCCTGGTTCATCAGCACCGGCGTCCCCAGCTCCCGCAGGATCGCCACCGCCTCACGGTGCTGCTCGGCGGGGTAGTTGGAGATGCCCGCGTACAGCGCCCTGCCGGAGCGGACCGCCGCGTCCAGCGCCCCCATGGTCTCCTCCAGCGGGGTGTCCGGGTCGTGGCGGTGCGAGTAGAACACGTCCACGTAGTCCAGGCCCATCCGCGCCAGCGACTGGTCCAGGCTCGCCAGCAGGTACTTGCGCGAGCCGCCGTCCCCGTACGGGCCAGGCCACATGTCGAACCCGGCCTTGGAGGCGATGAACATCTCGTCCCGGTACGGGCGGAAGTCCTGGGCGAAGAGCGTGCCGAAGTTGCGCTCCGCACTGCCGTACGGCGGGCCGTAGTTGTTGGCCAGGTCGAAGTGGGTGATGCCGCGGTCGAAGGCGCGGCGCAGCACCGCGCGCTGGACCTCCAGCGGCTGGGTGTCACCGAAGTTGTGCCACAGGCCGAGCGAGACAGCCGGCAGCTGCACGCCGCTGCGCCCGGCGCGGCGGTAGGTCATCGAGGAGTAGCGGTCATCGGCGGCGAGGTACGTCATGGCAGCATCCTGCCAGCTCACCGGTGTCGCCGAGCCCGTCAGCGCGAGCGGCTCGAGCTGTCAGCCGCCGAGGTCGCCCCGGTCATCCGCCGTGAGCTGCCCTGTCCCCGGGAGGGCCGCCCGAACCGGATGCCCACTTTCCCGCTGGCGTTCTGTACCTACTGGTATGTACAGTAGGGCCATGGGTACCAGCGAACGACTGATCGAGACCACCCAGGAGCTCCTCTGGGAGCGCGGGTACGCCGGCACCAGCCCCAAGGCGATCCAGCAGCGCTCCGGCGTCGGGCAGGGCAGCATGTACCACCACTTCAGCGGTAAGAGCGACCTCGCCGCCGCCGCCCTGAGCCGGAGCGCGGAGGACCTCAAGGCCCTCGTCGAGCAGCAGCTCTCCGGCCCCGGAACGGCGTACCAGCGCATCGAGGCCTACCTGCTGCGCGACCGCGACGTGCTGCGCGGCTGCCGGATCGGCCGGATGGCCCAGGATTCGGAGGTGATCGCCGAACCGCAGCTGCGCAGGCCGGTCGAGGAGACCTTCGACTGGCTGCGCGGACGGCTGGCCGAACTCGTCGCCGAGGGCCAGGCCGCCGGCGAGTTCGCCACCGGTCCCGACCCGGCCGAGGTCGCCACCGCCATCGCCGCCGTGGTCCAGGGCGGCTACGTGCTCGCCCGCGCGGCGGACTCGCCCGAGCCCTTCCGGCAGGCGGTCCGCGGCGCCCTGGCACTGCTCCGGGCCCACTGACCATCGGCCTGCCGCGCGCCGACCCGCCCGCGACCACCGATGCACGACCATCCGGGGGACATGACCGTGTACGCGATGCAGTACGAGATCACCCTGCCCGCCGACTACGACATGCGGATCATCCGCAGGCGCGTCGCCACAAAGGGGCCGCTGCTGGACCGGCTGCCCGGCCTCGGCCTCAAGGCGTACCTGGTCCGGGAGCGCGGCTCGGGGGCCTCACCCGTCAACCAGTACGCGCCGTTCTACCTCTGGCGCTCCGCCGAGGCCATGGCCGGCTTCCTGCGCGGCCCCGGCTTCGCCGGCCTCAGCGCGGACTTCGGCCGCCCGCCCGTCCGCCACTGGCTCGGCACCGGCCTGGGGTTCGGCCGCGCCCGCGACCTGACGCCCCGTACGGCCACCCGCCGCACCACCCGGCTCGCCGAGGGGGTGGACCCGGAGGAAGCCCTCGCCGGTGAGCTCGCCGCCCTCCTCGACCAGCCCGGCCTGCACTCCGTGGCCGTCGCCCTCGACCCGTACCGCTGGGAGCTGGTGCGCTTCGCCCTGTGGGAGCAGGACACGGCCCCGGCCGACCAGGACGGCACCAGCTACCGGGTGCTGCACCTGTCCCGCCCCGAACTCGAGCACCTCCCCACCGACCGGAAGGACTGATCCCGTGCACGCCTTCACCCCCGCCGACCTCGACCGTGAGCGCGGCTACCGGACGCTCGACGAGCTGGTGGACGGGCCGACCCAGTCGGCCACCTTGCCCGGTCTTGAGGAGCTCGCTCCCGGCTTCCCCGACTGGATCGTCACCAGCCTCTTCGGCGGCACCTACCAGCGCGAGGGCCTCACCCTGCGTGACCGCCAGCTGCTCAACCTCGCCTCCCTGGCCGCCCTCGGCGGCGTCGAGCCCCAGCTGCACGGCCACGTCCGCAGCAGTCTGCGGGTCGGGCTGACCGCCGAGCAGATCGTCGAGGTCTTCGTCCACCTCGCACCGTACATCGGTGTTCCGAAGGCACTGGCCGGGCTCCGGGTCGCCGCCGCCGCGCTGGCGGAGACCAAGGCCGAGGCGGGGACGGGGGACCAGACCGAGGCCCGGGCCGATGAGCTGGCCGGAGCGGCCCGGTGAGCGGCAAGCCGGCGGTCCGTACCGTCCTCGGCGACCTGGACCCCGCCGAACTCGGCGTCTGCGACGCACACGACCACCTCTTCATGCGCAGCCGGCTGCTCCCCGGCCAGGAGCTGGACGACCCGGCGGCCGCCGAGGCCGAGCTGCGCGCCTTCGCAGCCGCCGGCGGGCAGGCGGTCGTCCAGTGGACCCCGCACGGCATGGGCCGGCGGCTGCGAGACCTGGTCGTGCTCTCCCGCACCACCGGGATCCACCTGGTCGCCGCCACCGGTCTGCACCAGGCCGCCCACTACGCGCCGGAGCGATTGCGCGACCTGGACCTTGCCCGGCTCTTCGTCGCCGAGCTCACCGAGCCCATCGCACCCATCGAGCCCGCCGAGCCCGCCGACCGGGCCGAAGCCGCCGGCCCCCTCGGCCGGGCCGGTCTGATCAAGGTGGCCGGCGGCTACCACGGCCTGGACCGGCACGCCCGCTGGACCATGACGGCGGCAGCCGAGGCGCACCACGCCACCGGTGCCCCGATCGCCGTCCACCACGAACTGGGCACCAGCGCCCTCGACGTCCTCGACCTGCTCTGCGGCCGCCTCGGCGTCCCGCCGCACCGGGTGATCCTCGGCCACCTGAACCGCCTCCCCGACCTGCGCCTCCAGCGCCAGGCCGCGGAGTCCGGCGCGTACGTCGCCCTCGACGGGCCGTCGCGCATCAACCACGCCACCGACCACCACCTCTTCGACACCCTGGCCGCACTCACCGAGGCGGGTCACGCCGAACGCCTGCTGCTCGGCGGCGACACCACCACCTCGGCGGCCCGTGGCAACCCCGGCATGCCGTACCTGCTGACCGCGCTCCGTCCGCGCCTGGTACGGGAGTTCGGGCCCGAGCTGCCCGAACTGGTCTTCCGTGCCAACCCGGCCCGCGTCCTGGCCTTCGCCTGAACCAGGGCACCGCGCACCGGCCGCGGCCGGACAGGTCGCGGAGCGGCAGGAGGGCGAGTGCGGAGGGTCACCGCCGCCGGTGCCGCAGGCTCTGGGCCGGGGCTCCGGTGGATGAGGTCTCCCCGACGGGCGCAGCGGTGCATCCTGGTACCAGGGCCCTGTGGGACGGCCCGGAACCGACGGACGCGGCACGGGCCGACGCAGGGCATGGAGCGGTTCCGGGAGCCGAGAATGAACAGCAGATCCCCTGCGGGCATCGTCGCCGGGGTGGACGGTTCGCCGCAGGCGGCCGCCGCCGCCGAGTGGGCCGCTCAAGAGGCCGAACGGCGGGGCTGCTCCCTGCACCTGGTGCACGCGGTCAACACCGGCACCGTCACGCTCTCCCCGAGGACGAGCGAGGCCGTCACCGACCTCATCCTCCAGAACGCCCAGGACGTCCTGGACGAGGCGCTCGGCAAGCTCGCCGCCGCGCACTCCGGTCTGCACCTGACCGGTGACGTCGTCCCCAGGGAGGCGGCCATGGCCATCCTCACCGCCGCCGAGCACGGCGAACTCGCCGTCGTCGGCACCCGGGGCCACGGGGGCTTCGCCTCGCTACTGCTCGGATCGGTGAGCCTGCGGGTCTGTGCCCACTCCAGCTGCCCGACCGTCGTGGTGCGGCACGGATCCGCCACGGGCGAGTACATCCTGGTGGCGATCCGGGACGAACGGGATGGCGAGGCACTGCGGTTCGGGCTCCGTGAGGCCGCCGGCTCCGGCCTGCCGGTCCGGGCCGTGCACGTCTGGTCACCGGTGGTCGCTGACGTCACGCACGCGGCGCCGATGATCGACGAACTGGGCGAGGAGTCCAGACTGCACGAGCAGTTGCTGCACCGCACCTGCGACCCGGTGTGCGAGGACTTCCCCGACATCCCCGTCCGGCTCGAGCACCTCGCCGGTGCCACCGCCGCCACCCTGGTGGACACCTCGCACCAGGCCGCGCTCCTGGTCATCGCCCGCCATCCGCCGGCCCCCCACTTCGGCCTCCGCCTCGGCACGGCCGTCCACGCGGTCCTCCACCACGCCCACTGCCCGGTGGCCGTCGTCCCGATCTGACCCCGGCCGGGGCCAGCTCACGCCGGCGCGGCCGAGCGGCTGGTCACCAAGGTGCTGGCCGTCTCGGAGAAGGACTCTCACCGGTACCTCCGTGGGTGACCCGTGAGGCGCTGCCCGCGCTGCTGGCCACCGGCCGGGGCGGCCCGCAGCAACCTCACCGCCACCCCGCCGCAACCGCGCGGCCCCCTCCGGGCGTAAGTTCGGGCATGGGCCCGTCGACGGGCCGTACATCACGCACGGGCCGTCCATCACACACGGACCGTCCATCACGCACGGGCCGTCGGGCCGTCCGGAGCACACGGGAGCAGCAGGGCGATGGGGCTGACGAGCCACGAGGTGCTGGCGCTGGCGATACTGGCCGCGGTACTGGCGATGACCGCGACGGTGTGGCTGTGGCCGAGGCTGGCCAGGACGAGCTGGCGGTCGGTGCTGGGCCGGATCGGGGCGCTGCTGGTGAGCCAGTTCACGGTGCTCTGCGCGCTGGCCCTGGCGGCCAACAACTACTTCGCCTTCTACAGCAGTTGGGACGATCTGCTGGGCACCGGGAACCAGGGCCCGGTGACGGTGAGCAGCGGCTCGGGTACGAGCCGCGAGAGCGGTGCGGCGAAGACTGCCACGGTGCAGCTGCTCGGCAAGGAGACCGTCGAGGGCGACGAGGTGACCGGCCACGACCCCGGGCAGGTCGGCCGGATCGACGCGGTGCGCATCCCCGGACCGGCCACCGGGCTGGCCACGGACGCCTATGTCTACCTGCCGCCGCAGTACTTCCAGCCCGACCACGCGAACGCCAGGTTCCCGGCCGCGATCGTGATGACCGGCTACCCCGGGGACGCCAAGAACCTGATCACCAGGCTCAACTATCCGGGCGCCACGCTCGACCTGATGCGGTCCGGCAAGATGCAGCCGACCGTCCTGGTCCTGATGCGGCCCTCCCCGGCGATGCCCACCGACACCGAGTGCGAGGACGTCCCGGGCGGGCCGCAGGCCGAGACGTACTTCGCCAAGGACGTGCCCAAGGTGATGGAGGCCAGCTACCGGGTGGCCGCGGACCCGCACGCCTGGGGCGTGATGGGCGACTCGACCGGCGGTTACTGCGCGCTCAAGCTGACGATGCGCAATCCCGGTTCGTTCCTGACCGGGGTCTCGCTCTCCGGCTACTACAAGGCCGCCGAGGACGCCACCACCGGTGACCTGTTCAAGGGCAGCGAGCAGCGCCGCAGCGAGGCGGACCTGGTCTGGCGGCTGAACAACCTGCCCAAGCCCGCGGTCTCTGTGATGGTGGCCGGGACCGACGAGGGCGACGGCGACTACAAGCAGCGGACGGACGCCTTCGTCGCCGCCGTCCAGCAGCCGATGACCGTCGCGACCGCCGACCTGCCGAGCGGCGGCCACAACTTCAGTACTTGGGGCCGGCTGCTGCCCCCGGCGCTGGAGTTCCTCTCCCAGCACCTCAGGGTCCAGGCCTAGTAACGGTCAGGCGATCCGCTCCAGCGTGCCGGTGTGCAGCTCGCCGACCCGGCCGCCCTCGCCCTCGTAGGTCCAGAAGGCGCGGACCGTCAGCTTGGCGAGGTCCATCACATGGCTGACGGTGAGGCCGCTCGCCTCGGTCCAGCTGACGAAGTAGATCTGCGGGCCGACCTCGGCGACGTGCAGTTCGACGTCCTCCCACTGGCCGGCGGACTCGCCGAGGCCCTCCCAGCGCAGACGCGTCCCGTCGGCCGAGTAGGCATTGCGGAAGGCGGCACCGTTGTCGACCTGGAACAGGTAGGTGTGTCCGGCGAAGCCTGGCAGGGGCGCGGTCATCGTCTGGGTGATCCTCTGGAGAGTGTCGGTCGGTGGGTGCGACCGGGCCGGTCGCACCCACCAACCTATCCGACGCGCCGCCGGAATCCGCCGTCGAATTTCCGAACGGCCTCGTCGAGGCCGTGCCGTGGCGCCTGGTCAGCGCCGAGCCGGTGCCGGCGGATCACCGCCGACGAGCCGGCCGGGTCAGCAGCTGAAGTCGATCAGGCGGAACGTCGAGTAGTGGTCGGAGGTGTAGTAGTCCTCCTGGTTCCCCTCACCGGTGATGATCCGCCGGGTGCCTCTGGTGCGGGAGCCGGGGGTGACCACGGTGTACTCGTGGTAGTAGCCGTAGGACTCGGAGGGCAGCACGCCCTCGCGGTTCCCGAAGACGACGCCGTCCTGCGAGTACGGGAACGGGCCGCCCTGGTCGATCAGGGCGAGGGTGTCGTCCGCCTGGCTCGGCAGCTCGCTCTGGCAGATGGTGCCGCTGACGTCGGCGTGCGCCGCGGTGGCGGAGAAGGCGGTGGGCGCCAGGGTGAGCAGGGCGATGGTGGCAACAGAGGCGGCGCGGGTCTTCCACGCGCGTAGAGTGATGGTCATACCTGAAGTGTGATGGGCAGTCAGGGCGTCATGGAAGTGTCAAGAAAAGGACTTTGCCGGATGATCACCAGTCCAAAACCTTCTTGACGTGCGCCGTACCACCGTGCTTTGCCCCTGGTTGGTGATGGGGCGTCATCTGCGGTTTCGGCTCGCGCCGCGCCGCCCGCGCCCGTCCGATCGCCGCGCGGACGGCGTCCGCACCCGCCGGCCCGCAGTCGCCCGCTCGGGGCCGGCGGAGGGCTGGGCGGCGGCGGCATCGTCTTGACCGCCGGCGCGCTGGAGGCCGCCGCCGTCGCCACGGCCGGTAGTGCCGGGCTGCCGGCCGGACCGGAGCATCCCGTACCGGCCGGCTCCCCGGACATCCGTGCGAGGACCGGCGGCCGGCGGTCGCGCCGCCGCGGCGGGGGCGCGGCGGGCCGCGCCCGGCTCGGCTCCGGCCCGCCGGGCTCCGCCGGCCGGCCCCACCGGGTCCGTGGTGGCCAGTACCGCCGCGGCGATCGTCGATCGGGCTGTCCTGACCTGGACCATCACCACCCACCTCCGCAGAGTGCCGAGCCGGTCGCCCGATGTAGCGGCGTAGCCTGGATCTGCGGAGGTGATAGCGATGTCCGGACAGGTGTTGAGCGAGGTCAGCGCGGTGGTGGCGGTCGAACGGGAGGCCGAGTTGGTGGACTCCTACCGGGAGTTGGTGGCCGGTCCACTGCCGGACGGACTGATCAGAACCGAGCTGCTGAGGGGGCCCGGCGGACGGTGGCGGGTGCAGTCGCTCTGGCGGGACCTGGAGTCGCTGCACGCGGTCCGTGCAAACCCGAGGCTGGCCGCGGCGCCCCGTCTCTTCGTCCAGGTCGGCTCCGAGCCGGAACTGACGGTCTTCCAGGTCTCCGTCGCCCAGCTCGGCACCCCGGTCCTGGACTGAGCGGGTACGGGTGCGGCGGCGCCGGGGGTGATGCCGCCGGCGCTCGGTGCGGCCCGGCCGGGAGTCGGTTGCATGTTCCACAACCGGCAAGCTCCAACGGGAAGTTGGCGGGAGTGGGGGTTATCGTGTAGCCGAGATCGGTCTGCGGCGGGCCGGGGCAGTCGACCGCGGAGTGCTGCGGCGGGCCGTTGGCCCGGGGTCGCCGCCCGTGCGGGCCCGAGAAGGACGGCCGGGCCCGCGCCCGCTCTGCTCCCGCGGCCGGAAGCGGAGCCGTCTCCCGATCGCGGCTGGGCCGCAATCGCCTTGTCCGGTGGGCCTGTTCGCCCTGTACCGGTCGCGGTGCCGTCGGCCGGGGCCCGGCCGCCCTGCCGATCGCACTGACGCAGGACGGAGAACGATCATGGCACGTCAGGACGGCCTGAACTTCCCCAGCTTCGCCAGGTTCATCGGCGCCACCAAGTCGGTCCGGTCCGTACATCTTCTTCGGCGGTCCGGGTGGCAGCGGCTGTACCTGAGTCGGGTGGGTGCCGGCTCCGGGCCGGTGCGGCGGGACCTCGGCCGGGTGTGCGGAGGCCCCGTCGCGGGCCGGTGTCCGGCGACTGCTCAGGGGGCGAGGACCCGGCCGAGCCTGGCGGCGATCTGGAGCATCACCGGCACCAGCGCGGTGTCCCCCTCCTGCGCCTCCAGGGCTCGGATCCGCGCCTCGGGTCCGGAGACCGAGAGTGCGGTGGGTGTCGGGGCGCCCGGCACCGCCACCGCGATGCAGCGGACCCCGATCTCCTGTTCCTGGTCGTCCACCACGTAGCCGCGCTCCCGGGAGAGCGTCAACTGCTCGAAGAGCAGCGCCGGGTCGGTCACGGTGAAGGGGGTGTGCGACTGCAGCGGCTGGGTGCCGAGGACGGCCCGGGCCTCCTCCTCCGGGAGCTGGGCGAGCAGCGCCTTGCCGACACCGGTGCAGTGCGGCTGGACCCTCCGCCCGACCTCGGTGAACATCCGCATCGAGCGTCGCGACTGCACCTGGCCGACGTAGACCACCTCGCCACCCTCCAGGACGGCCAGGTTGGCGGTCTCGCCGGTGGCCTCCATCAGCTCGGCCAGGTAGGGGCGGGCCCAGCTGCCCAGCAGGCGCCCGGCGGTCTCGCCGAGCCGGATCAGCCGCGGGCCCAGGGTGTAGCGGCGGGCGGTGTCCTGCCGGACATACCCCTGCTGGACGAGGGTGCGGATCAATCGGTGGATGGTCGGCATCGGCAGGCCGGAGGTGGCGGAGAGCTCGCTCAGGGTGGCGATGCCGCCGGCGTCGGCGAGTGCCTCCAGCAGTTGGAAGGCGCGTTCGACGGACTGGACGCCGCCGGTCGCACGGTCGGGCCCTGTGGGTGCTGTGGCGGGGGTGCTGGCCACCGGCGTTCCCTTCGCTGTCGGAGGAGGCGTAGAGTCCCCGCAAGCTCTCAACAAAACGTTGAAATTCTGTATTGCGGAAACTAGTCTCCACTTTACAGAACAGAACCCGCCGGTAGGCGTGTTCAGTGGATCGAGGAAGCTCCCACCGGAGCTCCCTTCGCCGGCTCAACCGTCCAAGGAGTTGTTCTGCCCATGGCCGCAGATCAAGGGTCCTCCGGCGCATCCGCCGCCGCACCGGTCGTCACCGTCGTCGGTCCGCGCGTCCCCCGCGCGGAGGAGGTGCTCACCGCAGAGGCGGTCGCTTTCGTGGCCGGGCTCCACCGGGCCTTCGAAGGTCGCCGCCAGGAGCTCCTGGCCCGACGGAAGACCCGGCGCTCCGAGATCGCCCGGTCGGGCACCCTCGACTTCCTGCCCGAGACCGCGGAGATCCGCGCGGGTGAGTGGAAGGTCGCACCGGCACCGCGCGCGCTGCAGGACCGCCGGGTGGAGATCACCGGACCGACCGACCGCAAGATGGCCGTCAATGCGCTCAACTCGGGCGCGAAGGTCTGGCTCGCGGACTTCGAGGACGCCACCGCGCCCACCTGGGAGAACGTGGTCACCGGCCAGCTCAACCTGATCGACGCCTTCGAGGGCCGGATCGACTTCACCTCATCGCAGGGCAAGACCTACGCTCTTCGGCCCGCCGCCGAACTCGCCACCGTCGTGGTCCGCCCCCGCGGCTGGCACCTCGACGAGAACCACCTGCTGGTCGACGGCGTCCCGGTGGCCGGCGCCCTCTTCGACTTCGGCCTCTACTTCTTCCACAACGCGAGGCGGCTGCTGGCCAGGGGCGCGGACGATCCCAACCCGGGCCCCTACTTCTACCTCCCCAAGACCGAGAGCCACCTCGAGGCCCGGCTCTGGAACGACGTCTTCACCCGTGCGCAGGCCGAGCTCGGCATCCCGTACGGCACCGTCCGGGCCACCGTCCTGATCGAGACCATCACGGCCGCCTTCGAGATGGAGGAGATCCTCTACGAGCTGCGCGACCACGCCGCGGGGCTCAACGCGGGCCGCTGGGACTACCTGTTCTCGATCGTCAAGAACTTCCGCGACGCCGGCGAGCACTACATCCTGCCGGACCGCAACAGCGTCACCATGACCTCGCCGTTCATGGCCGCCTACACCCGGCTGCTGGTGCGGACCTGCCACCGGCGCGGTGCCCACGCCATCGGTGGGATGGCCGCCTTCATCCCGTCCCGCAAGGACCCCGAGGTCAACGCCGCCGCGCTGGAGAAGGTCAGGGCCGACAAGGACCGCGAGGCAGCGGGCGGCTTCGACGGCTCCTGGGTGGCCCACCCCGACCTGGTCCCGGTCGCCCTGGCCTCCTTCGATGCCGTGCTGGGCGAACGGCCGGACCAGAAGGACAACCCCGGCTCCGAGGAGCCCGTCACGGCCGCCCAACTGCTCGACATCGCGGGCGCCAGCGGCTCCTGCACCCGGGCCGGGCTGCACAACGCCGTCCAGGTCGGCATCCGCTACATCGAGGCCTGGCTGCGCGGCCTCGGCGCCGTCGGCATCTTCAACATGATGGAGGACGCCGCCACCGCGGAGATCTCCCGCTCCCAGATCTGGCAGTGGATCCACAACGGCGTCGTCCTGTCCGACACCGGCGAGAAGGCCACCGCGGAGCTGGTCCGCCGCCTCGTGGTCGAGGAACTCACCGCCCTGCGCGCCGAGTCGGGTGATGCCGCCTACGCGTCCGGGCGCTGGGCCGAGGCCGCCGGGCTCTTCGAAAAGCTCGCGCTGGCCGAGGAGTTCGTCGACTTCCTCACCCTGCCGGCATACCGGCTGCTCGACTGAGTCGGAGTCCATCTGCCCGCCGCCCCCGCTCCAGCCGTCTGGCGTACCCTGGCACCGGGGCGGCGCGGTGCGGCCCCACTGACGCAGCGAGGGGGAGACGGTATGGAAGAGGTCCTCGGTTACACACTGACGGGCATCGCCAGGATCGGCGGCGTCGTGATCGAGTGCCTCGGCACGGCGGCCGAGGTCTGGGTCGCCGTGCGGGCGGGGCGCACCTGCGATCAGGAGAAGCGGGGGTCCTGACGACCCGTCCGCAGAAAGTCTGCGGCGCAGGGCGGCGATGTGGACCCCGACGATGTCGAGATCCCCGCGGAAGGCGCTGTCCCAGGCCGCGTCCAGGATTCGACGCAATGGCTGACGGCGTGTCACGACCCCGGATCCTCGCCGTGGGCCCGGGGCCGTGCCCCGCCCGACGGCGTGGCCGGGTGGGGTCCGGGTGGCGCGCCGTCCCTGGCGCGCCCCGGAGTCCGGTGGGATCAGCCGCGGGAGGCGAGCTCCCTGGCGGCGCGGGCGCAGGCCAGCGCGATCCGGTCCTCGTTCACCGTGGTCAGGTTGCCCCGCTCGACCACGGCGTTGCCGTTGACGAAGAGGGCGGTCAGCGGTGGCAGCGCGCCCAGTACCAGAGCGGCGACCGGGTCGGCGATCGAGGAGTGCATGATGCCGTCGATCTTCCACAGCGCCAGGTCGGCGAGCTTGCCGGCCTCGATGGAACCGATCTCGGCCTGGCGGCCGAGCACCCGGGCGCCGCCCATGGTGCCCAGGCGCAGCGCCTGACGGGCGGTCAGCGCGTCCGGGCACCCGTGCAGCCTGTTGATCAGCAGCGCGTTGCGCAGCTCGGTGCCGAGCTCACCTGACTCGTTGGAGGCGCTGCCGTCCACGCCGAGGCCCACCGGGACGCCGGCGCTGAGCATGTCCGGGACCCGGGCGATGCCGGCGGCGAGGCGGGCGTTGGAGGAGGGGCAGTGCGCGACCCCGGTGCCGGTCTCGGCGAACTTGGCGAGGTCGGAGTCGTTCATGTGGACGCAGTGCGCCATCCAGACGTCCTCGCCCAGCCAGCCGGTGGACTCGAAGTAGTCGGTCGGGCCCATGCCGAACAGCTGCTTGCAGAACTCCTCCTCCTCGGCCGTCTCGGAGCCGTGGGTGTGCAGGCGCACCCCCTTGCGGCGGGCCAGTTCGGCGCTCTGTCGCAGCAGTTCGGTGGAGACCGAGAACGGTGAGCAGGGGGCGATGGCGATGTGCAGCATCGAGCCGAAGGAGGCGTCGTGCCACTTGTCGACGGCCGCCTCGGAGGCGACCAGGATGTCCTCGGTCCGCTCGACCGCGCGGTCCGGCGGCAGACCGCCGTCCTTCCGGCTGCGGTCCATCGAGCCGCGCAGCGCGGTGAAGCGCAGACCGAGCTCCTGGACGGCCTCGATGGAGGCGCCGAGGATGTCGCCACCGCCCCGCGGGAAGACGTAGTGGTGGTCGCCGGCGGTCGTGCAGCCCGACTTGAGCAGCGCGGCCGCGGAGCCCTGGGCGGCGGCGTGGACGAGCCGGTCGTCGATCCGGGCCCAGGTCGGGTAGAGCGCGACCAGCCAGTCGAAGAGGATGTGGTCCTGGGCGAGCCCCCGGGTGATCCACTGGTAGAAGTGGTGGTGGGTGTTGACCAGGCCCGGGGTGAGCAGGTGGCCCTCGCCGTTGATCCGGCGCACCACGTTCTCCAGCCACTTCGGGGCGGGTCCGCCGCCGATGGACTCGATCCGGTTGCCGAGGAGGACCACGTGGCCGCGCGCGTACTCGGTGTCGTCGGCGTCGACCGTGGCGATCGCGGCGTTCTCGATGACGACCCGCTGGTCTGCGGGAGGCGGCTGGACTGCCATGGTGTGACTCCTATGGGGAGGGATCGGGGGCGTACGGGTGAGGGGTGCCCGCCCCCGGCCAGTCAGGACGGTGTCGCCGTCGGCACCGTCGCGTCGGGCGGATCGCCGGGCCGGCCCCGGCGGTCCGTGCCGACGTGGTGGAAGAGCAGGTTGAGCAGGACGGCCGTGGCGTCCACGGTGGTGGGGTGGGTCAGACGGCCGGGATGACCGGGACGACGCCCTCGCGGTGCACGGTGCCCTCGATGAGGCCGTACATCCGGTCGGCGGCGTAGTAGACCTCGTTCTCGTTCTTGAGGCCGAACGGCGACAGGTCGACGAGGAAGTGGTGCTTGTTGGGGAGCTCCAGCCGGACCTCGTCCACCTCGGCGCGGTTGTCGAGCACCCGGGTCCCCATCGCGTGCAGGGTCTGCTGCAGCGAGTAGGAGTAGGTCTCGGCGAAGGCCTCCAGCAGGTGGCGCTTGACCTGGGTGTAGCAGCGGTTCCAGTCGGGCTGGGACTCGCCCTCCGCGCCACGGTAGGAGTACGTCCAGCGGGCCGTCACCTGGGTGGCCAGGATGCGGTCGTAGGCCTCCTGCAGGGTGGTGTACCCGTCCTTGATGTAGCCCCAGAACTCCGAGTCGGTGGAGTTCATCACCACCAGGTCCTTGAGGCCGGAGACCACCTGGACGTACTCGCCGTCGTAGCGGACCTCGGTGGTGCGGACCTCCTGGCCGTTGCGGACGAAGGAGTGGCCGGCCTCCTCCGAGCCGGTGGGGCGCGAGGTGCTGTCCGGGGTCCTGATCCGGTCCCAGGCGTACTCCTCGATCCGGATCCGGGCGCGGCGGACCGGCTCGGTGCTGTCGACGAAGTGGCGGGCCAGGGTGATCCCGAAGTCCTCCGCCGAGTCGATGCCGTACTTCTTGGCGAAGGCGTAGACGGTGTTCTTGGTGGTGTCGGTGGGCAGGCAGTTGGCGTTCGAGCCGGTGAGGTGGACGTCGTCGAAGTCGCCGGAGAGGGCGACCGAGACGTTCAGGTCCTTGATCTCGTGGCGGGTGGAGTCGCGGTAGACCCGGACGATGCGGTTCTCCGCCTTGCCGTACTGGTTCTGGCCGAGCACATGGGCCATGGCGGGCTCCTAAGCGGGTTGCGGTCTAGCTTCCGCGGTAGACCGAGTAGCCGAACGGACTGAGCAGCAGCGGCACGTGGTAGTGGTGTTGCGCGGGCGCGACCGCGAAGACGATCGAGACCTCGGGGAAGAACGGTGCCTGGTCCGACCGCCCGGCGTAGTAGGCCGTGGTGTCGAACCGGAGCCGGACGACCGGGCCCGCCTCCACGGCCGGCAGGTCCCTGGCCCGGCCGTCGGAGTCCGTGGCGGAGGTGCCGAGCACCTTCCAGCCGCCCTCGGTGCGAATTGCCAGTTCGATGGGGACGCCCTCGGCCGGGCGGCCGAGGCTGGTGTCGAGCACATGCGTGGAGATGCCAGTCATGGGTGGAATGACCTCGAATGTGGCTGAGTTGACGAGCTGTCAGATGAATGGCGACGGCTCGTCGAGCAGTCGGTTGATGCGAATGTCGTTGATCTTCCGCAGCTCGCCCCGGATGGTCTCCGCCTCGGTGGCGGCGTCATGGGGGAAGCGTTCGCGCAGCGACGCGAGCATGGTGGTGGCGGTGCGGCCGGTGGCGCAGATCAAGAACACATGGCCGAACTTCGCCTCGTAGGCGGCGTTGGCCCGGTGCAGTTCGTCGAGGAGCGCCGAGTCCGCGTCCCGGATGCCGGCCTGCTCGCGCTCGGAGGCGGTGTCGCCCGCCTTGGGCTCGCCGATCCGGGCGTGGCCGGCCATCGCGTCGTGCAGGTCGTGGACGGTGAGCGCCGCCACGGCGGCCGCGTTGGCGGCCAGCAGCGCCTCCCGGTCGGCCCAGGGTCGGGCGGCCGCGACGGCCTCGGCCCAGCCGGGACTGGAGCAGATCTCCAGCAGGGTCTTCGTCACTTCGGCGGCGGGAGCCTCGGCCAGTGTCCGCAAGGCACCGGCCGGATCAGGAGCCGCTCGGGGGTGGTTGGTCACGGGTGGACCTCCTGGAGAGTGGTGCCACTCGCACAAGCTAGATCCACCATCCCCGAGCGTCAACACTTTGTTGAACGGTTGGTGGTTACGTTTCGCGGGGATTCCGCGGGCCGGCACTTCTGGTGTGCGATTCGCCGAATGCGCCTGTTGCCAAGGACGGGAGGGGTCGGGCAACCGGCGGCGACAGTTCCGGTCCCTCAGCCGGCCTTGCCGCCGTCCTGCTGCCGGTTCAGATAGTTGTACACCGTGAACCGACTGACGCCGAGGGCCGAGGCCACCGTCTCCACTCCGTGGCGGACGGTGAAGGCGCCGCGCTCCTCCAGCAGGGCGACCACCCGCTGCTTCTCCCCGCGGTCAAGCTCGGTCAGCGGGCGGCCGTCGAACTGGCGGGTCATGTCGGCCAGCAGGCGGTCCAGGGCGCTGCTCAGGTGGGGGAGGCGGACGGCCACTGCCGGGACGCCCTCCCACTCCAGGACGACGTCGTCGGGTCGGGCCTCGGTGAGCTCGACGCGGCTCGCGCCGACGGCTTCCAGCAGCGGCTCTATCGCCGCGGCGAGCGGGTGCTCGAGGGCGTTGCTCACTGCGTACCCACTCCTTCCGGCCCCTGCTCCGCGTCCTCGTCGAGGACGCTGACCTGGATCGAGATCCGGGTGGCTCCGGCCTCCAGGGTCTTGCGCAGCAGCTCGGAGACGGCGGACAGCACCTGCTCCGCCTCGCCCTCCGCGCCGGTGCCGAACGGGCCGACGGACACGGCCAGGCCGGCCTCGTCCGCCGCCTGCCGGGCGGCCGCCGCGTGCTCCGGGAACGCGTCCAGCTCGAAGGGTTCCGTCGTGAACTCCACCATCAATCGCACCCGCTCACTCTATCGAGCGGTGCGGCGGCCTGGATCGGCCGGCGAAGAGCCGGACGGTCGGACGGTCGGGGTCCGCGGCGGCCGGAACGCCCCGGTCGCTTCCGCGAACGGTCGCTTCAACAAACTGTTGTGGCGGTCTTGACAGCCCGAAGCGACCCTGGAGATGCTTCCATTGAGCAGAATCTATGTTTCGCATCGTGGAAATTTGGGAGGGAGTGAGAAGTGAGGGACGTGACTGCCGCTTCCAGGCACAGCTACACGGTCAACCTGTCGATCCTGTTCGGCGAGCTTCCTCTCCCGGAGCGTCCGGCCGCCGCGGCCGCCGCGGGTTTCACCGCCGCCGAGCTGTGGTGGCCCTTCGGCGAGAACCACATCCCTTCGAAGGCCGAACTGGACGTGGTCCGTGGGGCGTTCACCGACGCGGGGGTGCGGCTGACCGGCCTCAACCTCCTCGACGACCTCGCGCTCGGCAAGCGCGGCACCGTCTCCGTGCCGTCCGAGCGGGAGCGTTTTCGCGAGAGCCTCCCGGTGGCCGTCGCGCTCGCCGAGTCGCTCGGCGCCGGGGCGCTCAACGCCCTCTACGGCAACCGGGTCGAGGGCGTGGCCGCGGCCGAGCAGGACGAACTCGCACTGGAGAACCTCGCCCTCGCCGCCCGGGCCGCGCACTCCATCGGCGCGGTCCTGCTGATCGAGGCCCTCAACCGGGCCGAGTCGCCGCACTATCCGCTGGTCTCCGCGGCCGCCGCGATCGAGGTGGTGGACCGGGTCAATGCCGCCACGGGCCTGGGCAACGCCCGGTTCCTGTGCGACGTCTACCACCTGGCGATGAACGGCGAGGACCCGGCCACCGTCATCGACGTCCACGCCGACCGGTTCGGCCATGTGCAGATCGCCGACAACCCGGGCCGCAACGAGCCCGGCACCGGCGGGCTGGACTTCGAGGACCTCTTCACCCGGCTGACCGCCGCCGGCTACGGGTCGGGCGGCACCGGCGCGGCAGGCGGGCGGATCGGGCTGGAGTACCGCCCGTCCACCGGAGTCAGCGCCGACGGCTTCGAGTGGCTGCCCCGCGAGTACCGGGCCGGCTGAGCACCCGCCCCCGCCGCCGGCCCACCCTCCACGTGCACTCAAGGAACGGAACGCGATGAGCCGCAAGATCGCCTTCATCGGCCTCGGCATCATGGGCGGCCCGATGGCTGCCAACCTGGTCAAGGCCGGTCACCACGTGACCGGTTTCAACCTCACCCAGCCACCGATCGACGCCCTGGTGGCGGCCGGCGGCCACGGCGCGACGGGCGTCGCCGACGCGGTGCGGGACGCCGAGGTCGTCATCACCATGGTCCCGGCCGACCCACAGGTCGAGGAGGTCATCCTCGGCGAGGACGGTGTGCTGGAGAACGCCCGGCCCGGCACCCTCGTGATCGACATGTCCTCGATCACCCCGCAGACCTCCGTCCGGGTCGAGGCCGCCGCCGGGCAGAAGGGGATCCGCACGCTGGACGCCCCGGTCTCCGGAGGTGAGGCCGGTGCCGTCGAGGCCGTGCTGTCCATCATGGCCGGCGGCGCCGCCGAGGACTTCGCCGAGGCCAAGCCGCTCTTCGACGTACTCGGCAGTACGGTCGTCCACGTCGGCCCGGCCGGCGCCGGCCAGACCGTCAAGGCCGCCAACCAACTGATCGTCGCCACCAACATCCAGGTGCTGGCCGAGGCCGTGGTCTTCCTGGAGAACGCGGGCGTCGACCTGCGGGCCGCGCTGGACGTCCTGGCCGGCGGCCTGGCCGGCTCGACCGTGCTGGGCCGCAAGAAGGCCAACATGCTGGAGCGCGAGTTCGCCCCGGGCTTCCGGATCGACCTGCACCACAAGGACATGGGCATCGTGACGGACGCCGCCCGTGCCGTCGGTGCCGCCCTGCCGGTCGGCGCGGTGGTCGCCCAGTTGGTCGCCTCGGCCCGGGCGAACGGCGACGGCTCGCTGGACCACTCCGCCCTGCTGCGGGGCGTCGAGCGCCTGTCGGGCCGCGAGGTCCGGTGACACCGCACGTCGCGGCCGGGAAGTGCGCTGACCGGGCGCACCCGGTGCCAGCTGGGTGTCCGGAAGCCGGTGCGGATTCCCCGAGCACCGGGTAGTGCTGGTTCCCCGGGCCAGCCCGGGCAGCCGCAAGCCAGGTGATGAGAAGAGAGGCCACCCGCTATGCCCGCCACCCCCGCCCAGGGCCATGTGGTCGTTGCTCCCGACAAGTTCAAGGGCACCCTGGAGGGTGCCGAGGCGGCCGCCAGGATCGCGGCCGGTATCCGCCGTGCCGCCCCGGCCCTGGAGGTCCGCGAACTGCCGGTCGCCGACGGCGGCGAGGGCACCCTGGCCGCTGCGCTGGCGGCCGGGTTCACCGGGGTGCCGGTCAAGGTCGCCGGTCCGACCGGACTGCCGGTGGACGCGGCGATCGCGGTGCGGGACGACACCGCAGTGATCGAACTGGCCCAGGCCGCCGGGCTGGCCCGGCTCCCCGGCGGCCGCACCGCGCCGCTCACGGCGAGCTCCTACGGCGTCGGTCAGCTGATCGGCCGGGCGGTGGCGCTGGGTGTCGGGCGGATCGTGATCGGCCTGGGCGGCAGCGCCTGCACCGACGGCGGCGCCGGTATGGTCCAGGCGCTCGGTGCGAGCCTGCGCGACGCCGACGGCGCCGAGCTCGCTCCCGGCGGCGCGGCCCTGCGTCGACTGGCCGCCGTCGACCTCGGCCCGCTCGTCGGCTCGCTGACCGACGTCGAGGTCACCGTCGCCTGCGACGTGGACAACCCGCTGCTCGGCCCGCGCGGCGCGACCGCCGTCTACGGCCCGCAGAAGGGCGCGGAGGGCGAGGACCTGGTGGTCCTGGAGGAGGGCCTGACCCGCTGGGCCGAGCTGGTCGGTGCGGCCACCGGGCGGGATCTTCGCGACGCCCCGGGCGCCGGGGCCGCGGGCGGGGCCGGCTTCGCCGCCCTCGCGCTGCTCGGCGCCACCATGCGACCCGGCATCGAGCTCCTCCTCGAACTGCTGGGTTTCGACGGGGCAGTGCGTGGGGCGCGCCTCGTCGTGACCGGCGAGGGCTGCCTGGACGCGCAGACGCTCCACGGCAAGGCCCCTGCAGGCGTCGCCGCGGCGGCCGCCCGGGCGGGGGTTCGGGTGGCCGCCGTGGCCGGGCGGCTGGAACTGTCGAAGGACGAGTGGCGCCGGGCCGGCTTCGTCTCCGTGATCGCCCTCACCGATCTGGCCCAGCGGCCCGGCGACAGCATCACCAGGGCCGCCGAGCTGGCGGAGCTGGCCGGAGAGCGGCTGGCGGCCGAACTGCTGGCCCGCTGAACCCGCCCGCGACTCGCGGTTTCCCGCATTGACGTTTTGTTGAAGGCGGGCCTAGGGTTCGAGCCACCGCAGCACCCGGTCCGACAGCAGGGCCGTCAACTGCCGTGTCGGCACTGCCCACCCGCTTTCGGCGACCCGCACTCGTACGCGACAGCACGGAGGTCCGGATGCCCCTCAGCGAGCCGTCCCCCGCGGCGGTGATCCGCTCCCGCCGTGCGGTCCTGCCGGACGGCGAGCGTCCCGCTGACGTGCTGATCCGGGACGGCCGGATCGCCCGGATCGCCCACCACGGCGTGCTCACCGAAGGGGCGGTGACCGACCTGGGTGAAACGGTTCTGCTACCCGGTCTGGTCGACACCCACGTCCATGTGAACGAGCCCGGCCGCACCGAGTGGGAGGGCTTCGCCACCGCCACCAGGGCCGCCGCGGCGGGCGGGGTCACCACCATCATCGACATGCCGCTGAACTCCATACCGCCCACCACCACGGTGGCCGGTCTGGCGGCCAAGCGGAAGGCGGCCGACGGGCAGGCCTGGATCGACCTGGGCTTCTGGGGCGGGGCGATCCCCGGCAACACGGCCGAGCTCGAACCGCTGTACCGGGCCGGGGTGTTCGGCTTCAAGAGCTTCCTCGCGCCCTCCGGCGTGGACGAGTTCCCGCACCTCGGACCGGCCGACCTGGAGCGGGCGCTGGCCGAACAGGCCAGGATCGGCGCGCTGGCCATCGTCCACGCCGAGGACCCCGCGGTCCTCGCCGCCGCCCCGCAGCGGCCGGGCGTCCACTACCGGGACTTCCTCGCCTCCCGGCCCGCCGCCGCCGAAACCGCCGCCGTGGAAAGGCTGTTGGAGGCGGCGGGGCGCACCGGCGCCCGGGTGCACATCCTGCACGTCTCCTCCGCGGCGGTACTGCCGCTGCTGCGCCGGGCCCGGGAGACGGGCGTCCAGGTGACCGCCGAGACCTGCCCGCACTACCTCACCCTCGCGGCCGAGGAGGTCCCGGACGGCGACACCGCCTTCAAGTGCTGCCCGCCGATCCGCGACGAGTCCAACCGCGACCTGCTCTGGGAAGCCCTGGGAGACGGCGAGTTCATCGCGGTCGTCTCCGACCACTCGCCGTCCACTCCGGATCTGAAGGAGCTCAGGCGCTACGGCGGCAGCGGTGACTTCGCCACCGCCTGGGGCGGCATCGCCTCCCTGCAACTCGGCCTGCCGGCCGTCTGGACAGAGGCCCGCAGGCGCGGCCACGGCCTGGTGGACGTGGTGCGCTGGATGGCCGGCGGCCCGGCCTCGCTGGTCGGCCTGACCGGCACCAAGGGCGCCATCGCGGTCGGGAACGACGCCGACCTGGTCGCCTTCGACCCGGACGCCGAGTTCGCCGTGCAGCCCGACCGGCTGCACCACCGCAACCCCGTCACTCCGTACGCCGGCCGGAGGCTCACCGGCGTGGTCCGCACCACCTGGCTGCGCGGCCGGGTCGTGGACGTGACCGCCGAGCCGTTCGGCCGCCAGATCACTCGCAGCTAGGAGTCCCAGTTGAGCAATGAGAAGCCCTCGAGCGCTCCGTTCACCGAACTGGTCGACCTGGCCTCGCGCCGACTGGGCGCGGGCGTCGTCGCCACCAACGAGGACACCTTCGCGGACGCGGAGAACCTGCTGGTCGCGGGGCCCGCCGAGTTCCGTCCGCACACCTTCGGCCACAAGGGCCAGATCATGGACGGCTGGGAGAGCCGCCGCCGTCGCGGCGTCTCGGCCCAGCAGCCGCACCCGACCGACGAGGACCACGACTGGGTGATCGTCCGCCTGGGTGCGGCAGGAGTGATCCGCGGCGTGATCATGGACACCGCGCACTTCACCGGCAACCACCCCGAGTCCGGCTCGGTCCAGGGCGCCTCCGTCCCCGGCCACCCCTCACCCGAGGAGGTCGAGGCCGCCGAATGGGTGGACCTGGTCCCCCGTACGCCTCTCCAGGGCGACACCGCCCACGAGTTCGAGGTCGGCAACGAACAGCGCTTCACCCACGTCCGGCTGAACATCTGGCCGGACGGCGGGGTGGCCCGGCTGCGGGTGTACGGCGAGGTCCGCCCCGACCCGCGGGACCTGGACGGGCTCACCTTCGACCTCGCGGCGCAGGAGTACGGCGGTGTCGCCGAGGCCGCCTCGGACCGCTACTTCTCCTCCCCGCACAACCTGAACGCTCCCGGTCGTGCCACCGTCATGGGCGAGGGCTGGGAGACCCGGCGGCGGCGCGACAAGGCCAACGACTGGGTGCAGATCGCCCTGGCCGGGGGCGGCGAGGCGCTGGCCGCCGAGGTGGACACCACCCACTTCGTCGCCAACGCCCCCGGCTGGGCCGACCTGGTCGGGTACGACGCCTCCCGGGGCGGCGACCCGCACACCGACCCGGACGGCTGGTTCGAGATCCTGCCCCGCACGCGCCTGCAGCCCGACACCAGGCACCGCTTCCGGCTCGTCCCGGGCCGCACCCCCACCCACGTCCGGCTCAACGTCTACCCCGACGGCGGCGTGGCCCGGCTGCGCCTGACCGGCAGGCTCACCGAGGCCGGCCGCGCCGCCCTCGCGCTGCGCTGGTTCGACTCGCTGCCCGCCGCCGAGGCCGAGGCCGCGCTCACCGGGGCCGGACTGACCGCGGCCGAGGCCACCGCGCTGACCGCCGCCCGCCCGCTCGCGGACGCCGCCGGGGCCACCGCCGCCGTCGCCGCCCTGCGGCCGGCCGACGGCCCCGACGGCGAACAGTCCTCCCGCCGCCGCTCGGCCAGCTGGCGCCTGCTCGGCGTCTGACCGTCGGGGGAGGGGCCGCCCGACGGGCGGGGGAGCCCTCCGGGGCGGGGAGCGCGGCAAAACCCGTACCGCGGCGCGTGGTTGACCGCACGGGTCCCCGCACCCCGGAGAGTGGCGCACGGCTGCGGAGTGCGGCATATGCCAGTCAAGGGGCACCCGTGTTGTACAGGCGAAATTCGCCTCGGTACGGGCTGTGTCACCCCGGGCGTGGATAGGCTGGGGGGATCGCGGCAGGTCCGCGCGGATGGGTGGGATTGCACAGAGGGGGCCCTCATGTCGGCACGGAGTCGGGGCGACCGGACCACACTCGATCAGGGCGGCCCGAGCCCATTCGGCTCGATCCAACGGGCCCTGAGGCTGTTGGAGGCGGTGGACCGCCACGGTGGCGGGGTCACCGCGGCCGTCCTCGCCCGGGAGCTGTCGCTGCCCTTCGGCACCGTCCAGGAACTGGCCGAAGTCCTGGAGTTGGAGGGCTATCTGACCAACCAGGAGGGCGCCTGGGTGCTCGGCGGCGCCTTCGCCCTGCTCGGCCAGTCCAACCGCAGGCAGCTGCTGCGCAGCAGGCTCGACCGCACCCTGGCCGAGCTGTGCGACGAGTTGGGCGCCGCCGTCTACTTCAGCCGGTACCTCGACGGCGAGTTGACGGTGGACGCGGTGGCCTGCGCCGACTACGCCCCGCCGGTCGAGGAGTGGGTGGACTTCCGGGCCTCGGCGCACGCCAGCGCGCTCGGCAAGTGCCTGCTCAGCCAACTCGACCACGACGCCCGCCGCGACCATCTCTCCCGGTACCCGGTCGCCCGGCTGACCTCGCGGACCATCACCGACGCCGAGCAGCTGATGCACCGACTGGAGCGCCAGCCGGCCACCGTCCCGGTGCTGGACATCCAGGAGTACTCCATGGACACGGTCTGCGCGGCCGTCCCGGTCACCGCGGGCAGCACCGTCGGCTGTCTGGCCACCTCGCTGCCGGTCTCCGACATCCACCGCCTGCGTGCCGCCGCCGAACTCCTCGCCGAGCGTGCCGCCCCGCTGATGATCGCGATGGCGGTCTGACCCCGGCGGGCGTCACCAGCGCCCGAGGAAGACGACGCCCTGGAAGACGGTGTTGAGTACGGCGGCGACCACCCCGGCGTAGCACAACTGCGGGGTCGTCCTGGGCACCGCCGCCACCACGCTGGCCGTGGCGGGTACCACCGTCAGCCTCTGGGGCGGCGGTCTGGTCTCGGTACGGCAGCGGCTGTACGGGCCGGTCCACCGCCGCGACGGAGACGGACTGGCTGATCCGGGTCGCCCATGCCTACCGGACCGCCCCGGTGGTGGCCGCGGTCCGCGACCGGGTCCGTGCGGAGCTCGGACTCGGGGAGCACCGGTACAGCGGCTGTCGGTGAGATCGGTCTTCCTGGGGCCCGACGTACGGTGTGGACGCTCCGAGTGCGGCACCGGACCGCGCTGAATCCGGGCGGAGACAGGTCAGGCCGTTTTGAACCGCAACTGCACGCTCAACTGGCGGCAGCGCCGAACCACTCGGGCAGATGGCCGAGCAGGTCCTGCTGATCGTCACCGACCCACGCAACATGGCCGTCCGGCCGCAGCAGCACCGCGGGTGCGTCCAGTTCCTCGCTGACGTCGACGACGTGGTCGACCCGATCGGCCCAACCCGCCACCGTGAGCCGGCCGGTCTGGTCGAGCAGCAGTCCGCGGCCGCCGTGCATCAGCTCGTAGAGGCGACCCTGCTTCAGCTCCACGTCCCGCAGCCGCCGGCCGAGCAGCTCATGGCCCTCGCCGAAGTCGTAGCGGACCCCGACCGCGGTGGCCGTCTCGGTCATGTACCGGTTCACCTCCTCGAAGTCCATCAGCTTCGAGAGCAGTTCCCGCAGCGCGGTCGCACCCGGATCGGTCCCCAGCAGCGTCATCTGCGCGCGGGTGTTGGCCAGCACGCCGGCGCCCACCGGGTGCCGCTCGGCGTGGTAGCTGTCCAGCAGCCCCTCCGGCGCCCAGCCGCTGACCGCGGCGGCCAGCTTCCAGCCCAGGTTGAACGCGTCCTGCACACCGAGGTTGAGCCCCTGCCCGCCGGTGGGCGGGTGGATGTGCGCCGCGTCGCCGGCCAGCAGCACCCGGCCGACCCGGTAGCGCTCGGCCTGCCGGGTGGCATCGCCGAACCGGGACAGCCAGCGCGGCGAGTGCGCCCCGAAGTCGGTGCCGGCGGTGGCCCGCAGCTGCTCCTTGAACTCCTCGAGGGTCGGTTCGGTCGCACCGTCCCCGGCCACGCCGTCGGCGGGCACGACGATTCGGTAGGATCCGTCCCCGTTGGGGATGGCGCCGAACCGCAGTTGGGTCTTGCGGACCTCCTCGACGACGGCGGCAAGTGTCGCCGGGTCCTCGGTGACCTCCATGTCACCCAGCAGCGTCTCGACCTTGGCGGGTTCGCCGGGGAAGGCGACACCGAGCCGCTTGCGCACCGTGCTGCGGCCGCCGTCGCAGCCGACGAGGTAGCGCGAGCGCAGGTGCGAGCCGTCCGTCAGCTCGACGGTCACTCCGTCCTCGTCCTGGCTCAGCCCGGCCACTTCGCAGCCGCGCCGAATCTCGGCACCGAGTTCGAGGGCACGCTCGCCCAGCAGCCGCTCGGTGACGGGCTGCAGGGTGGTGAGGCCGTACGGATGCGCCGTGTCCATCCGGTCCGGCCACGGCTTGTGGATGCCGCCGAAGAAACCGCCGACCTGGAACTTCTCACTGACCGCGAGGAACC
This sequence comes from Kitasatospora cystarginea, assembly GCF_039533515.1. NCBI lineage: Bacteria > Bacillati > Actinomycetota > Actinomycetes > Kitasatosporales > Streptomycetaceae > Kitasatospora > Kitasatospora cystarginea. Next base: position 7,377 of record NZ_BAAATR010000012.1, on the reverse strand, counting down.
GGTCCAGCAGGCCGCGCTGGTCCATCATCTCGACACTGCGCGCGTGCAGACCGCGCCCGCGGGTCTGCCCGGTCGGCTCGGTCAGCTTCTCCAGCACGACCACGTGCACGCCGTGCAGCCGCAACTCGCCGGCCAGCATCAAGCCGGTCGGTCCGCTGCCGACCACGATCACGTCAATCATCAAAACCCCCCGTTCAACGAGATTGGATTCCGGCCAGCCACTCCGTGCGGTCCGACGGCACGCACACCCGTACTTCCGCGCCAAGTCCCCGCAGTCGCAGCGCGAGTTCCACCGGCGGTCCGACGTCTCGCATCCCGTGCGCAGGCGAAAGCGGGTGCGCGTCGAGAATCCGTCGTTTCCGCAGGTTCTGGCCTTGGCCGGTCATTCTGCGCTACGACCCGGGTCTTGCCGCAAGGCCCCCGGGGCGCTATATGTTGAGAGTGGCAAGGAGTAAGTGGCTCCTTGCCTTTGTCTTTTGTCCTCCGCTGTGGACGGACCGGCCCATCCCGCCCGGCCGGCGGCCGGGCATCACGGATCCGGGACGGTGTCGGTGCCGAGGGCCGCGGCCCGAAGAGCGGCCGTGAGGCGGACGACGGGTTCGGTCGGCGGGTGGGGAAGCCGGGCCAGGAGCAGGCGTCGCAGTTCCTGCGGCCTACAGGTAGGCCATGCACGCGGTGCACTTCGCGGTCGTGTCCGCCAGGTCTGCTGGGTACCAGGCCTTCCGGGTGGCGGTGGCGTGCAGCCCGACGATCGTCATGCCTCGGGTGGGTCGGCCGCAGAACGTGAACTCTGCTGGCTCCGGGGAGCCGAGGCGGGCGGGGCGGGCCGCGTGGAGTGTCCCGAGGCTGCCGGGGTCCGGGCTGTTGAGCACGATGATGTCCACGCTCACCACCCTCGCCCGGGCCCGGTAGCAGCGCGAGTCGGGCCTGGCCGAGCAGGCCGTCTTGGCCGCGGACACTTTCGGGTTGAACCCTGTGCCGGCCGGGTTGGTCGGCCCGGCCTCCAGGTCCACCGCATGTCCGGCCCGAGGCTCTGGGGGCCCGAAGCGCGAATGGCAAATGGTGTGCTCGAAAACCGTTCGGTCGGACACTGGGGTGGAGGCGATCTCATGGACGTGATTACCCACGTCGGCTTCCGAACGAGTCCTTCGTCGAGGGCACCGTGACGCGTAGCCCATCGGCCTCGAGGACCAGGTCCTCGGCGTTGAGCGCGCTCACCTCGCTCGCGCGACCGGCGATGCCGATCGGGAGCGTCACCACGGCGCGATCGCGCAGCCGGGTGAGTTCCGGCAGCTGGTACTCGCGGCGGCGGCGCCGGGAGCCGGCCAGCCGGGGCGCGGTCGGCTCGGCGGTGTTCATCGCGCGCAGGTGTGCCGGGGTCGAGGCCACCCGAGGTCGGCGACGCCGTCCGCAACCTGATCGCCCCCTGATCCAGGGCCGTGCCCTCCCCGGCGGCTCTGCGGCACGGCCCCAGTCCTGGCAGAGGCAGCGAAGCGGGCGCGGCACCGGGTGGATCAGAGCCAGCCCTTGTGGGCGGCTTTGATGCCCGCTTCGAAGCGGCTGCTGGCGTCCAGACGTTCCATGATCGATGACATTTGGCGGCCGACGGTGCGTGAGGAGATGCCGAGCCGCTGGCGCCAGGCTTATTAGACTTGATGTCGATAAGAGTGCCCGAAACCCTTGTAGGGCGCTCTACTCGCAGGTAGGTTGCCGGTAACCACCGCGCCACCCGCAGGTCAGGAGGCTCCCATGCCCCACCCCACCGCGCCCTCCGCCGCCCCGCCCGCCGTCCACGACGGCCTGGTGCTCGAACCCAGGGACGTCCGCTTCGACTGGGCGCAGCTGCCGCTGCACTGGATACCGGACGAGCCGATGGCCACCCACACCATCAACGTGCTGCACCTGCTGCTCCCCGAGGGGGAGCGCTGGTTCGTCCGGGTCTTCAAGGACGCGCTTCCGATGATCAGGGACGAGCAGCTGCGCGAGGAGGTGCTCGGTTTCATCGGGCAGGAGTCGATCCACGCCGAGGCCCACCAGGAGGTCCTCGACCACCTGCTCGCCCAGGGGCTCGACCCGCGGCCGTACCTGCGCCAGATCAGCTGGCTGTTCCAGCGCATCCTGGGGGGCAAGCCGCATCTGACCGAGCGTCAACGGCGTGAGAACATCATCGAACGGGTCGCCTTCGTCGCCGCGATCGAGCACTTCACCGCCTTCCTCGGCGACTGGGTGCTCAACTCCCCCGGACTGGACCAGGCCAAGGCCGACCCCACCATGCTCGACCTGCTGCGCTGGCACGGCGCCGAGGAGGTCGAACACCGCAGCGTCGCCTTCGACCTGATGGTCCACCTCGACCCGGGCTACCCGCGGCGGATCCGGGGCATGGCGGTGTCCGGGCCGCTGCTGGTCCATCTCTGGGTGCGCGGAGTCCGCTTCCTGCTCGCCGCCGATCCCACCCTCCAGGGGCGGATCAGGCCGACCTGGCGCGAGGCCCGGCGGCACTCCAGGCGCGGGCTGCTGCCCGACCCGATGAGGTCCATCCGCTCCGGCCTGCGCTACCTGCGTCCCGGCTACCACCCCACCCAGGAGGGCTCCTCCAGCCAGGCCCTGGCCTACCTCGCCACCTCCCCGGCCGCCCGCGCCGCCGCCGTGCGGTGACGCCGCCCGGCCGGGCGGGCCCCGGGGAGCGGCGAACCACGCGGTCGGACGGCCCCGCAGCTGCCGAGCGGCTCACAAAATCCCCGGCGACCGCGGCTTCCACGTGAAGGCGCACGGCCGGCCGCGGCACCTCGCGCCTCCGGGCCGAGGCGCACCCCCGAAGAGCCCCCGCCCGGCCCCGCCCCGCCCCCGCCCCTCGACGACCTCGACCCGGAGCCGCCCGGATGGACCTCAGCACACCGCCCCCCGACCTCTACGGCCGCCCGCGGCCGGACCGCTTCATCCGGCGGATCACCGCCTTCGGCGACCGCTACAGCCCCGCAATGGGCTCTCCGCTGCTCCGCCGCAACCCCCGCCGGCCCCGGCCCCGCCCCACCCCGTCACTCCAACTGGTGGTCACCCGCCACGAGTTGATTGCCGCAGACGTGGTGGAGCTGCACCTCGCCGACCCCTCCGGCACGCCCCTGCCCCGATGGCAGCCCGGCGCCCGCCTGCTGCTCACCCTTCCCTCCGGTCGCGAACGCCACTACTCCCTCTGCTCGGACCCCGCCGACACCAGCCACTACCGCATCGCGGTCCGCCGGATCGCCGACGGAGGCGGCGGCTCGATCGAGATCCACGACGAGCTGCACGCCGGCGCCCGCCTGACGGCCCGGCGGCCGCGCAACGGCTTCGCCTTCTGCGCCGAGCCGAGCGTGCTCCTGCTGGCCGGTGGCATCGGCATCACCCCGCTGCTCCCGATGGCCCGCGAGGCCGCCCGCCTGGGCCTGGACTGGCGGCTGGTCCACACCGGGCGCAGCGCCGACGCCATGCCCTTCGCCGACGAGCTGCGGGCCCTCGGCGAGCACCGGGTCACCCTGCTCGCCGACGACCGCGACGGCGTCCCCACCGCCGAGGCCCTGCTCGCCCGAGCCCCGGCCCGCGCCGCCGTCTACTGCTGCGGCCCCGCCCCGATGCTCACCGCCGTCCAGCGGGCACTCGACGCCTCGCCCGCGCGCTCCCTGCACTTCGAACGCTTCGGCGCCGCACCGCTCACCGCCGGCCGGCCCTTCACCCTCCGGCTCGGCCCGAACGGACCCGAACTGCCCGTCCCCGCCGACCGGTCCGCGCTCGACGTGCTCCGTGAGACCCGCCCCGACCTGCCGTACTCCTGCCACCAGGGCTTCTGCGGCACCTGCAAGCTGCAGCTGCTCTCCGGTGCGCCCGACCACCGCGACCGCCGCCTCACCGAGGAGGAGCGCGCCGCCGGTGCCCTGCTGCCCTGCGTCTCCCGAGCCGCCGAGGGCGAGACACTCGTCCTCGACATGTAAGGAGTCCGACCGATGCCGCGCTTCCCCTTCGACGACCACGACCTGGCACGTTTCCGGGAGACCCAGCAACTCGCCTACCACTGCGCCGAGCAGGTGGCCGCCTGGATCGAACCCGGGGTGACGGAACGCCAAGCCGCCGCCAAACTGCGCCGCTGCCTGGTCGCCGAGGGCGTCCAGGACTTCTTCCACATCCCGTTCGCCTGGTTCGGCGACCGTACCGCCTTCCGGCACTTCCGCACCCCGCTGCAGTTCTTCGCCGGCAGCCGCCGCCTGGCCGAGGGCATGCCGTACGTCCTGGACTGCGCCCCGGTCGTGGACGGCTACACCGCCGACATCGGCTACGGCGGAAAGGTCGGCGAGAACCGGATCTGGGACCGGCTCGCCGCCGACCTGCAGGTCTACCGGGAGCTGATCCTGCGCGAGGTGCGGGCCCGCAGACCGCTCGACGAGGTGTACGCCGCCGTCGACGCGCAGATCGCCGCGCACGGCTACGACAGCCGCCACCGGGTCTACCCGGGCCGGGTAATCGGCCACCAGGTGACCCGGACGACCGCGCGCGGCCCGGCCGGGGTGAACGTCCTCGGCTTCGGCGTACGCACCCTGCAGACCCTCGGCCGGGAGCTGATCAGCGAGCGCCTGCACGGCCGTTCGCCGCTCTGGGCGGACGGCCGCGCCTCCCGTCATGCCCCGACGCCCGGGCTGTGGGCGGTGGAACCGCACATCGGCTTCCGCGAGGTGGGCATCAAGTTCGAGGAACTGCTGGTGGTCACCGAGGACGATGCCTACTGGCTCGACGACGACCTCCCGCACGTGCGCCGGTGGACCCTGAAGGAGAGTGCGAAATGACCACCCGCCGTACCGTCCGCTCCGGCGGCCTCCCCCTCGCCGTCTTCGAGGAGGGCGACCCCGCCGGCCCCACCGTGATCCTGGTGCACGGCTACCCGGACACCCATGTGGTGTGGGACGACGTCGCCGCCGACCTCGGGAAAGACCACCACGTCGTGCGCTACGACGTCCGCGGCGCGGGGGAGTCCGGGGCGCCCGGCTCCCGTGCGGGGTACCGGCTGGAACTGCTGGCCGCGGACCTCTTCGCGGTCGCCGACGCCGTCAGCCCCGACCGGGCGGTGCACGTGGTGGCGCACGACTGGGGCTCGGTGCAGTCCTGGGAGGCCGTCACCTCGCCCGGTGCCGAGCAGCGGATCGCCTCCTACACCACCATGTCGGGGCCCTCGCTGGACCACACCGGCCACTGGATCCGCCACCGGTTGCGGAGGCCCACCCCGCGCCATCTGCGACAACTGCTCCGCCAGGGCGCCCACTCCTGGTACATCACCGCCTTCCACCTGCCCTTCCTCGCCCCGGCGGCCTGGCGGCTGTGGCTGTCCCGCGCCTGGCCCAGGGTGCTGCGCGATCTCGAGGGGGTCACCCCGCGCCCAGGCCACCCGCAGCCGACGCTCAAGCGGGACGCGGTCCGCGGCATCGAGCTGTACCGGGCCAACATGCGGCCGACCCTGCGCGAGCCGCGCGAGCGGCCCACCGAGGTGCCCGTCCAACTGGTCACCCTGGCCCGGGACCACTACGTCGGCGAGTTCCTCTCCGAAGGGCTGGAGCGCTGGGCACCCAGGCTCACCCGCCGTACCGTCGACGCCACCCACTGGTCCGCACTGCTGGAACAGGGCCCGGTGGTGGCCGGGATGGTCCGCGACTTCGTCGCCCGTGCCGACGCGGGCGAGACCCAAGGTCCTTCGGACAGCGAGCAGTTGGTGGTGATCACCGGCGCGGGCAGCGGCATCGGCCGGGCCACCGCGCTCGCCTTCGCCGAACAGGGCGCCACCCTGGCGCTGGCCGACCTGGACCTGCCGTCCGCCGAACGCACCGCCGAACTATGCGAGTTGGTCGGCGGCCGGGCCCGCGCGTACCGGCTGGACGTCGGCGACGGCGCCGCCGTCGACGCCTTCGCCCAACAGGTCGCGGCCCAGCACGGGGTGCCGGACGTGGTGGTCAACAACGCCGGCATCGGCCACTCGGGAACCTTCCTGCAGACCACCGAGAAGGAGTGGCAGCGCGTCCTGGACGTCAACCTCTGGGGCGTCATCCACGGCTGCCGGGCGTTCGGCACCCTGATGACCGAACGCGGCCGGGGTGGCCACATCGTCAACCTGGCGTCGGCCGCTGCCTATCTGCCCGCCAAGGCGCTCGCCGCGTACGCCACCAGCAAGGCCGCCGTCCTGATGCTCTCCGAGTGCCTCGGCGCCGAACTGGCCCCGCACCGCATCCGGGTCTCCGCCATCTGCCCCGGCATCGTCAGCACGAACATCACCCGCACCTCCACCTTCTCCGGTACCACCTCGGCCGAGCAGGCCGCGAAGCGGGAACGCGCCACCAGGATGTACGCCCGCAGGGGATTCCCGCCCGAGAAGGTCGCCGCCGAGATCCTGCGCGCCGTGCGCACCGGCAAGCCGGTCGTCCCGGTCACCTTCGAGGCCAAGGCGGCCCGCCTGCTCGGCCGCCTCTCCCCGGGCCTGCTCCGCCGGGCCGCCCGGCTGGACATCGGCTGAAACGCGACCCGCAGCCCCACGGCCGTAGGTATCGAGGCCCATGGAGACAACGACGGCTCTCCGGTCCTTCGCCCTCGTCGTGGGGCTGCTCACCCTCACCCCGGGCTGGACACCGCACTTTTAATCCGTAGGTTCAGGGTTCGAGCCCCTGGCGGCCCACGTGGAATGAAGGAAGTGCAGCACCTCGGCTACTTCGATTAGCCGGGGTGCTGCTGCGTTCTCAGGCCGTCTGCGTGAGCGATGCGTGAGCGGACGGCAAATCAGTGCCGGGTGTGGTGGTGGACTGGGCGTCCTTCGGTGACCGTGCCCGGGGCACGAGGGCGGCGGCGGCCTCTTGTGAGCGACGAAGCGCCCCGCCCACCGCGATGGTGGACGGGGCGCGTTCATGGGTGAAGACGCCGGGTGTCTCAGCGTGCTTGCGCGAGAACCAGGTCCGCGAGTGCCTGTGCCGCGTCCGGGTGCCCCAATGCGCGTGACTTCGCGGCCATCTCGGTGCGCAGCGCGTGGTCCTCGATCAGCCGCCGCACGCCTTGCTCCAGGCGATCCGCGGTGACGTTCGGGCGCGTGATGGCGACCGCTGCGCCGTGCTCCGCCAGGTACTCCGCGTTGCGGCGTTGTTCGTCGGCAGCGGTGGGCTCCAGGGGGATGAGGACGGCGGGCTTGCCGATCGCGGTCAGCTCTGCGAGCGTCCCGGCCCCGGCCCGGGAGATCACCACGTCGGCGGCGGCGAACACATCAGCAAGCCGACCGCCTCGGTGATCGACACCCAGAGCGTGAAGACCTCCACCAATGTGGCCGTGACCAGCCAGGGAACCGACGCCGCGAAGAAGATCGTCGGTCGGAAGCGAGGGATC
>NZ_BAAATR010000011.1:0-204800 GCF_039533515.1 Kitasatospora cystarginea | reverse complement strand
GCGACATCGCCGAGGGCCGCGAGGTCGGCGACACCACCACCCTCGCCGACTCCTCGGTGATGAACCTGATCCAGTCACAGCTACCGTCCGGCAACACGGACGGCGAGAGCTGAGCCGCGGCTGACGTCGGCGCGGCCGGTGAGAACCGCGGCCGGCGAGAGCCAACGCTGACGAGCCACAGCCGGTGGGGGTGCCGTTCGGGCACCCCCCCCGGGCCCCACCTCACCGCTCACCCGGCCGGGCACCCGCCGAAGCCGGCGGTCGTCCACCTGTCCACCGGCTTGAACCCGACCGGCAGGAGGAGCAGCGGGCCGGTCCCGCGCAATGGCCCAGGTCACCGTCCGGTGCCAGTGCTGATCCCAAATCAGCCTCAGCCCGACAGCTGAACCACCACCACAACTCCAGCCGGAGGCCGCGACCCTGCGCGGCTGAGCCGCCGCCGGGTACGCCGCCGCGACCGATGCCCCAAGATCGAACCCGCGACGCCATCATGGGCCCGATGAAGACGAGCGAGCACACAGGTCAGCAACCGCCCGACCGGACGGTGATCCACCGCTTCCTGCGGGAGCCGTTCACCGCACGGTCCTGGCGCGGGGTGCTGTACTCGCTGCTGAGCCTGCCGCTGGCGCTGCTCGGCCTGGTCGCGGTGGTGCTGACGGTCGTGTTCGGCGTCCTCTCGGCTGGCCTGCTGGTCTCACCGCTGCTGGCCCTCTTCCTCAGTCTGGACCGCTGGTTCGGCGCTCTGCACCGACTACTGGCCCGTCTGCTACTGGAGTTGGAGATCCCGACCCCGCTCCGACCGCGCCGCGCGCCCGGCCTCTCCGGCTTCCTCGGGCACCACCTCGGCGACCCGGCGGCCTGGCGGTCGGTGGCGTATCTGTCCCTGCGAGTGCCGCTCGGGCTGGTGCAGTTCGCGCTCGGCTTCGGCTGGTGGGCGTACGGGGTGCTGTTCCTCTGCTACCCGGTGCTACGACTGGTGGAGCCGATACGGGAGACGGACGCGCACGGGGTCAGGCACGAAGTCGGTTTCGAGGTGAACGGGTTCCACTTCGACACCTGGCAACGCGCTCTGCTGGTCAGCGCGGTCGGCCTGCTGCTCCTGCTGATCGCGCCCTGGCTGGCCCGCGGGCCGCTGGCGCTGGACCGGTGGCTGCTCCCCCGGCTGCTGGGGCCGTCCGCGACCTCGCTCCGGCTGGCCCAGCTGGTCGAGACCCGCGAGCACGCGATCAACGAGGCGGCTGCCACGCTGCGCCGGATCGAACGCGATCTGCATGACGGCGCGCAGGCCAGGCTGGTGGCACTCGGGATGCGGCTCGGGCGGGCGGAGAGCCGGCTCGCCAAGGGGGACGCCGTGAAGGCGCAGGAACTGCTCAAGGAGTCCCGACAGGAGACCAAGGAGATCATTCAGGAGCTGCGCGAACTGGTCCGCGGCATCCACCCGCCCGCACTCGACTCCGGTCTCGGGCCCGCGCTCACCACCCTGGCGGCGCGGTCGGCCATCCCGACCGCGGTTAGGGTCGAGACGCCCGGGCGTCCGTCCGCTCCGGTCGAGACAATGCTCTACTTCGCCGCCGCCGAACTGCTGGCCAACGCGGGCAAGCACAGCGGCGCCGGACGGATGGCGGTCTCGGTGCTGCAGCACGGGAACGGTCTGCGCCTGCTGGTCACGGACGACGGCCGGGGCGGCGCCCGGCTGGACGGCGCGGGGAGCGGGCTGCGCGGGCTGGCCGAGCGGGTACGCACCGCGGACGGTGTCCTGACGGTGGACAGTCCGCCCGGCGGGCCGACCACGGTGACCGTCGATCTCCCGGGCAGACTGTGACGGCGGCGCGGCCAAGCGCGCCGGTGGTCCGATGAATCAACAGGGGGATGGGCCGTGCGAGTTGTAGTGGCCGAGGACACGGCGATCCTGCGGGCCGGTCTGGTGCAGTTGCTGGAGGACGAGGGCCACGAGGTGGTGGCCGCCGTCGCCGACGGCGAGCAGCTGAAGGCGGCGGTGGCCGGGCACCGGCCCGACGTCGTCGTCTCCGACATCCGGATGCCTCCCACCCACACCGACGAGGGACTGCGCGCGGTGATCGAGCTCCGGGCCGCCCAGCCCGGACTGGCGGTGCTGATCTTCTCCCAGTACGTGGAGACGGAGTACGCGGCCCGGCTGCTGGCCGCCGGCTCGACCGGGGTCGGCTACCTGCTCAAGGAGCGCGTACTGGATGCCCAGGACTTCGTGGACGCGCTGGAGCGGGTGGCGCGCGGCGGTACGGCGCTGGACCCCGAGGTGGTGACCCAGCTGGTCGGCGCGAGCCCGAGCCGCCGGTCGGTGGACGGGCTCAGCCCGCGCGAGCGCGAGGTGCTCGGCCTGATGGCGGAGGGACGGTCCAACGGGGCCATCGCCGACCGGCTGGTGGTGACCGAGCGGGCGATCGAGAAGCACGTGGCGAACATCTTCCTGAAGCTGGACCTGCCCGTCTCCGCCGCCGATCACCGCCGGGTACTGGCCGTACTGCGCTACCTCGGGGCCTGAGCGTGCCCCGCGGCCGCCCGTAGGGCCGAGGCCGCCGCCAAGAGCCACCTCGGTGCCTGGGACCGCCTTCCGCCAGGTACCCGGCTCGGCATGCCCCGACAGAGGTGGGCATGAGGAATAAAATACGACAATCCGGAAATCGCGTCGCCGCTCCCAGTAGACTGTCAAAAACGCAACAAGATCTCTGAGGCGCGCCGGGAAGTCTGGTCGGCATCGCACCACTGGTGCATCCAGCTGCCGTCCCCGACTGGAGGTCCCCCCGTGGCCACGTCGCCGTCCACCGATCGTCGCCAGTTCCTCGGCCTGCTCCCGCTTCCCGAACGCCGGTACATCACCGACGCACTGCGCACCGAGACCGTCGGCGGCATCCTGCTCCTCGCCGCCGCCGTGATCGCCCTCGTCTGGGCGAACGTCTGGCCGCACGGGTACGAGAACGTCCTGAGCCGGACGATAGGCCCGCCGGGGCCGCTCCACCTGAACCTGAGCCTGGAGAACTGGGCCAAGGACGGGCTGCTGACAGTCTTCTTCTTCGTTGCCGGGATCGAGCTCAAACGCGAGTTCGTGGCCGGCGAGCTGCGCAGCCCCGGTGCCGCCGCCCTGCCGGTGATCGCCGCGGTCTCCGGCGTCGCGCTGCCGGCGATCGTGTTCACCGTCGCCAACAGCGGCCCAGGCGGTAATCCCGCCGGCTGGGCCATCCCGACCGCCACCGACATCGCCTTCGCCCTGGGCGTGCTCGCCGTGGCGGGCAGTCACCTGCCCTCGGCGCTGCGGGCGTTCATGCTCACCCTCGCGGTCGTGGACGACCTGATCGCCATCCTGATCATCGCGATCTTCTACAGCTCCGGCATCAGGTTCTGGGCACTCGGGTTCGCCTTCGCCGGCCTGGTGCTGTTCTGGTTCCTGCACCGGCGCGGCGTCCACGGCTGGTACCTGTACTTGCCGCTGGCCCTGGTGATCTGGGCGCTGATGCACGAGAGCGGGATCCACGCCACGGTGGCCGGTGTCGCCATGGGCCTGATCCTGCGCTGCCACACCGAGGGCGACGAGGAGCACTCCCCCGGCGAGCGCATCGAGCACCTGGTGCGCCCGCTCTCCGCCGGTGTCGCGGTGCCGGTCTTCGCGCTGCTCGCGGCCGGGACGACCATCTCGGCCACCACGCTGTTCCAGGTCTTCACCCAGGCGACGCCGCTCGGCATCGTCCTCGGCCTGCTGGTCGGCAAGACGGTCGGCATCTTCGGCGGCGCCTGGCTGGCCGCCAGGTTCACCCGGGCCGAACTCAACCCGCAGCTCAGCTGGGCGGACCTGTTCGCGGTCGCCACGCTCGCGGGCATCGGCTTCACCGTCTCGCTACTGATCAGCGAGCTGGCCTTCCCGCACGACGGCGCCCTCGCCGACCGAGCCAAGACCGCCGTCCTGGTGGGCTCGGTGCTCTGCGCGCTGGTCGCCACCGTGCTGCTCAAGCTGCGCAACCGGCACTACCGGCAGCTGTGCGAGGAGGAGGACCGCGACTCGGACGGCGATGGCATCCCGGACGTCTACCAGCGCCAGGTCGGATGACTCGGCCGCGGTGACACATCGCCCGGGAGAGGCCCCCGGAGTGGTGCCTGACTGACCGGTAGGGGCATGATTCTGAGCAGTCGAGCAGACCGTGTTGACTGTGCTGACCGAGTTGACCGCGTTGAAGGAGAACAGCTGATGCCCTCAGGAACCGCAGACCCGTCCAGCGACGGCCGGGTGCCCTACGAGGGCGAGCGTTCGGTGGGCCAGCTCTTCGCCGCGGCCACCGCCGATCTGTCCGCCCTGCTGCACGACGAGATCGCGCTCGCCAAGGCGGAGATCCGGCAGGACGTCAAGCGCGGCGTCTCCGGCGGCGTCTCACTGAGCGTCGCGGGCGTGGTGGCGCTGGCCGCCGTCCCGATGCTGAGCTTCGCGGCCGCGTACGGTCTGCACGCGTTGGGGCTGACGCTCGGCTGGTCGTTCCTGATCGTCGGTGGTGCCTACCTGGTGCTCGCGGCCGTGCTCGGACTGCTGGCGCTGCGTTCGTTCAAGAAGATCGAGAAGCCGCACCGCACCTTCGAGGGCGCCCAGGCGACCGCGGACGTCCTGAAGCACGCCCGTCCGCGCCCGGCCACCAAGGAGGAGATCGACCGGGCGCTGGGCCGCATCCCGTAGCAGCCGTCTCCGGCCGCCCGCCGCGCCGAGGGAGGCGAGTGCCGGGGACGTGTTCGGCGCCAAGGTATGACAGGCTCTCGGTATGCCGTTGGACCAGAAGCCCGTGCCCGCCCCGGCCTCCGACCCCGGGCCCGCCGAGACCGCCTGGACCGTCCGCTCGGACGGTCCTTGGACGCACCGCGACCTGGCGGCCAACGGTGCCCGCTTCCACATCGCGGAGGTGGGCGAGGGCCCGCTGGTCCTGCTGGTGCACGGCTGGCCCGAGTACTGGTGGGCCTGGCGGCACCAGCTCACCGCCCTCGCCGAAGCCGGTTTCCGGGCGGTCGCCCTCGACCTGCGCGGCGTGGGCGGCAGCGACCGCACCCCGCGCGGCTACGACCCCGGCAACCTGGCGCTCGACATCACCGGCGTGATCCGCTCGCTCGGCGAGCGGCGGGCCCACCTGGTCGGCCACGGCAGCGGCGGTTCGCTGGCCTGGGTGGCGGCCGTGATGCGCCCCTCGGTGATCCAGAGCCTCACCGTGGTCTCCGCCGCGCACCCGCGCCGTTTGCGCCGGGCCCTGCTGACCGACCGCAGGCAGATGGCCGCCTTCGACCACGTCCTCGGCTTCCAGCGGCCGTGGATACCGGAGCGCCGGCTGGTCGCGGACGACGGCGCCCTGGTCGCCGAGTACCTGGATGCCTGGAGCGGCCCGAACCGGCTGCCGGCCGACGCCGTCCGGGCCTACCGCCAGGCCGTCCAGATCCCCAGCACCGCGCACTGCTCGATCGAGCCCTACCGCTGGCTGCTGCGTTCGATGGCCCGACCGGACGGCATCCAGTTCGCCCGGCGGATGAAGAAGCCGATCACCGCGCCCACCCTGCACATCCAGGGTGCCGCCGACCCCGTGGTGCTCTCGCACACGGCGCTCGGCGCGGGCGACTACGTCGAGGCGCCTTACCGCTGGCGGCTGTTGCCGGGGATCGGGCACTTCCCGCACGAGGAGGCGCCGGAGCAGTTCTCGGCCGAGCTGATCAACTGGGTGCGGGAGCACAAGGCATAGCGGACCACCCGCCAAATTGACGGATGATCATATGACAATTGCATAGGACAAATGGACCGCCCTCATGCGGTTACCCCCCTCGGTCGACGGGCATCCATCCGGTATGACCTGGATGCCCGATCGCGACGCCTCGCCGCGCCGAAACCGCAGCGGCTCGCAGCACCTCGTTCAGCAGCCCGAATGGCCGTTCGGCGGCGACGGGCGGCCACGACGACCAGGGGCACACCGGATGGGCATCCCGCGCATTCTGGGGCGGCGCGCCCGCTGGGTGAGCGCGCGCCTGCGGCGCGACGGCTGAGGGGCGCGCCCCGACCTGGAGCGCGCCCCTGCTATCCGCTGATCCCGGTCAGTTGACGACGGTGGGCCCGAGGCAGGCGAACCCCAGCATCACAAAGGTCACCGCACTCATGATCGGGACCAGGATGTTGGTCTCCATCTTGTTGCCGGTGCGCTTGATCAGGACGATCTCGTAGCGCTCCTTGTGCGGCCACAGCAGCGGCGCCCCCATCTTGGTGAGGCAGTCGCCCAACAGGTGCGCCACCGTGCCCAGGGCCACCGCGTACGGCAGCCAGCCGGGGGCGTCCGGCATGAAGCGGTCCATGACCGCCGTGCCCAGCACGGCGAGTCCGACCACCGTCAGCCAGGTGTGGTGGCCGTGGCCGGGCGCATGGGCGTTGAGCGCCTTCAGCGCCATGGCCAGCAGGAAGAACGAGAAGCCGATCGTGAACCAGCGGCCGCCGAAGGCCACGCCCGCCCAGGTGCCGCCGCCCATCAGCGCGACGAACAGCAGCGAGTGCGTGGCGTGCCGGTGACCGCCGGAGGCCCAGGAGACGAACCGGCAGAGCGCCTTGGAGACCGGGCCCAGGAAGTTGGCGATGGTGCCGTCGTGGTGGTCCAGGTCGGGCAGCAGCGCGGCGCCCGCGCAGAGCACCGTCCCCATCAGTATGTCCGCCGGCCTCAGGTGGGTGCCCAGCAGCAGCGGGGGCAGGAACGGCGCGGAGACCGCGTACAGCATTGCGCCGCTTACCGCGTGCGAGTGACCCATCATGACGTTCTCCTGACCTCCCGTCGGCCCCGTTCCGGTACTGCTCGGTTGAGCCGAACGGGTGAGCGCGGCCGACGCTACCAGGAGCAACTGACGCACCGCCGGATCCTCGACCCGGCGGTGCGTCAGTGGAGGTCGGCGCGGGCGGTCAGAGCGCGCAGCCCTCGGTGTCCGCCCGATCGGTGGCCTCGGTTCCGAGCGCGGCGTCCCGGCGGACCTCGTCGGCGGTCAGCACGTACCCCGTGTCCGAACTGTCCAGGGACTTGGCGAAGACCACCCCGTACACCCGCCCCTCCGGGCTGAGCAGCGGGCCGCCGCTGTTGCCCTGGCGAACCAGGGAGCGGATCGAGTAGACGTCCCGGACCACCTGGCCCCGGTGGTAGATGTCCGGGCCGTTGGCCTGGATACGGCCGCGGATCCGGGCTGGCTGGACGTTGAAGCCGCCGTTCTCGGGGAACCCGGCGACGATGGCGCTGTCGTTGGTCCTGGCCTCTCCGGCGAAGGGCAGCGCGGGGGCGTTCAGCTTCGGGACGTCCAGGACGGCGATGTCCCGCTGCCAGTCGTAGCGGACCACCGTGGCGTCGTACAGCTGTCCCGTGCCGCCGATCTGCACGGTGGGCTCGTCGACGCCGCCGACCACGTGGGCGTTGGTCATCACCCGGTGCGGGGCGAAGACGAACCCGCTGCCCTCCAGGGTCTTGCCGCAGGAGGTGGCCGTCCCGACCACCTTGACCAGGCTCTTCCGGGCCATCGCCACCGCCTCGCTGTCCGCCAGCGACGGGTCGGGCTCCTCCACCTCGGTGATCGGCTCGTGCTCGAAGGGATTGAACACCTGCGGGAAGCCGTTGCGGGCCAGCACCTTGGTGAAGTCGGAGAACCAGTTCGGCGCGTCGGACGGCAGCGTGCTCTGCACCCCGCCGAGCACCTTGGAGGTGCGCACCTGCTTGGAGATGGTGGGCAGCGAGGTGCCGGCCAGCGCGGAGCCGATCAGCCAGGCCACCAGCAGCATCGACACCACGTTGACCACCGAGCCGCCGAACGCGTCGACGGTCCTGGCCTGACGGCGGCCGATGTGGCCGCGAAGCTTCCAGCCGAAGTGCGTGGTCACGGCCTGGCCGACCGCCGCGAAGACGATCACCACCAGCACCGCGACCACCGAGGCCGTGCCGCCCGGACTGAGGTGGCGCAGCAGCAGGGGCAGCAGTTGCACCGCGATCAGGCCACCGCCCAGGAAGCCCACGACGGAGAGCACGCCCACCACGAAGCCCTGCCGGTACCCCGACACGGCGAAGCCAAGCGCGGCGGTGATCAGCAGCAGATCCAGGACATTCACCCCGATACCCTCCCACGTGCACCCACCCGGAGGGCGGCGACCCCGGTTGTCGCGGCCGTGGCGCCCGGGCCGGGGCGCGCCACGGGGGCCGGTCGCGGCTTCACGGGCGGGCCGGCAGCGGACCCGGCCCGCCGGTCCGTACGGCCCGGCCGGCGGCCGGGAGCGGAGGCGTGACCGCGGAGGCCGCCGGCGTCAGCGGTTCGGGCCACCGGCGCTGCGGAGGGCGAGACCGGCGGCCTCGTCGGAGAGGGTGAGGGTACGGGTGGTGTCCCATGGGCGCTCCAGTCCGCCGTAGTGCAGCACGCGGTCGATCACCCCGGCCGTGAAACCCCAGACCAGCCGTCCCGCGACCTGGAAGGCCGGGCCGAGGTGGCCCGAGGGGTGCCTCAGCCGGACCCGGTTCGCCGGGTCGGCCAAATCGGCGATCGGCACCCGGAACACCGCACCGGTCTCGGCCGGATCCACCGGCGCAACCGGCGTCTCCCGGCGCCACCAGCCGAGCACCGGGGTCACCACGAAGCCGCTGACCGGGATGTAGAGCGCGGGCAGGATCGCGAAGACCTGCACCCCCGACGGGTCCAGGCCCGTCTCCTCCTGGGCCTCGCGCAGTGCGGCGGCCACCGGCCCGGCACCGTCCGGGTCGCCGTCCACCGGGTCCAGCGCACCGCCCGGGAACGACGGCTGGCCGGCGTGCGAGCGCAGGCTGCGGGCCCGTTCGATCAGCAGCAGGTCGGGCCCTGACGGGCCGTCACCGAAGAGCATCAGCACTGCGGAACGCCGACCGCCCTCGGCCGGCGGCAGGAACCTGCTCAGTTCCTCGGGCCGCACCGTCTCCGCGGCCTCGCGCACCGGCAGCAGCCACTCCGGCAGTCCGTCCCGCTCCACAACCCCGGTCACGTCCGTCACGCGGCACCCTCCGTCGTCGCCGTACCGTCTCCCTCGGTAGACGCGGCCGCCACGCCGTTCGTTGCGGCCGAGGCCGCCCGGCCCGGATAGTCGGCCGGCGGCCTGAGCCGCTGCCCGGGCTGACCGCCCATCTCGTACTTCAGCAGCTTCCGCGCCTTCTCCGGGTCGGTCTCCCCCACGCCGTACGACGGGCAGAGCGGGGCTAGCGGACAGGCGCCGCAGGCCGGCTTGCGGGCGTGGCAGATCCGGCGGCCGTGGAAGACCACGCGGTGCGAGAGCATCGTCCACTCGGACTTCGGGAAGATCTCGGCGACCGCCGCCTCGACCTTCTCCGGGTCCTCCTCGGTCGTCCAGCCGAACCGCCGGGCGAGCCGGCCGAAGTGGGTGTCCACGGTGATCCCGGGCACCCCGAAGGGCTCTCCCGTCCGGGGATCACGTGCGTTGCCGAGGACGACGTTGGCGGTCTTGCGGCCCACCCCGGGCAGGGTGAGCATCTCCTCCAGGGTCCTGGGCACCTCGCCGTCGAAGTCGTCCCGCAGCTTGATCGACAGGCCGATCAGCGCCTTCGCCTTGTTCCGGAAGAACCCCGTCGGCCGGATGATCTCCTCAAGCTCCTCCGGGTTCGCCGCCGCCATGTCCTCCGGCGTCGGGTACTTGGCGAACAGCGCCGGCGTCGTCTGGTTCACCCGCAGGTCGGTCGTCTGCGCCGACAGCACCACTGCCACCAGCAGCTCGAACGGCGTCTCGAAGTCCAGTTCCGGATGCGCGTACGGATACAGCTCCGCCAGCGCGCGGTTGATCTTCCGGGCGCGGCGCACCATCGCCAGCCGCGACTCCGGCTTCCGGGGCTTCGCCGACTGCCCGGCCTGCGGGGCCTTGCTCTCTGCCATGCAGGAAGGCTACGCCGCCGACGTCGCGGCGGGCAGCGGATCCCGCCGTATCCGGCGCTTCTTGATCCGCGCGGCGGGGGTGAAGACCGTAGCCCTTGGGAGAGTTGAGCGAGTACGCCCCGTGTCGCGCCGACCGGGTGTCAGCGCGGCACGGGGCAGAGGGCCGCGGAGTTGACGCGGCGCGGCTACTGCGGGAGGGGAATCGGCATTCCGGATGGCCGAGCGGGACCGGCCTCAGGCGATGGCGGGGTTGATCGAGGCACTGGCCGTGGCGGGCATGTACTGCTTGTTGCCCGCGAAGTGGGCCGTGTAGCCGGACCCGAGCCCTTGGGCCCACAGGATGGGGTCGAGGATGTTCGAGCCGCTGTTGAGCATCGCGACGCCGTCGGCGCCGGTCGCCACCGTACCCATCACCCGACCACCGCCGGCCATGCTGAACGTGATCGGCGCGCCCTTGATCGGCGTACCGTCGGCGTCGAGAAGCGTCGCCCTGAGCGTGCCCTTGGCCTGACCGCCGACCGTTCCCTTGATGTCGTCCGCCGTGAGCTGCGGGTACTCCTTCTCCCCGTTCGGCTGCGGCGGGTACGGCTGCGGCGCGTTGTAGTAACCGGGCTGCGGCTGCGTGGGGTTGAAGTAGCCGGGCTGTGGCTGGTAGTAGTACCCGGGCTGCGGCTGGTAGTAGTACGGCTGGGGCTGGTGCTGCGGCGGCTGGTAGTAGTAGGGCTGCGGCTGCGGCGGCGCAATGGGCTGCGTCATCAAGGACTCCTGGAATCAGACGGTGGGTCGCGCCGATCGCGCCGACCCGGAGTCAGCGTGGCACGAGTCACTGCGCTGCGCATGCGCAACGATTACCGTGAGTCATGGTCGCGCGCGGTGAACCCGCCCCGGCGGCGGCCCGCCGCCCTCTGCGCCCACCGTCCGCCCGGCGCCCGCGAGTTCCGGGTGGGGTGAGACGAGGGCGACCCCGGGCCCGCCTGCGGGGCGAGGCCGGGAAGACGAACCCCGGGCACTGCGGCTGCCATCCTGGCGGCGAGGCTCCGCGAACCGCGGAGAACCCACCCAACCAGGAGGGAACGCACCGGAGTTGCGCCTGGCCGGGCCGAAATCACCGCCTACGGTGCGGTGGAGCCGCGCGGCTCGACGTGGAAGTCGAACGGGACGGTCCCCGGATCGACGGCCGTCACGCCGCCGTCGACCGTGAGCACCGCGCCGTTGACGAAGGACGCGGCGGGCGAGAGCAGCCAGGCGATGGCCTCCGCGACCTCCTGCGGCTCGCCGGGGCGGCCGGCGGGGATGAGCCGGGTCGCCTCCCGGTACGCCGCCTCGATGCCACCCTCACCCAGGCCGGCCTCGTCGACGAAGCGAGCCATCCGCCGGTCGGCCATGTCGGTCCGCACCCAGCTGGGGCACACGGTGTTGGCCCGCAGCCCGTACCGGCCGTAGTCGACGGCCAGGGAGCGGCAGAGCTGGAGCAGGGCGGCCTTGGACGTCGCGTACGCTGCGTTGCCGACCCCGTTGCGCAGCGCGGAGACCGAGGCGACCGCGACCACCGAGCCGCGCGCCTCCAACAGGTGTGGCAGCGCGGCGCGTTGGAGCAGGAAGGGGCCGGTGACGTTGGTCCGCATCACGGTCTCCCAGTCCTCGATCGACAGGTCCCCTACGCCTCCGCCGCGCCCGACGCCCGCGTTGAGCACCAGCCCGTCGAGCCGGCCGTACGCGGCCAGGGTCGCCGCCACCAGGCCGCGCACCGCGTCGGGGTCGCCGATGTCGGCGGGGTGATCGAGGGCGCCGGTCTCCTCGGCGAGGCGGCGCAGCGGTTCGGGGCGCCGGCCGGAGACGACCACGTGGTGTCCGGATTCGCGCAGCAGCCGGGCGGTCGCGGCGCCGATGCCCGTACCACCGCCGGTGACGACGATAACTCGCTGGTCCACCATGGCGGTTCAGCCTCCCGAGCGGTTTTCCACAGTACGCGTGATCATATGTCAGGCGCGGTGTCTCGGGCCCGGCCCGGAGGAGGCCGCGATGGACCGCGAGCCCGGCCGGTTCGGCACGCGGCCCCGATCGAGGCACACGCGGGGCCGCTGTCACCCGTGGTCTTACAACCGTGGGCCGATGCCCCGGACGAGACCCCGTCGTTACGATCATCCGCATGTACGACACGCCGAACCTCCCCCCACTGAAACGCGTGCCGCCGGGCATGTGGACGGCGCTGGCCTGGTGTGTCGCGATGGCCTACCCCTCCGTGGTCGCCGGGGCGTCGCGCCACACCTACGGCCCCCATGCCGGTGACGCGCTGCCGACCCACCGGGACTGGCTGCTGATCGGCTCGGCCAGTGTGCTGGCGTTCGCCGCCTGCGCCGTGCTGCGCCGGCTGCCGCTCACCTCGGTCGTCCTGCTGCTCGTCTCCACGGTCGTCGCGACCGGCGCCTGGACGCAGCAGGTGGAGCTCTCGCCGGCCTCGCTCCTGACGGTCTACGTCGCGCTCTGCCTGGTAACAGCCACCGGCTCCCGCCGGACCTCGCGCACCGCCTTGGCCATGGTGCTCCTCGTGCTGCTCGGCCACCTGGCCATGCTGCCCGCGCAGGGCAGCCACCTGTTCCTCACCGGCCGGAGCATCGGCGCCTCGGACGCGGGCCTGCTGGTGGCCGTCATCGCCTGGCTTGCCGGTCGCTCGATACGCCAATCCCGCGACTACGCAGAGAAGTTGGGCGATCAGGCGGCAACGCAGGCGGTGACCGCCGAGCGGCTGCGGATCGCCCGCGAGCTGCACGACATGGTCGCGCACAGCATCGGCATCATCGCTCTGCAGTCCGGCGCGGCCCGGCGGGTCATCGAGACCCAGCCGGCCCGGGCGCGGGAGGCGCTGGGCGAGATCGAGGCCGCGAGCCGGGAGACGCTGTCGGGGCTGCGCCGGATGCTCGGGGCGCTCCGCCAGAGCGGGTCGGACGCGGAGCCGGACGGGACACCGCTCCACCTGATGCCCGGTCTGGCCGACCTCGACCGGCTGGCCGCCACCACCACGGCCGCCGGAGTCCGGGTCGACGTCCGGTGGAGCGGTGAGCGGCGGCAACTCCCGCCGGACATCGACCTGTCGGCGTTCCGGATCGTCCAGGAGGCGGTCACCAACGTGGTGCGCCACGCCGGCAGCGACTCCTGCCGGGTATCGGTCGACTGCCGGGAGACGGAACTGTCCGTCGAGGTCCTCGACGAGGGGCGCGGCCACGGCACCACGACCGGCACCGGCTACGGTCTCGCCGGGCTGCGCGAGCGCGTCGCCCTGCTGCACGGTCAGTTCACCGCCGGCCCTCGCCCCGAGGGCGGCTTCCGGGTGGCGGCCAGTCTGCCCGTTCCGACAGGAGTCCGATGACGGTCCGCGTGGTACTCGCCGACGACCAGCCCCTGGTCCGCGCCTCACTCCAGATGGTCATCACCGACGCCGACGACCTGGAGGTGGTCGGGGAGGCCGGCAACGGCATCGAGGCGGTCCGGCTGGCCGAGGAACTGGACCCCGACGTGGTGGTGATGGACATCCGGATGCCCGGCGTGGACGGGATCGAGGCCACCCGGCTGATCACCGCCGGCCCCGGTGCGGCGCACGTCCTGGTGCTGACCACCTTCGATGACGACGACTACGTCTACGCCGCGCTGCGCGCGGGCGCGTCCGGCTTCCTGGTCAAGGACATGGCGCTGGACGACATCCTCGCCGCGATCCGCGTGGTCGCCGCCGGGGACGCCCTGATCGCGCCGAGCGTGACGCGCCGTCTGATCGCGGAGTTCGCCGAGCGCCCCGCCCCCGCCCGGGGACGGAAGCCGGTGGACAGTCTCACCGACCGGGAACGCGAGGTGCTGACCCTGGTCGGACGCGGCCTGTCCAACGCGGAGATCGCCGGCGAGCTGGTGATCAGCGTGGCCACCGTGAAGACGTACGTGACCCGACTGCTCGCCAAGCTCGACGCCCGCGACCGGGTCCAGCTCGTCATCATCGCCTACGAGACGGGGCTGGTCGCTCCGCCGCGGTGAGCTCCACCGCGTGTACCGCCCACCGCGGGGCCCGCCGCGCTAGCGGGTGCACAGGCCCAGCGTGAGGACCCTGGTGATGGTGTCGTTGACCTTGGGCGAGGCGGTCAGGTTGCGGTTGAGCGAGAAGGTGATCTGCCGTTTGCCGTCGCCGGTGGTGAAGCTGAAGGTCTCATATCCGGCGATGCTGCCGCTGTGCCCCCAGGCGGCGGTACCGTCCGCGCAGTAGGTGCGGCTCTCCAGTCCCAGGCCGTAGCCGCGGTCGTCGTCCACGGGGTGCGCGGTGCGCATCTCCTCGAGCAGTTCCGCCGGGAGCAGCCGGCCGTCGAACAGGGCGCGGTAGAAGCGGTTGAGGTCGTCCGCGGTGGAGATCATCGTGCCGGAGCCCCAGATGGCGTTCGGGTTGAAGGTGGTGAGGTCGGCCGGCGGGGCGGTGGGGCCGTCGGCCCATTCGTAGCCGTGCAGGTGCGGGCCGGAGAGTTCGGCGGTGGTCGGGAAGGAGGTCTCGCCCAGGTGCAGCGGGCGCACGATCCGCCGGGTGATCTCCTGGTCCAGCCGGTGGCCGGTGACGTGCTCCACCAGCAGGCCGAGGACGACGTAGTTGGTGTTGGAGTACGCCCATGAGGTGCCGGGGGCGAACTTCGGGCCGAGCTCGGCGGAGATGGCGACCAGGTCGCGGGGGGTGTAGGTGGCCTTCTGGGCGGAGCGGAGCGGGTCGGGCTCGGCGAGCAGCTTGGTGAGGAAGTCGGCGAGTCCGCTGGTGTGGGAGAGCAGCTGGCGCACCGTGATGTTCCGCCCGTTCGGGACCAGCCCGGGCAGCTCGCGCTCGATGGGGTCGTCCAGACCGATCCCGCCCTCCGCCACCAGCTGGAGCACGACCGTCGCCACGAAGGTCTTGGTCACGCTGCCGATCCTGAACCGGTCCCCGGCCCGGGCGCCCCGGCCGTCGGCCAGGTCGGCCACCCCGGCGGCCGTGCGCCAGGTGCCCCGCCCGTCCCGGACCTCGGCGACCAGGCCCGGCACGCCCTCCGCCACCGCCTCGTCGAGCGCGCGCTGGACGGCGGCCCGGTCCACGGCGTCCGGCCGGCCTGCGGCGGCGCCGTCCCCGCCGTTCGCGAAGGCCGGGCCGGTACCGCCCGCGAGGGCCGCGGCGGCGAGCAGGACGGCGGCCAGGCGGGCGCCGGTGCGGTTCCCGGTCTTGGCGGTGGTGAGCACGGTGTTCGACCTCTCGGAAGTGTTCTCTGCGACAGGAAGGATCCTGCCGGGATCACGCCCGCCAGGCATCGCCGTTGACGGTGAATCGGATCCTCCCTCCCCCGGGGGACGGCTCCCGCTCGCCGCGAACTCGGCTCCCCCGTACCGGGGATCCAGGACGTCGCCGCCACCGGCCTACACACCGCATGTCAGCAGGACCGGGCCGGAGGACGACAGCCCCACTCGCTCCAGGAGCCGTCACCGCCGGCGAGGTCGCGGTACCCGGCCGGGTCGGCGCCCGGGGCCGGGCCGAGATCGCAGTGGCCGCGCCGACGTGTCGGCCGTCACAGTCCGCGCAGGCCTCCTGGTCGCACAGGGTTTTCGTACACAATTGCTGACAGCGGAAGCTCCAGCCGAAGGGTCAGCCGTGTGCACCGCGTTCGTCAGCATAGATCCGGGCTCCACCACGCCGGTCGTCGTCCTGGCCGTACGGGACGAGTACATCGGCCGCGACTGGCTGCCGCCGGACCGGCACTGGCCTTCACGGCCCGCCCTGGTCGGCGGCCGGGACCTGCTGGCGGGCGGCACCTGGCTCGCGGTGCATCCGGGCGGCGACGACGAGCCGTCCAGGATGGCGTGCCTGCTCAACGGCTTCGGCCGGGCCGCCGATCCGGCCCTCCGGCTGTCGCGCGGTGATCTGCCGCTGCTGGCGGCGGCCGACGGCGACGCGCTGGAGGGCCTCGACCTGGAGCGCTACGACCCGTTCCACCTGGTCCGCGCGCAGGCCGGCGAGGTCCGCGTACTGAGCTGGTCCGGGCACGAGCTGCGGGAGCGGCGGCTGCCGCCCGGGCTGCACGTCGTGGTCAACGACGGGCTCGAGGGCGAGGCGGAGAACCGCACTTCCTCGCTGCGGGCCGGCCGGATGATGGCCGCCCGGATCGCGCACTTCCGCCCCCGCCTGGCCGCTGCCCGGCGCCCGGAGCCGACCTCGAGCCCGGCCGGCCGCCCGACCACCGAGGCGTGGGGCCAGTGGCTGCCGGTAGCCGCCGGGGACGGCCTGGAGCTCGACGAGCCCGCCGCCCTGATCCAGCGCCGCGACTTCGGAGACGGACGGATCTGGGGAACCACCTCGGTCTCACTCGTCGCCCTCGCACGCTCCGGCGTGCGGTACGACTTCAACCCGGCGCCGGGAAGCCACGTTTGGCACCAGGTCGGCCTCGGCGGCCAGGCCCGTACCGCGGCGATCTGACCGGACGCCCCCCAACCCGCCGGCCGCTCAGCGGGTGGTGCAGCCACCGTTGACGAACGGGGTCTGGCCGGTGATCCACCAGCCGTCCGCGGCCGGGAAATTCACGACCGGGATGCGGGCGGAACCGCCACGGCCCGGGACCCGGCACAACCGAGCCGGGTCCCCCGGGGGCGCGGCTCACCGGTCATGCCCCGGCAGGCCGCGCTCACCGGGGCGGCAGCTGCTCCCCGAGACCGGTCAGTTCCAGCAACTCCAGCAACTCCCGGCCTGCGCCGCGCAGGCGGATCTCGCGGCCGCCCCGCCGAGCCGTCAACTGCAGCCTGGCCAGGCCGCCGACAACGACGAGGGCTCCGCCGTCCGCCGGGTCGAACGCGCTCACGTCGCACTCCACCACCCGGGGGCCGTCCGCGCGGGACTCCCGCAGCTGTCCGTACAGCCTGTCCCAGTCCGCCGCTCCCGGCCGTGCGACCAGAACGAGTACCTGTGTCTCCTCGGTCTCCATGCAGAAGGGGACTCCTCCGGCCTCCCGGACTCATCGGTGCCGTCCCGACCTTGTTCCGTCGCCCCGTCCGCCGGACCGGGCAGCCGGCCGGGCCGTAGGATCACATTCCGACCAACCAAGGAGACTTGATGACTAGTCAACTCAACCCGACCGGTGACCTGTTGAACGCACTGTGGCAGTCCTGGGCCGAGCGTGGCCGGCAGCTGACACCCGAGGACTGGGCGACTGAGACCCGGCTGCCCGGCTGGTCGGTGCAGGCGCTGTTCGGCCATGTCGCGCCCGACCCGGCGATGTTCGCCCAGCTGCGGGACGCCCTGACGGAGGGGCCGGCCGTCGTCACCAGCGGGGCGGAGATCCTCCGGATCTACAACCGGCCGGGCGGTGTCGCCCACACGGCCGCCGGAACGATCGAGGAGCAGGCCCGCGAGGTGGCCGAGGCGGTGTCACCGGAGCAACTGGTCAGGCGGTTCGCCGTCGAGGCGCCGGAGGCGTTCGCCGAACTCGCGGACGTACCGCCGACCGCGGTGGTCGCGCACCCGATCCTGGG
Source organism: Kitasatospora cystarginea (assembly GCF_039533515.1). NCBI lineage: Bacteria > Bacillati > Actinomycetota > Actinomycetes > Kitasatosporales > Streptomycetaceae > Kitasatospora > Kitasatospora cystarginea. The sequence goes on along the minus strand of NZ_BAAATR010000011.1, from coordinate 187,382 downwards.
GGCGGTGACCTACGGGGCGCTCGGCGAGGTCGCCGTCATGGAGGCCACGGTCCATCTGCTCGACCTGGTCGCGGCGGTCGGCGGCCCGCCGCCGCCCGCGGCCGCCCTGGAGGCGACCCGGGAGCTGCTGGCCGGTGTGCCCGATCCGGTCGCCTTCATCGAGGCCGCGACCGGCCGGGCCGACGGCCCGGTGCTGCCCGTCATGCGGTGACGACGACGCCCGTCGTGCGGTGATCCGGCCGGCGCCCCGGTGGGGCGGCTCGGGGTGGCACGGCTCCGAGGTGTCCCGCCGAGGGCCTGCTCGGCCGGACCTGCCGCCCGGATCACCGGTTCGGCGGACCCCGCAGTCTTCAGGCTGGCTTCAGAAACGGCATGCGATCCTGCGGCCCATGACGACCGCCCCACTCCAGCAGAACGGCCAGACGACACCGTCCCGGCACGCGACGGCCCGGCACGCGCTGAGCAAGGTGCCGGAGGTGACGGCACTCTTCTGGATCATCAAGGTGCTGACCACCGGAATGGGCGAGACCGCCTCGGACTTCCTGGCGCACGTGATGGACCCGATGATCGCGGTCGCGCTCGGCGGCATCGGCCTGGTGGTCTCGCTGGTGGTGCAGTTCAGCGTCCGCCGGTACGTGGCGTGGATCTACTGGACCACCATCGTCATGGTCAGCGTGTTCGGCACCATGGCCGCCGACGTCATGCACGTCGCCCTCGGCGTGCCGTACCTGGTGGCCACCCCGTTCTTCCTGCTCGCGCTGGCGGCGATCTTCGGCGTCTGGTACGCGGCCGAGCGGACGCTGTCCATCCACAGCGTCCACACCCGGCGGCGCGAGGTCTTCTACTGGGCCACGGTGCTGGCCACCTTCGCGCTCGGCACGGCCGCTGGCGACCTGACCGCGACCACCATGGACCTGGGTTACCTGGGATCGGGGGTCATGTTCGCGGCACTGATCGCCGTTCCCGCCCTCGCCCACCGGTGGCTCCGGCTGGACGCGATCCCGTCCTTCTGGATCGCCTATGTGCTGACCCGCCCGCTGGGTGCCTCGTTCGCCGACTGGATGGCGGTCTCGCACGAGCGCGGCGGCCTGGACCTCGGTCTCGGGCCGGTCACCGCCGGCTGGACGGCCGCCATCCTGGCCCTGGTCGGCTACCTGGCGGTGTCCCGCAAGGACGTCTCCCGCTGACCCGTCCCGCCTTCCGGTCCCCGGTGTGAACCCCTGCGTCGTGGCGCGGGGATCCGCCGGGGTTTGTCGTTGTCCCGGAGTAGCGTTTCGCACCAGGTGCTGACCCAGGCGGGAGGCCGGGATGACGACAGGTACGGGGCACACGGGCCACGGCACGACGGCGGGCGCGGGCCACCTGGGCCATGGCATGACGAGCGGCTACGCGCCGGTCCACGGCCTGCGGATGTACTACGAGGTCCGGGGCGGCGGGCGGCCGCTGGTGCTGCTGCACGGCGGCATGCACACCATCGAACTGACCTTCGGTCCGCTGGTGGACGACCTCGCCGAGAACCACCGGGTGATCGCCGTCGAGCTGCAGGGCCACGGCCATACCGAGGACATCGACCGGGAGATGACGCTCGGCAACCACGCGGCCGACGTCGCCGCGCTGCTCGGCGAACTCGGCGTGGCACAGGCCGACTTCTTCGGCTTCAGCCTCGGCGGCATGGTCGCGCTGGAGCTGGCGGTGACCAGGCCCGAGCTGGTGCGCAGGCTGGTGCTGGGCTCGGTGCCGTACCGTCCCGACGGGTACCACGAGCTGCCCCCCGGTTCGGACCGGCTGCCCACCGAGGCCGAGTTCCGGTCCTGGGAGCAGGCGTACCGCCAGGTCGCCCCGGATCCGAACCACTTCGGCGAGCTACTCCGTCGCACCTCGGCGATGGTGTCGGCGGTCGAGGGATGGTCGGCCGAACAGCTCCGGGAGCTCGGTTCACCCACCCTGCTGCTACTCGGCGACCACGACTTCGTCCGGCTCCCGCACGCGGTGGAGATGCTCGACCTGATCCCCGACGCCCGGCTGGCGGTGCTTCCCGGCGCGACGCACACCGAGGTGGCCCGGCGACCGGAGCAGGTGCTCTCGCTGGTCGGCCCCTTCCTGGCGGCCGGGGACGAGGGCGGCGCGGCACGTTCCGCCGATCTGCCAGGACCAGTCAGTCCGTGACAAGCTGTTCCCTGCTTACCCATCAAGCAGAGGGAGAATCATGAGCACGGTACGGCTCACCACCAACTTCGGCGACATCGACATCGAGCTCGACGCCGCCAAGGCTCCGAAGTCCGTCGAGAACTTTCTGAGCTACGTCCGCAGCGGCCACTACGACGGCACGATCTTCCACCGGGTGATCGCGGGCTTCATGATCCAGGGCGGTGGCTTCACCGAGGGCATGTCCCAGAAGCCGACCCAGGCCCCGATCCAGAACGAGGCGGACAACGGCCTGACCAACGTCCGCTACTCCATCGCGATGGCCCGGACCAGCGACCCGCACTCGGCCACGGCCCAGTTCTTCATCAACGTGGCGGACAACGACTTCCTCAACTTCAAGGCGAAGAACACCCAGGGCTGGGGCTACACCGTCTTCGGCAAGGCCGTGGCGGGCACCGACGTCGTCGACAAGATCGCCGGGGTCCGCACCGGCTCGCGCGGCGGCCACGGCGACGTCCCGGCCGAGCCGATCGTGATCGAGAAGGCCGAGGTCGTCTCCGAGGGCTGACCTCGGCGGCACGCGGCTCCGCCTGACCGGCCGTGTGCGCGGAGGTCCCCGCGGGGGGCCGGCCGCGCACCGGCCGGGCGGAGTACCGCGCTCCCTGGACGCCGCCTCAGGAGCCCTGGGGCCCGCGCTGGCGCGGTACGAACCCCCGGCCGCCGCCGGCCGTGCAGCCGCCGGCCTCGCCCCCCAGCGCACAGCCGCCCGGCTCGGCCTGCCGCACCGTCCACGGCAGGGTGCCGTAGAAGGAGACGGCCGCCGCGCCGCAGCGCGGGGTCAATCCGGTGACGGCCTTCGGCAGCCGGCCGCCGGGCTCGACCCACCGGAGCGACCAGGCCAGCCGGAAGTCGCTGCCCGCGGCCAGTCCGGAGCGCTCCAGGATCGGCCGCACCACCTCCTCGGCGATCCGGGCGCAGACGATCGCCTCCAGCACCACCAGCACGCCCGGCCGCAGACACCGGCTCACCGCCTCCGCGGCGTTCCTGACCGCGTCGAGGTCCAGAGCACGGGCCCCGGTCCGCGGCACCGCCGCGCAGACCACCACCGTCCCGACGGTCCGCAGCACCCGCTCGTCGGTGCTCGCGGCGAAGCCCTCGCGCAGCATCCGGTCCACGGCGTGCTCGTCCCGGTCGAAGAGGACGACCCGCCACCCCGCGTGGCACGCGGCGCGGGCGAGCGCGCGCCCGACGCGCCCGAGCCCGACGACGGCCAACCCCTCGCGCACTGCCCTCTCCCCTCTATCAGACCTGATGTCAACTGACTTGCCATCAGGGCTTGTTACGCGACCCAGCGGGTTTTCGCCTCAGGTTAGGGACAGCTCCGGCCATGGCGGCTCGGGTTCTTTCGGGGAGTTTTCACACCATGTCGAAGATTTTGCATTCCGGCCCCGGCCCTCCTGCGACGGCCGACTTCCGGGCAGGCCAGCCGGTTTCCGCGCGGGCCGCTCGGCATTCCGCGCGGGCCGGCCCGGCGAGCCGCTCTCCGCTCAGCCGTGGCCGAAGCGGAAGCCCACCCCGCGCACCGTGACGATCCAGGTCCCGGAACCCAGCTTGTTGCGCAGGCTGTTGACATGGGTGTCGATCGTCCGACTCCGACTCACCTCGGCGTTGCCCCAGACCTGACGCTCTATCTGCACCCGCGACACCACCGCGTCCGGCTGCGAGGCCAGCAGGTGCAGCAGGTCGTACTCCTTGCGGGTCAGCTCCACCGGCCGCCCGTGCACGCTGACCTCCCGGCAGCCGGGCGCGATGCGCAGCGCACCGAGGCTGATCGGCCGGGCGACGGCAGGCCGCGGCCTGACCCGCCGCATCACGGCTTCCATCCGGGCGATCAGCTCCAGGAACCCGTACGGCTTGACCAGGTAGTCGTCCGCGCCGGACTGCAGGCCGAGCACCCGGTCCAGCTCGGTGCCCCGGGCGGTCACCGCGATCAGCGGGGTGTCACCCGCGGTCCTGATCTCCCGGCAGACCTCCAGGCCGTCGAGGTCGGGAAGGTCGAGGTCCAGCAGCACCATGTCGGCACTGCGGTACGCGCGCAGCGCCTTGCCGCCGGTGTCCACCCGGACCGCGTCATGGCCGTGCCGACGCAGGCCCTGGACCAGGCGCTCGGCCGCGAGCGGATCGGCCTCCACCACCAGCACCCGCCAGCCGCCCCGGCGCGCCGATCCGTGACGTGCCGACGGTTCGGTGCGTTCTCCCGGCATTGACTCCCCCATGCAATCGCCCTGAGGCGCTCTCCCTCCCGAGGCACGGCTCAGGAGGAGCCCGTGCCGGGGCTCCTCCTGATGCCGTTCAGGACAATGGCGAGGATCCCCTCCAACTCGCTGTGCAGGGGCCACTGTTCCTCGGCCCTGGTCCAGCGGTACAGAGCGCCCAGGTAGGTGTCCCGCAGGATGTTCCCCACCCGGACCGAGTCGATGCCGGGGGCGAACTCCCCTCCAGTCCGCCCCCGTTCGACGATCTCGGCGAAGATGTGCGCGGCGTACGGCTCCTCCAGCAACGGCTGGCCCGCCTGCACCCAGGCCGTCAGCATGGCCGGGGTGGTGTGCCGCTCCTCCTCGTTGATCCTGCTGAGCACCGTCATGCAGCGCTGCAGCCGGAGTTCGAACTCGCCCCCCTCCGCGAACACATCCCCCTCCAACTCGGCCTTCAGCCGGGCCCGGCGCCGCTCGCCCCACTCCGTGATGAGGTCTTCCTTGCGCTGGAAATGGTTGAAGAACGTGCCCCGCGCGACATCGGCACGCTCGGCGATCGCGTCGACCGACGTGGCGTCATACCCTTGCTCGGCGAAGAGCTCCAGGGCGGCCTGGTAGACCCGCTCCCTGATCCGCTGCTTGTTGCGCTCGCGTCGCCCTGGTGCCGCTGCCGCGGTCGGCCGCTCCATCCGCTGCTCCTCCCCCGCGCCTCGGTGGTGTTACCGGCCGACTACTGACAGCCCCTGCGCAAGTTATACCAGAACACAATCTTGGTCTGCAGTACATGTTTGACCTGCGGCCTCCCCCTGGTCCGCCACGGTCGCCAGCCCGGCACAGAGCTCACCCGCGCTCTCCGGTCCCAGCAACCGGTCGACCGAGACCCGTACCACGCACTCCCGCTCCAGGCGGCGGCGCAGCTGGACCGCCATGATCGAGTCCAGCCCCTGCTCCCGCAGCGACCTGTCCCGGTCCAGCCGCGCCACCGGCAGCCCCAGCACCGCGGCCGCCCGGGCCAGCAGGGCGTCCCGGCCCGCCGGCGCGGACACCGGCTCACCGGTCAGCACCAGCCGCTCGATCTCGGACGGGCCCGAGGGCTGCGGCGGCACCCGTCCCGGCGCGATCACGTCGGCGGCCCGGAGCGGCTCGGGCGCGGGAACGGGGGCGGGGGCGGCACTCCCGCCGTCGACGCGGTGCAGCGTGATGCCGGAGAACTCCGCCAGCACCGCGCCGTCCAGGTCGAGCAGCGCGACGTCGGCCCGGTCGGGGCCCTCCTGGTCGGCGGGGCGGAACCTGGCCAGGGTCCAGTACTCGGCCGGCAGCTCCGCCACGGACAGGCTCACCCGGGTGATCCCGGTCGGCACGTAGGCCACCCGGTCGGTCTCCTCCCCGGCCCCCGGCCAGGTGGCCAGCAGCGGCTGCAGCGCCGCCTCCCAGAGTGCGCCCTGCCGGGCGACCTCCCCGTCCGCCTCCCCGGCGCCCGGGGCCGCCAGGGCGTCCGGCCGGGACATCCGGGCCACCGACTCACCCTCGGTGCGCCACATCCGCCGGACGGTCCGCAGGTGGGGCGGTATCTCGTAGCCGCGCTCGCGGGCGAGGGCCAGGAAGGCGTCCGCCGAGAGGTAGCCGGTGCAGCGGGTGAGCGCGCTGTCCAGGCAGTACTCGCGCCCGGCGGAGAGCTGCCCGCCGGCCCGGTCGTCGGTCCGCAGCCGGGCGTGCAGGCCGAACACGGCGTTGCCGGCCGGGCCCACGGCGTGCACCGTGGTCTCCCACAGCTCGGCCCCGGCCTCCCGGACGACGGCCGTAGGCCGCCAGCGCACCCGCAGTCCCTCGGCCCAGCCCTCCTCGACCAGCTCGGAGCCGAAGCGGGCCTCCTCCAGCACCCACCGGCCCTCGGCACCGGGTGCACCGGCGGAACGGTTCAGCGCGCCCAGCAGGTACACCGCCCCCGGCAGCGGCAGACTGCCCCGGAAGGAGGTGCCGCCCACCCGGGCCAGCGGCAGGAGCAGGCACCGCTCCGACGAATCCGCCCAGCGCGGGATCCGACCGTCCGGGGCGGGCTCGTCCCGGAACTGCTCGGTGTCCCAGGTGTAGCCCGGCAGCGGCACCCGCCGGGTGTCGCCGTACCAGCGCTGCCAGTCGATCCGGGTGCCGTGGGCGAACAGGCGCCCCGCCGCTCTGGCCATCGCGAGCTGCTCCGACTGCCCCCGGTACAGGCTCGGCACCACCCGGGGCAGGGCCCCGGCCGCCGTCAGGGTGTCCTCGGTGGCACCGGTCAGCAGCGGGTGCGGGCTGATCTCCAGGAACACGTGCTCACCGCGCCCGGCCAGCGCCGTCACCGCCTCTGCGTACCGGACCGGCCTGCGCAGGTTGTCCATCCAGTACGCCGCGTCCAGCTCGCCGCCCGACACGGGACGGCCGTGCACGGTGGAGTACAGCTCGACCGTGCCGGGCCCGGGCCGCAGCCCGGCGAGCTCGGTGAGCAGGTCCTCGCGCAGCTCGTCCATCTCCGGCGAGTGCGAGGCGACGTCCACCCTGACCGGGCGGCAGAACACCCCGCGCTCCCGAAGTTCGGCCGCGACTGCGTCCAGCACCTCCCGGTCGCCGGCCAGAACGCTGGAGGTGGGCGAGTTCTCCACGGCCAGCCCCACCCCGGCGCCGAACGTGGCGGCCAGCGCCTGCGCCCGCTCGCCCGGCAGCTCGACCAGCAGCATCGCGCCCCGGCCGGACAGCCTGGCCATCTGGCCGCTGCGCCGACAGATCACCGCGGCCGCGTCCGCCATCGTCAGAGCCCCCGCGACCCGGGCGGCGGCGCTCTCCCCCATGCTGTGGCCGAGGCAGACCCGCGGCTGAACGCCGCGGCTGCGCCAGGCCTCGGCCAGCGCCACCTCCATCGCCCAGAGCAGCGGCTGCACCACGGCCACCCCGCCGTCCGCCTCGCCCTCCTCGGCGGTCAGCGCGGCCAGCGGCGACCAGCCGGTCTCGGCCCGTACGGCTCGGTCGCACTCGGTCATCGCCGCCCGGAAGGCCGGCCACCCCTCCAGCAGCTCGCGCCCCATCCCGGCCCACTGGGAGCCCTGGCCCGGGAAGACGAACACGGTCGGCGCGTCGTCCGCCGCCGTCTCGGCCGCGATGGCGCCGTCCGGGGTCTCCTCCCCGGCGGCCAGCGCCCGCAGCGTCTCGGCCAACCCGTCGTGGCCCGTGCCCACCGCCCACAGCCGGTACGGCTGCGCGTCGCGGCGCTGCGCCGCACTCGCGCACAGGTCGCGCAGCGGGTACCCGCGCCCGGCGCCGGCCAGGTGTCCGGCGTAGGCGCGCGCGAGGCGCCGCAGCGCCCGGGGCGACCGGGCCGAGAGCACCAGCAGCTCGGGGGTTCCCGGCGCCGGGCGCTCGGGCTCCGGGGCGGCCGCCGTCCGGTACGCCCCGACCACGACATGGGCGTTGGTCCCCGACAGGCCGAAGGAGCTGACCCCCAGCAGCGCCGTCGGACCGGCCGGCCGCAGCGGCCCGCTTTCCGCGGCCACCCGCAGCGGCAGGGCGCCCTCGGCGAGCAGCCGGTGCGGGGTGCGGTAGTGCAGCGAGGCGGGAACCTCGCCGTGCCTGGCCATCAGCACCGCCTTGATCAGGCCGGCGATCCCGGCCGCCGCCTCGGCGTGCCCGATGTTGGACTTCACCGAGCCGATCAGCAGCGGCCGCTCGGTCGGCCGCGCCCCGTCCATCGCCTCGGCCAGCGCGCTCAGTTCGACCTCGTCCCCGGCGACCGTCCCGGTGCCGTGCGCCTCGACGTAGTCCAACTGCGCGGGGGTGATGCCCGCGCTGTCGCAGGCCTCGCGGAGCATCCGCACCTGTCCGTCCACGGCGGGTCGCAGCAGGAAGCCGCTGGCCCGGCCGTCGTTGGTGACCGCGCTGCCGAGCAGCAGGGCGTGCACCTGGTCCCCGTCCCGCTCGGCGTCCTCCAGCCGCTTGAGCACCACGACGCCGATGCCTTCGCTGCGGACGAAACCGTCCCCGGCGGCGTCGCCGAACTTGCACCGGCCGTCGGCGGCGAGCATCCCGGCCTGCGAGTACGCCACCGCGTCGTCCGGGGCCAGGATGACGTTGACGCCCGCCGCGATCGCCAGGTCGCTCTCCCCGGTGAGCAGGCTCTGCCGGGCGGAGTGCACGGCGACCAGCGAGGAGGAACAGGCGGTGTCGGTGACGATGCTGGGGCCGCGCAGGTCCAGGGCGTAGGAGAGGCGTCCTGCGGTGACCGCGCGGATCCGGCGGCCCGCAGAGTCGTGGATCCCCCGCCGGGACAGCGGCTGCGGCAGGTCGGCGTACTCGGCGGTGGCCTGCCCGACGAACACCCCGGACCGGCTGCCCGCCAGCGAGGAGGGGCGGATGCCCGCGTCCTCCAGCGCCTCCCAGGCGGCCTGGAGCAGCAGCCGCTGCTGCGGGTCCATGGTCCTCGCCTCGGCCGGCGAGATGCCGAAGAAGGCGGCGTCGAAACCGAAGACGTCCGTCAGGAAGCCGCCGTGGCGCGAGACCGTCTTGCCCGCGATGCCGGGTTCGGCCTGGTAGTACGCGTCGATGTCGAAGCGGTCCGCCGGGACCGGTGTCACCGCGTCGGTGCCCGCCATGAGCAGCGACCAGTACCGATCGACCCCCTCGGCCTGCGGAAACCGGCACCCCAGGCCGACCACCGCCACCGGCCGGCTGAGCTCCCCTTGCCTGCCACGCCCCATAGCCACAGATCTTCCCGTTCCGAAGGACGACTCATGTCGATTGATGTGCTGGAGTCTAAAGATGGACTCGACTGCATGTTATGGGCCCACTCCTGGCCCCGGCACTGCCGTCTTGACCTTCTCTTTACCGAATGTGTACGCACTTCCGGTGATGCCTCGCCCAGGATTCGAAGGTCACGGTGAGTACAAATGGCCGCGCACCACGCACCGCGCCCCACCCCCTCCTCATATGATCGGAGCGACATGCGTCATCCTTGGTGATGCAGTCTTGACGAGTAGGACCGCCCCACACCCAGCAGGAGGAAGCTCGTGGACGACGTTCTGCGGCGTGCCGCGCTCTTCGCGGCTCTCGACGACGATCAGGCCGCCGAGCTGCGCGCTTCCATGACCGAGGTGACACTCGCCCGCGGCGAGTCGCTGTTCCACGAGGGCGACCCGGGCGACCGGCTCTACGTCGTGGTCGAGGGCAAGGTGAAGCTGCACCGCGCCTCGCCGGACGGCCGCGAGAACATGCTCGCCGTCCTCGGCCCCAGCGAGATGATCGGCGAGCTGTCGCTCTTCGACCCGGGCCCGCGCACCGCGACCGCCACCGCGCTCACCGAGGTCAAGCTGCTCGGCCTCGGGCACGGCGACCTGCTGCCGCTGCTGCACGCCCGCCCCGAGGTGTCCATCGCGCTGCTCCGGGCCATCGCCCGCCGCCTGCGCCGGACCAACGACGTGATGTCCGACCTGGTCTTCTCCGACGTGCCCGGCCGCGTGGCCAAGGCACTGCTCGACCTCTCCCGCCGCTTCGGCGTGCAGTCCGAGGAGGGCATCCACGTCGCCCACGACCTGACCCAGGAGGAGCTGGCCCAGCTGGTCGGCGCCTCCCGCGAGACGGTCAACAAGGCGCTCGCCGACTTCGCCGGCCGCGGCTGGCTGAAGCTGGAGGCCCGCGCGGTCGTCCTGATGGACGTCGAGCGCCTCTCCCGCCGCTCGCGCTGAGCACCGCTCCCTGAGCCGGCAGGGGCCCGGGGAACCGTCCCCGGGCCCCTGCCGGCTTGCCCTGCCCCGTGACGGCGGGCTCCGCCGCGCGTCAGATCAGGCCGTGCTCCTCCAGATAGCTGAGCTGGGCCTGGACCGACAGTTCGGCCGCCGGCCAGAGGGAGCGGTCCACGTCCGCGTACACCCGGGCCACCACCTCCGCGGCCGTCCGGCACCCGTCCTCGACCGCCGTCTCCACCTGGGCGAGCCTGGTGGCCCGGTGCGCCAGGTAGTAGTCGACCGCGCCGAGCGCGTCCGCGAGCACCGGGCCGTGTCCCGGCAGCACGGTCCGTACGTCGTGCTCGGCCGCCATGGTGTGCAGCCGCCGCAGTGAGTCCAGGTAGTCGCCGAGCCTGCCGTCCGGATGGGCGACCATCGTGGTGCCCCGGCCGAGCACGGTGTCCCCGGTGATGATCGCGCCGTCGGCCGGCAGGTGGAAGGTCAGCGAGTCCGCGGTGTGCCCGGGCGTGGCGACCACCCGCAGCTCCAGACCGCCGACGTCGAGCACCTGTCCGCCGTGCAGCCCCTCGGAACCCAGCCGGTGCGCCGGGTCGAGGGCCCGCACCTCGGTGCCGGTCAGCTCGGCGAAGCGGGCGGCCCCCTCGGCGTGGTCGTGGTGCCCGTGGGTCAGCAGCGTCAGCGCCACCCGCTTGCCGCGCTGCTCGGCGGCGTCGACGACCCGGCGCAGATGGCCCTCGTCCAGCGGGCCCGGATCGACCACCACCGCGAGGTCCGAGCCCGGTTCGGAGAGCAGCCAGGTGTTGGTGCCGTCCAGCGTCATCGGCGACGGGTTGGGCGCCAGCACGCACAGCGCCCGGGCGGTGGCCTCACCGCCGACGGTGGCGGCGGGGTCGCCCGGCAGCAGTCCGCTCACCGGCCGCCCTCGCTGCTCCGGATCAGTGAGCGCAGCGGGAGGGCGCGCTCCAGCGGGCGCTTGCCGGTCTCGCCGGCCGGTGCGGCGTCGTAGCGGCCACCGGCCGGCGTACGGGCGGGGAGCGAACGGATCGGCGCGGCGTCACCCGGCAGGGCGCGTGCCGGGCGCGGAGCCACTTCGTCGTGGTTCATCGGGCGGGATTCCTTCCTGGGTTCGCAAAGTGGCTGTGGGGGTGCAGGCCGGTCCATCAGCGGGTCACGGCGGGAAGTGGCCGTCGATGGTCAGCTCCTCGTACCCAGACCATCGCACCGTCAGCCGGTCGCCGGCCACCGTGGCCCGGCCGAGGACGGGTTCGATCCGCCGGTCCGCCGCCGCCGTGAGCGCCTCCGCCGCCGTCCGGACCGGCAGCAGCTCGCGCAGCACCGTCACGGTCGGCGGCAGCATGCCGTACCGGCCCTCCGCATGGCCCCGGACGGCCTCGGCGGGCGGCAGCCAGGCGACCCGGTCGGCCTCGCCGACCTGGAGCGCGGCCTGCTGGTCGGCGGGCAGTGCGGCGACGAAGAACCAGGTGTCGTACCGGCGCTCCTCGAAGGCCGGGGTGACCCAGCGGGCCCAGGCAGCCAGCAGGTCGCTGCGCAGCAGCAGCCCGTTGCTCTGCAGGAAGTCGGCGAAGGAGAGCCGGTGGGCCTCCAGGGCGGCCCGCTGCTCGGTCCAGTCCCGGGGCTCGGCGGTGCTGTGGGCGTCCGGCCCGGCCAGCAGCACACCGGCCTCCTCGAAGGTCTCCCGGACGGCCGCGCAGACCACCGCCTGCGCGGTGCGGGCGTCCACGCCGAGCCGCTCGGCCCACTCCCGCGGTGAGGGCCCGGCCCAGGCGAGTTCGGCCTCGGCGTCGCGCGGGTCCACTCCGCCGCCCGGGTAGGCGTACATCCCGCCCGCGAAGGCCATGGAGGTGCGGCGGCGCAGCAGGTACGCCTGCGGGCCCTCGGCCGCGTCGCGCAGCAGCACCACCGTGGCAGCGGGCTTCGGCACGGGCGGGGTCAGCTCGCCGGACTCCACCGCCCGGATCCGGGCGGGCCAGGAAGGCGGCATCGGGGCCGACGGTGCTCGGTGATCCATGCCCGGATGCTAAGCGGGTGAGGCCCGGCTTGGACAGGGCCCGGAGGAACCGCGGCGGCCGGGGTCGGGCCATGACCGGCCCCGGCCGTCCCGTACCGTCCGTCAGGAGCCGGCCCGGACCCGGACCTGGATCTCGACCTCGACCGGGGCGTCCAGCGGCAGGACCGCGACGCCGACCGCGCTGCGGGCGTGCACACCGGCCTCGCCGAGCGCCTCGCCGAGCAGTTCGCTGGCACCGTTGATCACGGCGGGCTGGCCGGTGAAGTCGGGGGCGGAGGCGACGAAACCGACCACCTTGACGACCTGCTCGATCCGGTCCAGGTCGCCGATCACGGACTTCACGGCGGCCAGCGCGTTGAGCGCACAGGTCTGCGCCAGCTGCTTGGCCTCGTCCGGGGTGACCTCGGCGCCGACCTTGCCGGTCTTCGGCAGCTTGCCCTCGACCACCGGCAGCTGGCCCGAGGTGAAGACGTACTCGCCGGAGCGGATCGCCGGGACGTACGCGGCCACCGGCTTGGCCACCTCGGGGAGGGTCAGGCCGAGCTCGGCCAGCTTCTCCTCAACCTTGCTCATCAGCTCTTCTCCCGCTTGAGGTAGGCAACCAGCTGCTCGGGGTTGTTCGGCCCCGGGACGACCTGGACGAGCTCCCAGCCGTCCTCGCCCCAGGTGTCGAGGATCTGCTTGGTGGCGTGCACGAGCAGCGGCACGGTGACGTATTCCCACTTGGTCATGGCGCTGACTCTAGACGAGGACCGGCCGCCGCCCGTGCCGCACGCACCGGGTCCGCCGGGCCGCGCACCGCGGGTGTGAGGTGAGCCACAAAGCGGGCATGAATCCGCCGGGGTGCCAGGGTGCTCCCCGCATCGCGAGCCGCCGCTGGTTACCCTCGCGGGAAGGGCGCCCCAGGGGTGCCGGCCAACGGACGGACGGAGACGGAGCGTGGCGAGCACTCCCGGCCCAGCGGACCGACCCACCTCGAAGGGGACCCCCGCGGGGCGCTCCGGGGCAGGCGGGCCCGGCGCACCGGACGGGGAGAGCGCGCCGGACGCCACCGGCGGCCCGGACTGGGAGGGCGTCCGACTGCACGTCGTCAGCGGCAAGGGCGGGACGGGCAAGACCACGCTGGCCGCCGCGCTGGCCATAGCCCTCGCCGCCGAGGGCGGCCGGACACTGCTGATCGAGGTCGAGGGCCGGCAGGGCATCGCCGAGCTGTTCGGGATCGCCGCACTGCCCTACGAGGAGCGGAAGATCGCCGCCGTCACCCCGGCCCAGCTCGGTCTGCCCGGCAAGGGCTCCGGGGAGATCTTCGGGCTGGCGATCGACACCGAGCTGGCACTGCTCGAGTACCTCGACATGTTCTACAAGCTCGGCCTGGCCGGGAAGGCCCTGCAGAAGGTCGGATTCGTCGACTTCGCGACCACCATCGCACCGGGTGTCCGGGACGTGCTGCTGACCGGCAAGGCCTGCGAGGCGGCCCGCCGCAAGGGCCCCGACGGACGCCGCGCCTACGACGCGATCGTGATGGACGCGCCGCCGACCGGGCGGATCACCAGATTCCTGAACGTCAACTCCGAGGTGGCCGGGCTGGCCAGGATCGGGCCGATCCACGGCCAGGCGCAGGCGGTGATGCGGGTGCTCAGGTCGCCGGAGACCGCGGTGCACCTGGTCACCCTGCTGGAGGAGATGCCGGTGCAGGAGACCGTGGACGGCATCACCGAACTGCACGAGGCCCGTCTGCCGGTCGGCGGCGTGCTGGTGAACATGGTCCGCCCGCCGGTCCTGGACGCCGCCGCGGTGGCGGCGGTTGACGGGGACCACCGCGAGGAGGTCGCGCGGGCGCTCGGCGAGGCCGGCCTCGGCGGCCGCTCACGGACGGCGGCGACGGTCCGTACGGCGGTCGAGCCGCTGCTGGACCCGTTGCTCGAACAGGCCCGTGAGCACGCCGAGCGGGTCGAGCTGGAGCGCGAACAGCGTTCGGCGCTGCAGCAGTTGAGACTGCCGACATACGAACTCCCGCTGCTCGGCGAGGGCGTGGACCTCGGCGGCCTGTACCGGCTGGCGGGCGAGCTGAAGCGACAGGGGGCAGCATGACGGCGCTGCTGGCGATCGATGCGCTGATCGACAACCCGAAGACCCGGATCGTGGTCTGTTGCGGCTCGGGCGGGGTCGGCAAGACCACCACCGCCGCCGCGATCGGTCTGCGGGCGGCGGAGCGCGGCCGGAAGGTGGTCGTGCTGACCATCGACCCGGCCCGCCGGCTCGCCCAGTCGATGGGCCTCACCGAGCTGGACAACACCCCGCGCCCGGTCAAGGGCACCCGGCAGATGGAAGGGGCGCCGCGAGGAGGGTCCCCCCGCACGGAGTCAGGGGGAGGCTCGGCCGAGGGCGGCGGCGGGCGACGGGCGGGCGAGTTGCACGCCATGATGCTCGACATGAAGCGGACCTTCGACGAGGTCGTGCTGGCCCACGCGGAGCCCGCCCGGGCGAAGGCGATCCTGGAGAACCCCTTCTACCAGTCCCTGTCGGCCGGTTTCGCCGGCACCCAGGAGTACATGGCGATGGAGAAGCTCGGCCAGCTGCGAGCGGCCGACGAGTGGGACCTGATCGTGGTCGACACCCCGCCGTCCCGCTCCGCGCTGGACTTCCTGGACGCGCCGAACCGCCTCGGCTCCTTCCTGGACGGCAAGGTGATCCGGCTGCTGACCGCCCCCGCCAAGGTCGGCGGGCGCAGCGCGATGAGGTTCCTCAACGTCGGCATGGGCCTGCTGACCGGCACCCTCGGCAAGATCTTCGGCGCCCAGCTGCTGACGGATGTTCAGACCTTCGTCGGCGCCATGGACTCGATGTTCGGCGGCTTCCGCGAGCGGGCGGACCGCACCTACCAGCTGCTCAAGGCGCCGGGCACGGCCTTCCTGGTGGTGGCGGCGCCGGAGCGGGACGCGCTGCGCGAGGCGGCCTACTTCGTGGACCGGCTGGCAGCGGACGAGATGCCGCTGGCCGGACTGGTGCTCAACCGGGTGCACGGCACCGACGCGCCCCAGCTCACGGCGGAACGGGCACTGGCGGCGGCCGAGGCGCTGGAGGAGAACGGCTCACCGAACTCCGCGGCGGCCGAGTCACTGGCTGCCGGACTGCTCCGACTGCACGCCGAACGCATGCAGATCATGGACCGGGAGCGGCGCACCCGGGACCGCTTCGTGTCGGTCTACCCGGACGTACCGATCGTGGAGGTTAGCGCGCTGCCCGGCGACGTGCACGACCTGGACGGCCTGCGCGCCATCGGCGACCGCCTCGGCAGGACGGAGTGACCTGCGGACGCGTGACCTGCGGACGGCGTGGCCCGCGGAGCGGTGCGGCCGACAGGCGCAGCCCGGCGCGACGGAGGCCGACGTGACGGGACCCGACGCGGTGAAGCCCGATGTTGTACTGCCCGACGTTGTACTGCCCGACGCGGCGTAGCCCGGCGAGGCGAGCCGCCCGCCCATGGCCGGCCCGGCCGTGCTCAGCCCGCCTGGGCGTAGTCGGTGAGGATGACGCCAGTCGCCAGCGACTCCTCGTACTCCGTCCGGGCCGTCTCCAGCAGCCGGCGCCAGGACATCACCGTCGGCCTGCGGCGCAGGAGCGCCCGGCGCTCGCGCTCGGTCATACCGCCCCACACGCCGAACTCGACCCGGTTGTCGAGCGCGTCCGCCAGGCACTCGGTGCGCACCGGGCAGCCGCTGCACACCGCTTTGGCGCGGTTCTGCGCCGCCCCCTGAACAAACAGCTCGTCCGGATCACTCGTGCGGCAGGCGGCCTGCGCACTCCAGTCGTCCACCCAGCCCATGCTGGCGCCGTCCTCTCCCGAATCGGGGCTCCCCCACGGCGGCAACGGCATATTCACCGTTGCCAGTTGAGGACGTTACGGAAGAACGACAGCGCGCAACAGCCCCTACGGGCTCAATCTCAAATGACCCGATCGGACTATGGGTATCTGACTTCTCACTCGTTGGAGTGATCGCAGGTCGCAGGGCTTGTCAGAGCCACTCGGACCACTCTCGTCACGCTGCGCCATGGAGCCGCCATCAGGACCCGATTCCAACCATCACAAACTGTGGCGAATCGGACAAAGCTCATCACTCACAAGAGTGATGGCGATGAACAGAGCGAAGCTGTCGCAGTCTTGTGACAAGCGTAGGCGAACACCTGCCCTCTCGCCCGGTATTTGGCAACGTAGGGTTTCCCCATGGCACCTCAGCGACCCTCGCGACATCCTGTCGACATGGCCGGCCTCGGACTCAAGTTCCTGGGCACCAGCGTGCTGGCCGGACTGCTGGTCGCGGGCATGGCGATGCCCGCCGTCGGCGCACTCGGGCTGACCGCGAAGGACACCGCCGAGAGCTTCGACAACATCCCGGACGACTTCAAGACCCCGCCGCTCTCCCAGGCCTCGTACATCTACGACGCCAAGGGCGGCGTGATCGCCAAGGTCTTCGACCGGGACCGCACCGTCCTCACCAAGGACCAGATGGCCCCGATCATGCGGCAGGCCCAGGTCGACATCGAGGACAACCGCTTCTTCGAGCACGGCGCCATCGACCTCAAGGGCATCATCCGCGCGGCCAGCAAGAACGCCGAGTCCGGCTCCGCCGCCCAGGGCGCCTCCACGCTGACCCAGCAGTACGTGAAGAACGTCAACGTGGAACAGGCCGGTGACGACCAGGACGCGTTCCTGGAGGCCACCAGGAAGAGCATGGGTCGCAAGATCCAGGAGCTGAAGTACGCCATCAAGCTGGAGGAGGACCTGAGCAAGGATCAGATCCTCACCAATTACCTGAACATCACCTTCTACGGCCACCAGGCGTACGGCGTCGAGGCGGCCGCCACCCGCTACTTCAGCAAGAGCGCCAAGGACCTGACCATCCCCGAGGCCGCGATGCTGGCCGGTCTGGTGCAGAACCCGTCGGCGTACGACCCGGTCCTGCATCCCCAGGCCGCGCAGAACCGCCGCAACACGGTGATCAACAAGCTGCTGGAGTACAAGCACATCACCCCGCAGCAGGCCAAGGACGCGCTGGCCTCCCCGCTCGGCATCAAGTACAAGGAGCCGCTGAACGGCTGCATCACCGCCCAGGCGGGCATGGGCTTCTTCTGCGACTACGTCCGGCACGTGGTGAAGATGGACCCGGTGTTCGGCAAGACCCAGGCCGACCGGCAGAAGCTCTGGAGCCAGGGCGGCCTGAAGATCTACACCACCATCGACCCCGAGAAGCAGGCGGCGGCGTACAAGGCGGTCACCACCAAGGTCAACCCGACCGACTCCGTCTCGGCCGCGATGACCATGATCAAGCCGGGCACCGGCGAGATCCTGGCGATGGCCCAGACCCGCCCCTACGGCCTGGACGCCAAGCAGAACCAGACCGTGCTCAACCTCAACGTCGACGCGGCGATGGGCGGCGGCAACGGCTTCTCCCCCGGCTCGACCTTCAAGCCGATCCTGGCGGCGGCCGCGCTGGAGTCGGGCACGCCGATCACCCAGCAGTACCCGTCCGAGCACCAGATCCCGTACCCGACCATGACCACCTGCAACGGCACCTGGAAGGCCGACGGCAGCACGGTCGAGAACGAGAGCTCGAGCGAGGTCGGGCCGTACGACATGAAGGAGGCGATGGCCAAGTCGGTCAACACCTACTTCGTCGAGCTCGGCAAGGACGTCGGCCTCTGCCCGATGAAGCAGATGGTCAACAAGCTCGGCATCAAGACCCTGGCCAGCGGTGCGCCCCTGGTCCAGCAGCCCTCGAGCATCCTCGGCGCGGTCGAGGTCAGCCCGATGCGGATGGCCGCCGTCTACGCCGCCTTCGCCGCCCGCGGCCTGTACTGCGACCCGATCGCGATCAGCTCGGTGGTCGGTGCCGACGGCAAGAAGCTGGCCGTCCCGCAGGCCAACTGCACCCAGGCGATGCTCGGGACCACCGCCGACGGGGTCAACACCCTGCTGAAGACGGTGATCGAGAAGGGCACCGCATCCAACATCAAGATCAACGACGGCCGCGAGTTCGCCGGTAAGACCGGTACCACCGACAACCGCTACGCCGCCTGGTTCAACGGCTACACCCCCGACCTCGCCACCGCCGTCTGGCTCGGCGGCCCCGGCGGCAACGTCTCCATGCGCAACATCACCATCGGCGGCGAGTACTTCGACTCGGTCTACGGCTCCTCCGGCCCCGGCCCGATCTGGCAGATGGCCATGAACGACGCCGTGGCGGGCACCCCGAAGAGCAGCTTCCAGCTGGTGTCCATCCCCGACCCGGCCACCCCTCCCGGCGGCGGCAACACCGAGCCCGCCAACCCCGCGCCGCCCGCCGGCGACGGAGGTGCCAACGGCAACGGCGCCACCGGCCTGATCAACGGCGGCTTCACCCTGCCGCCGGGCGTCATCGGCGGCGGCAACGGTGGGCCCGGCAAGGGCGGCAAGCACCACTGACACCCACGGTACGGCGAAGGGGTGCCCCCACAGCGGGGGCACCCCTTCGCCGTGTCCGTCCTCTTCGTGTCCAGGCCGGCCGGCGGATCAGCCCGGACCTCGGCGGATCAGCCCGACAGTGCGGCCTTCACCGCGGCGGCCACCCGGCCGCCCTCGGCGACGCCCTCGACCTTCGGACGCACCAGCTTCATCACCGCGCCCATGTCCTGCGGTCCGGTAGCACCGCTCTCGGCCACCGCGGCAGCGACGATCGCCTTCAGCTCCTCGTCGCTGAGCTGCTTGGGCAGGTAGTGCGCCAGCAACTCACCCTCGGCGCGCTCCTGCGCGGCCGAATCCACCCGACCGGCGTTCTCGAAGGCCTCGGCCGCCTCCCGGCGCTTCTTCGCCTCCCGGGCGATCACCTTCAGCACCTCGTCGTCCGTCAGCTCGCGCTTCTCCTTGCCGGCCACCTCCTCGCTGGTGACGGCGGCCAGTGTCAGCCGGATCGTGGACGCGCGCAGCTCGTCCCGGGCCTTGATCGCAGCCGTGAGGTCCTCGTGCAGCTGCTCCTTGAGCGTTGTCATGCTGATGAGTGTCCCACCTGCGGAAACCCGACGCTCCCGAATAACCGGCCCGGGAACCCGCGTCGCCCCGCCGGGACCGCACCCCGGGGACTCGCGCCACCCCGTCGGAACCACACCCAGCCCTGCCGACGGGCCGTCAACGCACCTCCTCCCGTTCGCCGGACAGAGCGGCGGCGGCCGGGAGAGGATGGCGCAATGTCGCCCAACGGAACCGATGCCCACCGGACCGAGAGCGACCTCCCGCCCCTGGTGGCCCAGGCGGTCACCGCGGCCCGGGAGGCCGGCTTCGCGAACTCCTGCCGCCCGGAACAGGGCCGACTGCTGCGCGCGCTCGCCGGCGGCGCCCACGCCCGGATCGGCGAGACCGGCACCGGCTTCGGCGTCGGACTGGCCTGGCTGGCCACCGGGGCCCGCGAGGGCGTCCGGCTGGTCAGTGCCGAGCGCGACGAGGCACGGGCCGCCGCCGCGGGACGGCTCTTCGCCGGGCACCCCGCCGTCCGGGTCCTGCATGCGGACTGGACCGAGCTGTACCGCCACGCCCCGTACGACCTGCTGGTCCTCGACGGCGGCGGCCAGGCCAAGGGCGGCCCGCCGGCGCTGCTGCCGGGCGACCCCGGGGAAGCCGCGGATCCCGTCCGACTGCTCACTCCCGGCGGGGTCCTGGTGATCGACGATTTCACCCCGTCCGCCGACTGGCCCCCGCTGCACCGGGGGGAGCCCGACCGAGCCCGGCTGCACTGGCTGCGGCACCCCGCGCTGCGCGCCGTCGAACTGCCGCTGGCGTCGGACCTGAGCGTGATCCTCGGGGTCCGTACGCCACTCGGCACCGACGTACCCGACCGGCTGTCAGCTCCCTCCTGGCGGCCGGGATCCACCGAGGTCCGCGGCGGCGATCCGCAAGGCCGACGGCCCCGATCCGCCGGGGCCGACAGTCTGCGAATCCGGCTGCTCAGAGCGGGGCACCGCCCGTTCACGCGCGCTTTCGGCGTCTGCGACGATGGACCGATGCGACCGCTGTACTCCGTCCCCCTCGGCATCGCCGCCACCGGCGCCGCCTGTCTCGTCTACTCCGCCGGTTACGAGGTCCGCTCGTTCCGGCTGCGCCGGGTCGACGTCCCGATCCTGCCGAAGGGCGCGCGGCCGATCCGGGTGCTCCAGGTCTCCGACATCCACATGGTCGCCGGACAGCGCAAGAAGCACCGCTGGCTGCAGAGCCTGGCCGCGCTCCGCCCCGACCTGGTGGTCAACACCGGCGACAACCTCTCCGACCCGGACGGCATCCCGTACGCGCTGGACGCCCTCGGGCCGCTGATGGAGTTCCCCGGCGCGTACGTCTTCGGCTCCAACGACTACTACGGCCCCGCCAAGAAGAACCCCGCGCGCTACCTGAAGGCGCTGCGCACCGGGGTGCACGGGCTGAACAACCCCGACGGGACCGGCCGGCGCGGCATCACCGGCGCCTGCCACATCGAGTGGGAGCAGCTCCGGGACGGCTTCGACGCGGCCGGCTGGCTCAACCTCACCAACACCCGGGGGCGGCTGAAGGTCGCCGGACTCGACATCGAGTTCACCGGCCTGGACGACCCGCACATCCGCCGTGACCGCTACGCCGAGGTGGCCGGCGGCCCGTCCGCCGACGCCGACCTCTCGCTCGCCGTGGTGCACGCGCCCTACCTGCGGGTGCTCGACGCCTTCGCCGCCGACCGCTATCCGCTGATCCTCGCCGGCCACACCCACGGCGGGCAGCTCTGCATCCCCTTCTACGGCGCCCTCGTCACCAACTGCGACCTCGACACCGACCGGGTCAAGGGCCTCTCCTCCCACCAGGCCGACGGCCACCGTTCCTACCTGCACGTCTCGGCCGGCTGCGGCACCAACCGATACACCCCCATCCGGTTCGCCTGCCCTCCCGAAGCCACCCTCCTCACCCTCACCCCCAAGCCCTGATCAGCCCTCGCGCGTCAATCCGCCCCTTTTGTCCCTTTTGGAGGGGCGGATTTCACCTCTCGGCACTCGTCCGGTAGAGTTCTACTCGTTGCGACGGAGACGGAAGCAACAAAGGAAAGACCGGGGTGTGGCGCAGCTTGGTAGCGCGCTTCGTTCGGGACGAAGAGGCCGTGGGTTCAAATCCCGCCACCCCGACCCAGTAGTAGCAGGTGCGGGCCCTGCCGGAGAGATCCGGTAGGGCCCGCACCTGTTGTGCGTGACTAACTGCGTGACTACCGCTCAGGCTGTTGCTTGAACAGGTCGTCCATGACAGTGGCGCCGGTCTGGATCACGGGCCGGATCTGCTTCCGGTAGACCTCCTCGGTCACGCTCGTGCTGGAGTGGCCGACCAGCCGGGAGATCTCTTCCAGCGGCACCCCCTTGTCCGAGAGCAGGGACACGAAGCTGTGCCGTAGCTCACGCGGCGTCCACTCGGCGGGGTTCACGCCTTCGGCCTTGCCGATGGCGGAGCGAAAGGCCCGGCGGACGTGCGAGGGGTCCAGTTCCTTGCCCACGTCGGAGTGGAAGACGAGGTTGTTCTCCTCCCACTTGTCCCCCGCGGCATAGCGGTCCCAACCCTGGTCCACCCAGTGGTCCCACAGCGCTTCGACGCACCGATCCGGGAGCGCCAAGGTTCGCCGGGACTTCCGGGTCTTGGTGTCGCCGCCGGCGCGGACCGAGCGCCACACGGCGATGTGCGGCGGGATCGGCGGGTCGGTGTCCGGCTGGCCCTTGAGGAAGACGTGGTCCCAAGTCAGTGCCCGCAGCTCTTCCGTCCGCGCCCCGGTGAGCAGGGACACCACGATGTAGGCGTACATGGAGGTCTTCTCCGCCGACTTGAGCACGGCCTCCGCCTGAGTGAACGTCAATGCCTTCGAGGGTCGTCCGGACTGACCGGTGGGGACGGAGCACAGCTCCACCACGTTGCGCTTCACCTTGTCGCGGGCCATCGCACGCTTGACTGCGCGGTTCAGGCAGGAGTGAAGGCCCTGCAAGGTGCGCGTGCTCAGGGTCTTGGCCTTGTCGGTCAGCCACCGGTCTACGTCCTCCGCGCTCAGATCACGGAGCTTGCGGGCACCGAGGGCGGGGATCACGTGTGTACGGCTCAGGCTTGTGCAAGCCTCCAGGGTGCGCTTGTCCCGTCCGGCAAGGCCGTACATCAGCCAGTCGTTGACCGCGTTCTCCACCGTGTAGTTCGTGGGTGCGATGGCAAGGCCGTCTTCGTGATCCCGAAGGACTTCCTTCAGCTTGTTCTTGGCCTCGGTCTTGGTCTTGCCACTGCCACGCTTCACGATGCGCCTGCCGCTCGGGTCATAGCCCAGGCTGGCGGTCGCAATCCAGCGTTGTCGCTTCTCGTCCCAGTGGAGGCCGCCGTCTCCCCTGCTACGGCGTGTGGTCATTTCTTCCCCCCTGCTTCGCGCTCCAGCAGCGCGACGTACTCGGTGATGGCGGACGCCGGGATGAACCGGGAACGGCCCTCTTTGACCGTGCGAAGACGTCCAATGCGGATCAGGTCGTAGATGACGGTCCGGCTCATGCTCAGGACCTGCATGGCGTCCGCCACTTTGTAGAGGACGGGCCGGACCATCAGGCCTTCCGGGGCGGTGGTCACCACTCCCCCTCCTCGTCATCCAGATCTGCCAGAGCTTCGCGGGCGAGCTCTCGGCTGGCACGAATGTCGTTGGCGATACTGGCGGCGAGCATGGACTCACCAGGACTGTTGCCTGCCCCGGCGAAGGCCCAGTGGGCGACGACGAGCGTTTCGGCCTCAGGTAGGTCGTCCAGGTCCGGCAGCCCGGCGGCCAGTAGGCGGGCCCGCAGGTCCTGGCGGGCTTGGTCGGCGCGGAAGTCGGCACGGACATGGCGGAGGGCGCCGAGGGTGGTCGAGTAGCTCGGACTCTTGCTGGAGAAATGGCCGCGGAAGCCGAGCATGTGTGACCAGTGCGCCAACAGCCGGTCCGGGTACAGGCCGTCGAGGTCCCAGCAGGCTTCGATCAGGCGCCGGGTGTGCTCGGGCAGGTCGTGCCGTTCGATCTCGTGGCGCTCCAGGATCCGCCGGTCGACTGTCTCCGTGGTCTCAGCCGACTTGGTGGCGTACTTGGCCACGTAGGAGGCGACGGCCTGTTCGGAGATCTCGCCGGAGCCGAACGCGCCGATCGGGCGCACGTCGACCTGCTCACCCCAGCGCAGCACCCGGGCGGGGAGGTCACCAGCAGCCTCCACCGGGACGCCGGCACGACGGGCGGCGGCCCGGATCGCGGCATCGAGCAGGGCCACGGTCGCCCAGGCCGGGGGCGGGGAGTCCGTGCCATCGGGTCCGTCGATGCGAATCACGGCGTGGAAGTGCACCGCGCCCCTGCGCTGGTACTCCGCCACCTTGCCGAATGAGATCTTCGCCTGTTCCTTGAACTCTCGTTGGTAGAGGCCGGCCATCTTGGCCATGACGCGGAACAGGTAGATGGTGAAGCGGCGCCACAGGTCGGGGGCGTGGTTGTTCCACAGCACGGCGTGCGCGTAGTCGTACCGCTCGGGGTCCAGCGGCGTGCCCAGCAGCGGGGAGCCGGTCGGGTGGGCGGAGCCGCAGCGGCACGAGCCCTTGTCGGGCCGGTTGTGGACCGGGCCGAAGCTTGGGGCGGTGAGCGTTGCGAACACTCGGGGGTGCGAGCGGACTGAGGTGGGGACTCCCTTGGATTCGTCTCCGGCAAGTCCGGCGCGGATCAGGTGGAAGGTGTCCGCCGAGTAGGTGCGCGCGCATGAGGGGCAGCGGGAGGCTCGGCGGTTGCCGCAGGCGACCTTGAGGCGGTGGCCGGGTTCGTGCTCGGTGGAGTAGCGGTGCCAGACGGCGCCGGTGGGTGCGTGGGTGAGGGTGCGGAAGCCTTTGAGGTGGATCGGGTTGGTGCAGCCGCCGGTGCGGCGGATTTGCTCGGTGAGCTTGGGGAGGTCTCCACGGCCGGCCAGACGGGCGAGGTCTGCGAGGGCGAGTCGGTCGGCCTCATGGGGGAGGACTTTGGTGGTGTTCACGCGGCTGCCTTCGATCGGGTGGAGGCGAGGAACTGGGTGGCCACGTAGGTGGTGTAGGCCGGGGGGATGGCTTCGGCGATCTCGCGGCGTACGTCGGTCCAGTGGATGCCCATGGCGTCCTGCCACTGGGACACGGTGCCTTTGCCGCCGCCTTCGCCGTAGACCGCGAAGTACGGTCCCTCGAACCACTGGCCGTGGCGCATGCCAGCGACGCGGCCTCGGTGCGGTTGGTGGCTGGGGGCGTTCGCGGTGAAGCCGTGGACTTCGAAGTAGCGGTGGCGGATTACCCGGAGGCCGAACATCTCGCCACAGAGAGTCAAGTCACGGCGGAGCGGGGAACCTTGGACGTTCTCCAGGACGAAGGGCACCCCCGAGGCGGTGAGCACGTTTCGCAGCGGGCCGAGGATGTCGGGGTAGGTGCGGCCCTTGTTGGTGCCCTTGGTCAGAGCGGAGTGGGACTGGCAGGGCGGCGAGGCGTGCACGAAGTCGAAGAGATGGGCGTTCGCCGTCGCGTACTCGACGGCGTCGGCTCGGATGAACTCGAAGGGGTAGCTGGGCTGATGGTCGATGTCGACGCCGACCACCTCGAACCCGGCCTGGTGGTAGCCCATCGCGGCTCCGCCGGCACAGCAGCATAGGTCGAGGACGCGAAGGCCGTTCGCGGGGCGGGCGGGGAGCTGGAACACGGGATCACCTCCGTTGGAGAGGCCCCGGGGCCGGCGGATACACGGCCCCGGGGCGGGGCGGTCAGGACTTGTCGGGGTTCGGCTTGGTGTGCTGGTCGGTCCAGGTCTCGGCGCAGACCTTGTGGACGGGCTTGCCTCGGTCGGAGCGGAGGTTGGTCGGCTTGCGGCAGACGCCGCAGGGTTCGGCCTTGTTGTCCCAGTGCCGGGAGTCGCGCCAGTCGAAGAGGGCGGCCATGGCGGTCAGCCCCGGGCGGTGGTGAGGGCGGCGGTGCGGGCGGGCACGGTGCCGGTGCCGTGGCAGGCGGGGCACCAGGCGTGGACGGTGGTGCGGGTGCCGTCCGGGTGGCGGGTGCCGGTGTCGATGGCAGCGCGGGCGAAGCCGTCGCAGTTGGGGCAGATCCGTCCCGGGGCGTGGTTGTGCTGGGGCATGATGGTGGTCTCCTTCTGGGCCTCGTGTCTGGGAGGGGTTGCGGTCTCCGGGGCGGCGGGATGCTTGGCGGCTTTTGCCGCCCCGGGGATCTGGTCAAGTCCAGTGGTTGGCCGACTTCTTGGCGGCCTGCTCGGCCTTTTCGCGTTCGATGGCGGCCTGCTGGATCCGGTCGATCTGGGCGTCGTACTTGGCGAGGTCCTTGCCCCTGCCGGCGGCGAGGGCGGCCTTGCCGACGATGTATGCCAGGCGGGCCTTCTCGGCGGTGGTGTAGTACTTCGGTTCGGCCATGGTCGAGTACCTCCGGTCAGTGGTGGGTGCCGTTGACGATCTGCACACCGGACTTGGCGGTGCCGTCGATGGCGGGGGCGAGGAAGGTGTGGGCGAGGTAGAACCCGAACAGGCCGATCACGATGACGACCCACGGGCGGACACCGAGGAACTTGACGACGGCCAAGGTCCCGACGCCGAGGATGAGCACGAGGGGCAGGGTGACGGTCACGGCTGGTCTCCTGTCAGCTGACGTTGCAGCGGTGGGTGCGGGCGGCGATCTCGGCGGCGGCGCGGGAGTCGTAGTCGGCGGAGAAGCCGCAGCGCGGGGCGGTGCAGGCGGCGGTGTGCTTCTCGCGGCCGTGGCGGTCGTAGTAGGTGGCGACCTGGACCGGGCCGATACGGATCACGTTGCGCGGCCGGATCGGACGGGGCATTGCAGAACTCCTTTCTGAATCAGGCGAGTTGGGAGGCGATGGCGGCGGCGAAGTGCGGCGGGACACCGAGGCGGGCGCGGAGGGTGTCGGCGTCGATGTCCTGTCCGGTGCGGGCGTGGTGGTCGGCGGCGACCTTGCGGGCGTGCTCGACCAGAGCGGCGGGCACCGTGACCGGCGGGACAGGGGTCGGGGGCGGGCCGGGCAGCGCGGGCGTGCTGGCGGCGGGCTCGACGGCCGGCGGCTCGGATTCGGTCACCGGGGTGTCGGCAGGCTCCTCGGGCTCCTCGTAGAGGGGGAGTTCGAGTTCGGTGCACTCGGACTCGTTGGCCGGTGGCGGGGTGGGACTGTGGGCGAGGAGCGTGCCGCCGAAGAAGGCGAGCGCGGGCCATCCGGCGACGAGGATCCGCAGCCAGGCCGGGACGTGTACCAGGTCGAGCAGTCCGGCCGTGGCGACGTTCGCACCGAGGGAGGCCGCCAGGGCGATGGCGAACCATGTCCATGCGGAGCCGTTCGGTTGGCCGCTGGCCCGCAAGGTGCGCATGCGGTGCCAGGCGGCGACCAGGAGCAGATCGACGGAGACGGGATAGGCCCAGGCCTTCCAGCCGTGCTGTCCGGCGGCTTGGGCGAGGTCGTGGAGGTGGGCGAAGGACAGGGCGCCGGCGATGACGGCTTGCACGATCACCGCATCGGGGCGGAGTGGGCGCATCGGTCGGTCCTCCTTCCTGGCGTCGGGGCCAGGGCCGGGCGGGGCTCGGGTTTGCCTGCCGCCCGGTCCCGGCGGTCTTGGCGGCTACTGGGAGGCGGTTCCGGTGCCCAGACAGGTCGGGCAGAGCACCTGGACCTCACCGACCGGTCGGGCCTTCTTGCCGCGTCCGGCGAGGTGGGTCTCGTTGACCCAGCCCTCACCGGCACAGGCCGGGCACTTGGCCGGGGTAGTGGTCTTGGCCTTGCGGGTGGTGGCGGCCATGGCTCACGCTTCCTTGTCGCTCTGGGAGGCGGCGTAGAGCTCCAGGGCGGCGAGGTAGGCGGCGGTCTCGGCGGCCAGTTCCCGGGCGAAGGCCAGGAGGTCGGCGAGCGGCAGCGCGTCGTTCTCGGAGATCATCAGGCTGGCCGAGGGTGACCACAGCGACAGGATCGGCGTGCGCTCGTTGCCGTAGCCGTGGCAGGTCACGTAGGTGTTGGGCTCCGGGTGGAAGGACATGGAGGCGGACATCGGATAGTCCTCTCGGGTCGGTTTCGGGCATGGAACGGGTAGGGACTTGGCGCGAAGCGGTTGCGCCGACCGGTGTTGGGTGGGTCAGCTGGTGGCCGGGCAGTGCCGGGCCAGTGGCCGGGCGTCGGCCAGTTCGGTGGCTGCCGGAAGGTGCGGGCGGAAGCGGGCTAGCGCCGGCAGGTCGGGGACCAGGTGGGCCGTTTCGCGGCAGGCCCGGGCCGCGTCGGCCAGGGACAGTTCTGGGGTGCGAATGCGGCACCAGCCACCAGAGGAATCCCCAGCCACCGCGACGCCGGGGGTCTCCGGCGGGATCGAGGTGGCGGCGATCACGGCCTCAGGTGCGATGTCGCCCAGGCCCATCTCAGCGGTGGGCTTGTCGTTGACGCGGTGCACGACCCGGCCGGAGAGCTGAGCGCGGAGCATCGTTGCGCCCTTCCCCAGCTCGGAGCCGAACCGCTGCCCGCAGATCTCCAGGTAGATCCCGGCCGCGCGGCCGAGCTGCGCGAGCCGGATCAGCTGGGTGACCATGTGGTCGCGGCGTTTCTCGTCCTTTGAGGTGGCGACGAGGAACAGCTCCGCCACTTCATCGACCAGCAGCACCAGCGGAACCGGCCGCACCTTGGCCGGCAGGCCCCAGAGGTCCGAGGTGATGTCCTCGTCCGCGACATCCGCGTCGATGCCCTGGTGATGGCGGATCAGCTCGTAGCGGCCTTCCATCTCGGCGACCAGGACATCCAGGATCTCGGCCGCCTGATCGGGATCGATCGCGAGCGCGGACAGTCGGGGAGTGAACGGGGACAGCTCCACACCCCACTTGCAGTCGATCCCCACCAGCGCGACCTCATGAGGGGCCAGGCCCTTGACCAGGTTGCGGATGAAGACCGACTTGCCCGACTGGGTCGCACCCAGATTCAGCCCGTGCGGCACACGCCGGTAGTCGCGTACGTAGGCGGTCCCGTCCTCCCGCAGCGCCACCGGCACCACCATCGGGCCGGACGGCAGTCGACGCGGCATTCGTACCCTGCGCAGCACGTCGAAGCCGACCATCCGAAGCTCGACCACACCGGGCTTGATCACCGAGACGTGGACTCCGTGCACGCCCCAGGCGTGGCGGAGACGTTCCGCCGAGGCGGCCACGTCCGCTGGCTCCTGTCCGGGAGCCAGTCGAAGCCGGACTCGAAGGCCGGTGGCTGTCGGCCACAGTCGGCGGACTCTCGGCGGTACCGGCCGGATCTCCCGGCGGGTGGTGGCCCGCAGCATCAGGACCCGCAGCCGGGACGGGGTCACCGTCAACCCGCATGCGTCCATCGTGCTGCCGTAGGTAGCGGCGAACCGAGCTGCTGTAACCGGCAGGCCAATCGCCGACCAGTAGATCGCCGGTGCCTTTGCCCGGGCGAAGGCGGCGCCGCCAGCAGCAGCGGCTAGAGGCCCGCCTAACTCAACCAGTGTCAGCGCCCCCGACATGGCGTCAGCCCTGAGCCGGAACGA
Source organism: Kitasatospora cystarginea (assembly GCF_039533515.1). Lineage (NCBI taxonomy): Bacteria > Bacillati > Actinomycetota > Actinomycetes > Kitasatosporales > Streptomycetaceae > Kitasatospora > Kitasatospora cystarginea. Next base: position 158,694 of record NZ_BAAATR010000011.1, on the reverse strand, counting down.
GCGAGGTGACGACCGCCGCCCGGAACGAGATCCCGTGCCGCTTCTGGCCGTTGAACTCGTTCTCCCAGTCACGAGCCTTGAGCCCGGTCACCGCAACCGGCATGCCCACGGCCAGCCCGTCCGACAGGCCGGTCTCCGGGACCGAGACGGTGTAGAGACTCGCCTCACCCTCGTCCGCGATCGTCAGACCGATCGTCATCATCTTGGCGCCGGTCTCCCTGTCGATCGCGATCTCACCCGTCTGCTTGTTCACCAGCTTCGGCGCCGGGGGCACCGCCACGAACACGAACGCCGTCGAAGTGTCGACCTTGAACACAGCCATGATGGCTCTCCTCTAGATGAGGTGATCTCCTGCACTCATGTACAGGAGTTACGAGTAGAAGAGTGCCCTACTCCTATACATAAGTAAACCCGCCGCGAGAAGAATCCTGCGACGGGTTGCGGAGGTTGACGTTCCGTTAGTCGCGAGCGGGGAAGCGGTAGTCCAAAACGAACTGGTCGGCGGCCATGACGGTGTCGCAGACCTCCACCACGCGGCCTTCCGTGGTGATCGCGTCACGGACGAGATGGATTACCGGTGCACCTGGGCTCAGTGCCAGTGCGGCGGTCTCAGGCTTGGTCGCGAGTCGCGCGCGCACAGTCTCGGTGAACTCAGCGAGCACGTGGCCGTGTTCTTCGAGCCGGGCGTAGATCCCGCCGCCGCCCGGATTCTCGGCGAAGACCTCGGGAATGTCCTTCACCACATCCCACGGCAGGTACGAGGTAGCTTCCTCGGTCGGCACGCCATCGCGGAAGTACCGGCGCTTGCGGGCGAGCACCTGGGCGCCGGCCGGGACGCTCAGCCTCTCTGCAATCTCTGTTGGCGCCTGGGTTGGGCCGACGAACAGTACTGTGACAGACGGGACGCCGCCGGACACCTCAGCCTCCGCAAGGTATGCGGCCTTGCCCGCGTTCCGGTGCGCGCGGCGGAAGCGATCCGACGACTTGCGCTGCACGGGTGGGCGAGATCGGACGAAGGAGCCGCGGCCGTGGTGCGTTTCGATGAGCTGAGACGTGCGGAGTTCCGCGATCGCCTTGCGGACCGTTCCGGATGCGACACCGTAGCGCTGCATCAGCTCAGCTTCACTGGGTACCGCCGAGCCGGGAGCAAGGACCCCCGACCTGATCTGTGCGGCGAGATCATCCGCAATCTGCAGATACTTCGCCTTGGCCGAGGAGGCCACCTCACCACTCGCCATAGTCCTTCAGGGCTCCTATTCTCCTGTACATGAGTAGCAACCCAGGGAAGGCCCAGTCAACGCCGCTGCACTCCGTGTCTGTCGCAGGGGCAGTCGTCCGCGAGGACGGGCGGGTACTGGCGATCCGCCGCGCCGACAACGGTACCTGGGAGCCCCCGGGCGGAGTGCTGGAGCTGACGGAGACTGTCGAGGATGGCGTACGCCGCGAAGTTAGTGAAGAGACAGGGCTCAAGGTCAGCGTCAAGCACCTGACCGGCGTCTACAAGAACGTGACCCGAGGAGTCGTGGCACTCGTGTTCCGCTGCCACCTCGAAGGCGGCGCCGAACAGCTCTCCGAGGAATCGACCGCAGTGGAATGGCTCACAGCCGAAGAGGTCAAGGCCCGCATGGGCGAGGTCTACGCCGTGCGTCTACTCGATGCGCTGGACAACGAGGGTGACTCGGCTCCGCGTATCCGGACACACGACGGTCAGCGGTTGATCGCATAGTCGCTGTTACGAGTTTCGCTACTTCATCAAGGGCGCGCACGGCGCGCCCCGCCGCGCGGCCCTGGCCGCTCGCCGCCGCTCCTGTCTTCGCCCCGCTCCGGCGGCGGCCCGGCCGCGTCGGCGGTCAGACGCCGGATGAGGGCTGAGCCCAGAACCCCGCCGTGGCCGGGGGCGGGCGCCTCCGCGGTTTTACCCACCTCCCCGGACCGGGACCCTGACCGAGCAAGACCGGGGGGCCACTCGGCCAAATTGCGGTCAGGCCCAAAGAGCCCTGACCGAGTCGCAACAGCTTACGGCCCCCCGATCATGCTCGGACCCAGACCAGGCAGGACACCGGCCAAAACCGCTCCACCGCCCTCGGGGGGATAACACCCCGCCCCTGGTGGGACACTCAGCGTGAGCTAGAGGGCAGGTGCGGGTCCTCGCTCACTTCTCAGACCCGATCAGTAGGGGTCTAGTTCAAGAAACTAAGCCTCAGTGCAAGTTCGCCAGGGGTGCGCCACGGCGCGCGAGTATTCGCCACCTTTCGCCAGGGGCCGCCAGATGGTAGGCCAAACCGGCCTTGGAGCAGAGTGAGAAATGCAAGAAGCCCGCCGGCGCCGCTTGGGGTCTGGAAACCATGCGCGGCACAGGCGGGCTAACGACGGCCCCATGAAAGGAACCATCACCTTGAGCATGATGCCCGCACCTCATGACCTGTCAACCCTGCAGTCCCTCACGTGGCCCACGATGATGATCGTCATCGTCGTGCTGATCCGGGTGCCAGCACAGTCATTGCCGACTGCCTGCCAGGCCACGATCGGGCTGATCAGCCAGCTGTGGGGCAGGGCGGCAGCGGCCAACGCCAACAGCGCCGGCTGACACCAACACGGTGGACGTCGATGGATTTCGGCGTCCACTAGCTGAGCCGTTTTTCAGTAGACAGGCAGCGAGGATCCGAGTCAGTACGCTCAGTCGAACCGAGAAGGAGCTGGCCTAGGTACGGCAGAACTGAGTGTCTAACTGCGCTACAACCGCCCCGTACTCCAGCGGACCACCACAGACACTCGCGGACTGTCGTTGCAGGTCAGTGCAAATCCTTCCCCGCGCCAGGTGAGCGTCCAAGTTGCTTCGGGACGAAGAGGCCGTGGGTTCAAATCCCGCCACCCCGACCCAGTAGTACCAGGTCAGGGCCCTGATCCTCACTGAGGATCAGGGCCCTGACTGGTTTCTGAGCACCCTTGGGAGCGATCGGGGAGTGGATCCCACTCCCGAGCCGCCGCTACTGATCCACCCTCAGCAGCGCCGAGTGCGACCCCGGGGGAACCAGGACGCACCTTCCGCCGCTTCTCCGAGGCCGCCTCCTCGCTCCAGTCGCCGACTCGGCGCCGTGGCAGGCCCGGACTACCGCGGCGTCCCCGGCCGAGATGGGGAAGCGCCGAGCACCCAGCCGTCGCACACCCCCGCCCGCACCCCCATCAAGTGCCACCGCGGCCGCCGCCGGCGCCCTCGACTCAGCAACACGTCGTGGGCGGCCAATGACGTAGATCATGGGCACCCTCATCTGAGATCTTCTACCTGTCCACCGTCAGCTCCAGGCACGGCACTGCACTGCACAACAATGGGGGTCTTCATGGGATACACGCGGACACGGCATGCCGCCGGGCGACTGGTACCGCTGGCGGCGATGGCAGCTCTAGCGCTTCCCCTGGTCACCGGCTGCGGGGGCTCTTCACCGCGTGCTGCCTCGGACGGACGCAGCACGGCGCCCGCGCAGGACTCGACGCAGAAGTCACCGAGCGCCGCCGCCACTGACGCGGCCTTTCGCGACCGGGACCTCGTGATCAGTGCAGGTTGCACCGTGCCCGCGTCCAGGCCCGCCAAGGTGTGGGTGGAAGGCTTCGAGCCCGGCAGCTGGAAGAAGGTGGCATCGGTCGAGTTCACCGTTCCGGCAACGGCGGTGGTCGGCTCCCGCCCCGGGGCCGGAGCCAAGCTGAGCGCCCTGCAGGAGCTGTGTGCGGGCAACTTCCCCACCTCCGGCAGCAGCAATGACAATGCCTCCGACAACGCCTTCGGGCCTCGGGTCCGTCAGCTCTTCGACCACGACTTCAGTCGGCTCGCGGTGGTCACCACCGACGACAAGACAGGCGCGAGCCACGTCGGCTACGTCGACCGCAAGGGCAACTTCACCGACCTCACCGGCACCAGCTCAGGTTTCGCCAGCACTCCCCAGGAGAAGGACGCACTCTTCGCCCCCGACGGCGGGAGCGTCTGGTTCACGTACCGCGACCCGAGTGGCCAGGACCACATCGCCAGTCGCGACCTCACCTCCGACCACCGGCTCACCGAGCAGTGGAGCGGTTCCCCCGCCGGATTCGGCGACCTCGGCCTGACCCTGGGGGGCAGCCCCCTGCACGGTGTGACCGGCGGAAGCGTGTACTTCAGCCCGGACGGAAAGCGCGCAGTCGCGTACGTCGACGGGGAGGGCCAGAACGTGGTGACGGTGACGTCCAGTGGGCTTCTGAAGGCCGACGGAAGCGCCAGCCAGATCAAAGACATGGACTGCAGGCCGTCCGGGTGGATCGACAACCACACACTGCTCTGCGCCCCAACCAAAATCGGGAGCCCGAAGCCGCCCTATCAGAACAACCTGTGGACCCTCGACGTCGACCGGATGCACCCGAACGACTACGACAACGCCATGGATGCCGCCGGCCCCGTCCTGCTCCCGGCGACCGACCGGAAGAACATCCCCCAGGTCATCTCGGCCGACGGGAAGAAGCTGCTGTTCCGCTCGGTCCAGGGCAACCAGGAGACCGCGTTCGTCACCGACCTCAGCCCTGGCGCCCAGCCGCAGCAGGTCACCCCTCAGGAGGCGGCCACAGCTCTGGGCTACGGCGATGTCGTCCTGGAGTGGCGGTAGCCGTGTGCCACGGCGGGCCCCAGCGTTGCGAAGATCGTGGACGACGCAACTCCGGATCACTGGTACGTCCTGACCGTTCACCGAGGGCTGAGGAACGCCAGGGCTGCACGGGTTGGTGTTCGGTTGCGGCAACGCCGACGTCGTGTCGGGGCGGCTGACTGCCGGCGGGCTGCCCCAACCGGGAGGCGGGCTCTGGCCGAGTAGCCCATGGGCCGTCAGTGGGCCGTCCGAGGGCTACCGGCGCTGACCGGCATCGACGGCTCCGCAGCAGGTCGACGATGGTTCGCTGGGCAGAGTCCGAGGTGGCCGGAAGCCTGCGCCACTCACCCCGGCAGCAGGTCTCAGCCACGCCGTGGGGGCTCGGCAGGACGCCGGCGCGGCCGCCTGGTCGGCGGGACGGGAACGGTCCGAGTTCCCGTCTGAGCTCCCGTCAGTGGGCACCTGCCGCAGCCCGCCAGGCAGGTGCCCACTGCGACCCCACGGATATCCACGAAGCTGGGAACGTCGGCCCGGCCCCGGCGGGCCGGGAGCTGTCCCGCCCTCCGGGCGGCGCTGTCACCACTCGTCGTAGTCGCCGATCACCAGGAAGCTGCCCGCGACACCGTCGTCACCGAACAGGCCTCCGTGGACGGTGCGGGTCACAACGCCGTCGGTTTCGCCGTGGGGACCCACGGTGGCGACCGGGGCGCCGTTGTCACAGGTGAAGCCGCGGAAGACCTCGACAGTCTTCCGGCTGTCGTTGAAAACGCTGAAGCTGCTGGAGCCCAGTCCGCTGACCGCAGTGATGCAGCCGTCAGTGGAGGCGGAGTACGCGCGGTCGTTGAAGAAGATCCTCCCCTCTTCCTCGTGGCCGCGGCCGTGTCCGCCGCCCTCGTGGTCGCGGCCCTCGTGGTCGCGGCCCTCGTCCCTGTCTCCGCCTGCGCGTCCGCCACCCTCGCGGTCGCGGCCCTCGTCCTTCTCCCCGTTTGCGTGTCCGCTGCCCGAGACAGCCGCAGCGGGGGTGGCCGGCTGGACGGGCTGGGCCACTCGCTGGACGGGCTGGGCCACTCGCTGAACAGACGGGGACACCGGGGCGGATTCGGCGGTCGAGGCGTAGGTGATACCGGTGGCCGCAAGGACCGCCGCGCTTCCGGCAGCGGCCACAGTTAACGTACGCGTGCGCATGTCACTTCTCTCCGTCACATGGATGTCGGCCGGGCGACCGATCTGCGACGAACGTAACGACAGCCCCTATAGCTGTCATTTCGGACATGTCCGAGGTATGACACGGGGAGTCCAGCCAGGTGGAAGTGCGGCTCGCATCGCATACCGGAAATCCCGCTGCCCCGGCCCGGTGGTACCGGTCAGCGCCCTGATCCTCAGCAAGGGCAGGGCGTTGACCGGTTCATGTGCTCTCCGGAGTGAGTGGACCGGCCCGGCGGACACCGATGCCTCGGTGCGCCGTACAGGTCGCTCCGACCCCCGTGATGGACTCGGTCGCGCTGCGGGCGAACGTCAGTGCGGAAGGCGTGAACGTCGGCGCCGCTGGGCGCGAGCGGATATCGGTTTCGGGTCATATCACCATGGGGCGCGACGCGGTCGTGTGGGCGCCGCACTCGGTACTTCGGCACAGGCCCCAAACTAGGCTTGCATCATTGTCGTTGCCACCAGAAGGCGCCTCGCGACCTGCCGCGAGGCATGGCGCACGAGGGCGGCCCCGACTCACCGCGCGGCCGGCGTGTGGCTCTCACCGGCGACCTCGGAGTCCGGCTTCCGCGGCGGCTGTCAGCCGTTTGCGCCAACAGCGGAGGTGGTCCGCGCCGACAGCCTCCATCGTTGAGTCGACCCGATACCGCGGTCCTGTTGCGATGCGCGGCCTCGGAGTCGGACACCGCACTGGCCTGATGAAGGAACGGCCGGGGGAGACCGGTCGGTGCGACGACGCCGGGCTGCGAGCGACCAGGGCGACCGCCCGGAGGATGATCGTGACAGTCAGTGAGGATGATCTGCTCAGCGCCGAGGACGAGCGACTGGAAGAACTCTTCCGGGTGAGCATGCCTGGTGACATCCCCGACGGCCCGATGGAAGGCACCGCCATCATCGGCGCGGGCACGGCCCTGACCCGGCCGATCGCCGCATTGATCCGTCTGGGCGTGTGGCGGGGCAAGGTCTTCGACCGCGACGCGGGCTACCTGAGCAATCGGCTGTCCGCGCTGGACGTGCTGGCGGTCCTCGCCACGGTGGCTCCGGGACCGAGTCTGCTGGACGGCGAGGAGTGCATCGTCATCGACTACTCCAGGACGTCCCTCGTCGTGGGCGGCGTGCGTGACGAGATCCGCCAGGTGGGCCCGGACCTGTATCTGGGGGTGACCTGGCTGTTCGGAACCAAGGTCGGCTGGTTCTCGCTGAGGGCGCCGCAGGCAGACGGCGGGCCGGGCGAGGAGCAGCGGAAGAAGACGCGTGGCCGGTCCCGGTCCACCTAGGGCCCGTTCGGCCCGCGGCGGCGTCACGGCTCGTACGCGGCCCGGTGCCCCGCGATCGGCCAGTGGAAGGCTCCCCTTCTTGCGGGGCCGCAGGGGCGACGCGAGGGTGAAGGGAGTTGTGTCCGTGCGGGTCCTTGGAAGGGAGCACACCGATGCCCGCTGAACATGTTTCCGGGATCGATCCGGCGGCGGGTCGGAGATGCCTGCCGAAAGGAGGGTGACGGAGGGTCGGGCCGGCGTCCGACCGGGGACCTCTCACCGCGGGTTGACGGTCATCTAGGGTGGTTCCCCATGGCTGAACCCTCCCCCCACCTGACCGCGACGGCGGACGCCTACGACGCCGTCGCCGTTCGCTACGCCGACTTCGTCCGGAACGGGCTCGACCCGCTCCCGCTGGACCGCTCGATCCTCGCCGCGTTCGCCGAGCTCGTGAACACCTCCGATGCCGGCCGGGTGGCCGAACTCGGCTGCGGTCCCGGTGTCGTGACGGCACATCTGCGAGACCTGGGGCTGGACGTCTTCGGCGTCGACCTGTCGCCGGTGATGATCGACCTTGCCCGCGGGGCCTACCCCGACCTGCGCTTCGAGGTCGGCTCGATGGACGCCCTCGAGGTGGCCGACGGCGAGCTGGGCGGCATCGTGTCCTGGTACTCGGTGATCCACACGCCGCCGCGGGAACTTCCCCCGTACTTCGCCGAGTTCAGCCGGGTGCTGGCGCCGGGCGGTCATCTTCTCCTCGCCTTCTTCGAATCCGAGGGCGAGCCGGTGGTGGAGTTCGACCACAAGGTGGCACCGGCCTACCGGTGGCCGGTCGACGGTCTCGCCGAGCTGGCCCGCGCGGCCGGCTTCGCCGAGGTCGGCCGGATGCTGCGCGAGCCGCGCGAGGAGGAGCGCTACCGCCGGGGCCACCTGTTGCTGCGCAGGCGGTAGTCGCGAGGCCGGCAGGCGCCGCGGCCTCCGGTCCGGCCGGACCGGAGGCCGGTGGCCCCGGAGCGCTCGGACGCTCCGGGGCCACCGCACCGCCCGCGTCCTACCGGCGTCCGAAGCCGCTCGACCGCCCGACCGGGCTGCGGCATCCGACGACGGCCCGAGAGCGCCGGTCAGTCGGCGACGATCGCCGGGTCGCTGGTGCTGGGCCGCCCGTTCTCGAGGTGTCCGGCCAGCCGGCGCAGGAAGGTCACGTCCTGGTCGGAGTGGACCGTGAGGTCGTACCAGCCGTGACCGCGGCTGGAGTTGGCGGTGTGCACCGTGTGCGCGCCCGGGCGGAGCCGGTGCTCGGACCGGCGGTCGCTGCCGTAGGCGTCCGTGACGGTGATCCGTACCGTCGCCGGGCCGTTGTTGGTGAGCACCAGCTGGAGCTGGCCGTCCCCGCCGCGCCGGGTGGTCAGTTCCACGCCCGCGCTGCCGGCCTGGCCCTTGAACTGGCGCAGGAAGCCGTTCGGCCCGTGCACCGAGTAGTCGTAGGCACCCTTGACGTCCCAGTCGCCGACGAGCCCCCGGCCGGCCTCGACGGTGTACGTCCAGGGGCCGTTGCCGTCGGTCACCGAGGTCACGTGGAAGGTCGCCCCGGCGGCGCCGTGGCTGGCGAACTCGACGGACAGCCGGCCTGGCCGGACGACGGCGTCGGCGGTGAGGTCGTACGGCAGCGGGCGGGCCGGGCGCAGTCCGCGCTCCTGCTTGGGCAGCGCGGGGTGGGCCGGCGGGGTCGGGACGTAGTCCGGGTGGCGGCCACGGTCCGGCGGGAGGTAACCGCCGGTGTCCGGCAGTTCCGGTACCCGGGCGTCACCGTGGGAGAAGTCGAAGGCCGCGGTCAGGTCGCCGCAGACGGCCCGGCGCCAGGGCGAGATGTTCGGCTCGTGCACGCCGAAGCGCCGCTCGATGAACTGGATGATCGAGGTGTGGTCGAAGGTCTGCGAGCAGACGAAGCCGCCCTTGCTCCAGGGCGAGACGACCAGCATCGGCACTCGCTGGCCCAGGCCGTACGGGCCGGTCATCAGCGCACCGTCGGTCGCGTGGTAGATCTCGGTGGTGGTGTCGGCGGTGCTCTGCCCCTGCGCCGGGGAGGCGGCCGGGAACGGCGGGACGACGTGGTCGAAGAAGCCGTCGTTCTCGTCGTAGGTGATCAGCAGCGCGGTCTTGGCCCACACGTCGGGGTCGGCGGTGAGCGCGTCCAGCACCTGGGCGATGTACCAGGCGCCGTAGTTGACCGGCCAGTTGGGGTGCTCGGTGAACGCCTCGGGGGCGACGATCCAGGAGACCTGCGGAAGCCTGCCCGCCAGCACGTCGGCCTTGAGCTGGTCGAAGTAGCCCTCGCCCTTCCTGGCGTCGGTGCCGGTGCGGGCCTTGTCGTAGAGCGGGTCGCCGGGCTTGGCGTTGCGGTAGTTGTCGAAGTAGAGAAGGGCGTTGTCGCCGTAGTTGCCGCGGTAGGCGTCGTTGAGCCAGCCCCAGCTGCCGGCCGCGTCCAGGCCGTCGCCGATGTCCTGGTAGATCTTCCAGGAGACCCCGGCCTGCTCCAGCCGCTCGGGGTAGGTGGTCCAGTTGTAGCCGGCCTCGGCGTTGGTGATGACCGGGCCGCCGCCCTTGCCGTCGTTGCCGACGTAGCCCGTCCACATGTAGTAGCGGTTCGGGTCGGTGGGGCCGAGCAGCGAGCAGTGGTAGGCGTCGCAGATGGTGAACGCGTCGGCCAGGGCGTAGTGGAAGGGGATGTCCTCCCGGGTCAGGTAGGCCATGGTGGTGGTGCCCTTGGCCGGGACCCACTTGTCGTACCGGCCCTGGTTCCAGGCGACGTGGCCGCTCTCCCAGTCGTGCGGCAGGTCCTGGAGGAACTGGAGGCCGAGGTTGTCGGCCTCCGGCCGGAACGGCAGCACGTCCTTGGTGCCGTCCGACTGGTACCAGACCGCCTTGCCGTTCGGCAGGTTGACCGGGTGCGGGTCACCGAAGCCGCGCACACCGCGCAGGGTGCCGAAGTAGTGGTCGAAGGAACGATTCTCCTGCATCAGGACGACGATGTGCTCGACGTCCTTCAGGGTGCCGGTCCGACGGTTCGCCGGTATCTCGGCGGCGCGGGCGATGGTGCTCGACAGCGCGGACATCGCGGCGGTGCCGCCCGCCAGCTGCAGGAAACGTCGACGGTTGATCTCGGTCATGTGGGCCGGCCCTCCAGGGTCGTCCGAGGTGCTGGTGCTGCGGGGACAGTGTCATCAAGCGTTCGACAACATCCCACGGCGCCCGGGGGAAACCAAGGGGAAGCCTGGGTTAAGACCGTCGACCTCGGGCGCCCGGCAACTGCGGCCGGGGCCGCGGCTGCTGACGAGACGGGAGTGCGCCGTCCGGCAGCGGCCGCCGCACACGCGCTTGTGGTACCACCGCCGCTCTTCGGGATAACCCCACCCCATGACGGTGGCTGCCCGGGGCGACCTCAGGACGCCGGGCTCCTACCGTGGTTGCCATGAACTCGCCGCTCGCGGAAGAGGCCACTCGCACATGTCAACGTCGTTACGGCCCGGGCAAGTTGGTGGCCCTGACGGCCGCCTCCGCTCTCGCCACCGGGGCCTTCGCCGCCGGCGCCAGCTCGGCGGCGGCCGCTCCCGAGGGCACCCCGACCCGCCTGGCCGCCCACCACCGGGGGCAGCTGGTGTCCCACAGCCACCTGCGGTCCCTGACGGCGCGGGAGACCGCCGCCGAGCTGACCGGCACCGGGTTCTCCGGCGCCTTGGCCCGGTACGGGGTGGACACCTACCGGCTGGTGTACCGGACGGTCGACCCGCAGGGCCGTCCGACGACCGCGAGCGGGCTGCTCGTCCTGCCGCACGGCGGAGCGCGCACCCTGCGCACCGTGGTCTTCGAGCACGGCACCACCAGCTACCGGGGCGACGCGCCGTCGAAGCAGCAGCACGACTTCGCCACCTCGCCCGAACTCAGCTACGGCGCGGCCGGGTTCGCCGCGGTGGCGCCCGACTACCTGGGGCTGGGCACCGGGCCGGGGTTCCACCCCTACATGGACCTGCCCTCGGAGACCACGGCCTCGCTGGACATGCTCCGCGCCGCGAGCGACTTCGTGCGCGGCGCCCGCACCGACGCCGGCGGCCGCTCCCGGCGGACGCTGGACCGCGAGGTGCTGGTCACCGGCTTCTCCCAGGGCGCCTCCGCCGCACTGGGACTGGCCAAGGCGCTGGACCGGGGCGCCGATCCGCGGTTCCGCCTCGGCGCCGTCGCCCCGGTCAGCGGCGCGTACGCCCTGCGGGAGGTCGAGCTGCCAGCGCTGACCGGCGGCCGGATCACCGCGAAGATGGGTGTGCTGTACACGGCGTACCTGCTGGTGTCCTGGAACCGGCTGCACCACCTCTACGCCTCGCCCTCCGAGGTGTTCCGCCCGCCGTACGCCGACTCGATCGAGCGGCTCCTCGACGGGAACCACACCGGTGAGCAGCTCATGGCGGGCACCCCCGACACCCTCGACGCGCTCCTCACCCCGCGGGGTCTGAACTTGCTGCGCCACCCGGACGGCCGGCTCCTCGCGGCCCTCCGGACCGCCGACGGCGTGTGCTCCGGCTGGTCGACGCACGCCCCCGTGCGCCTGTTCGCCACCCGCTCCGACAGCGAGGCCGTCGCCGCCAACACCGACCACTGCGCCGCGGCCTTCCACTCCGCCGGTGTGCCGGTCACCGTCACCGACCTGCCCGCCGCCCCCTACCAGAACTCCACCCACCTCGGGTCCAACGTGGTCGCCACGGCCGAGATCGTCCGCTGGTTCAGCTCGCTGCGGCCCGCCGCCGGGGCACCGGCCTCGTAGCCGGCGCCCCGGAGATCAGCCGGCGGCGCGGACGGCCGCGCCGAGGCGCCGGGCGGCCGGCCAGTTCGGCAGGGTCCGCGGCGGCCGCGAAGCCGAGCCGGAGGTGGCCGGCCGGCGGCTCGGCCGGGAAGTAGCGGGTCCCCGTGTCGAGGGACACGCCGTGGGCCCGGGCGAGCTCGGCGACGACGGAGTCGGGCAGGCCCGGCGGCAGCCGGAGCCAGAGGTGGAGGCCGCCGGCGGGTAGCCGGCCGAGGGTCCAGTCCGGGAGTTCGCGGGAGAGTGCCTGGGCCGGGGCCGCGCAGCGCTCCCGCAGGGCGGTGGCGAGGGTCCGCAGGCGGCGGTGATCGGCTGGTCCTCTCCCTGGTGGTCCGGCTGCGGGCGCTGCCCACGGAGCCGGTGGTAGAGCCGGCGCCGGAACCGGCGGCTACCGGTTCCGGCGGCGAGGGCCTGTCCGGCGGCTGGGTCCGACAGGCACGAACGCGGCGGTGAAGGGCGACTCCGTCACCACTGTGCGGCCCGCGCGGCGGCGGGAGCCGTCGGCGAACCGAGTTGCCACTCGCCTCCTACCACTTCTCGTCCCGGACGATGTCCAGGTTGACGAAGCGCGGCTCGCCGTCGCAGAGCCCGCGCATCTCCTCGGCGATGTGCTGGGTCTCCGGCAGGGCGCTGTTGGCCATGGCCCTCTCGTAGCTGGGGAACTCGACGATGTTGACGAAGTGCGACGGCTTGTCCCGGTCCTGGCCGAGCATCTCGTGGGTCGCGGTGCGCTTGCCCTCGGTGGCCTTGAGCCACTCGTCCATCAGATCGTCGACCCGGGCCTTCTGCGTGGTCTCGTACTCGATGAGCTGGAGAAACGTCATCGTGTTCACCTTCTCGGGTGCGCGGACGCCATGTCTTCAGCTTCCCGCTACCGCCGGGCGGCCACCACCCCCTGCGCACCGCTCCCGCCCTGCCCGGGCCTAAGGGCGGCGGGCCGGCTCCCGGGACACGGGCAGGTACCGCTCGCCCAGGCGCCAGAACAGCCGGTTGCCGAGGCAGTCGTCCAGGTACGGGACCCCCGCCGTGTAGCCCGAGCCGGCGGCGTCGCCGATCATCCTGGCGGCGAGCGAGTGGTGCGTCGCCTTCCAGTGCTGGTGGCTGTGCTCCAGCCGGGCCAGTGCGGCATCGAGGGCGGACCACTGCTCCGCGGTGAAGGACTTCGACTCGCGGACCGCGAGATAGGCCAGCGAGATGCTGCCGGGGTCGGCGGCGGCCTGCTCGGCCACCGACGGCACGCTGCCGAACGCGGGCGAGAGCCGGCGCTCCTCGCGCGGGCTGCCGCAGAGCCACTCGAACCGCTTGTACTGCTCGGACTGGATGGCACTCGATCCCTCGGTGTACTGCCTGAACCGCCGGAACCCGCCGATGTCCATCGTGGCCAGCAGGCTGAACAGCAGGCTCGCCCGGTCCAGTTGCCCGGCGGCCTCGGTCAGCGCCGCCACCGCACCGCCGGGCCGCCCCCGGCCGAGCAGGTCGCGGGCCTGGCGGGCGCAGCCCACCAGAGCGGTGAACACCGTCTCGTAGCTCTGCAGGACCCGGAGGAAGAGGTACTCGTCGTGCAGCAGGTAGACCGGCTGCATGCTGAGCGCGATCCGCCGGCCGACCACCGGATCCACCTGCGGTGCCATCGAGTCGAGCACCTTCTCCAGCTCCGGCAGCTCCGACCCCCGGGCGTGGCTGAGCCGGTCGACGTCCGCCTTCTCGCTCCCGGCCGGCGCGTAGCCGCTCAACAGCCGCAGGCCGTACCGCAGCCGCTTGTGCCGGACCGTGGCGTCCGGGCGGCCCTGCGGCAGGGTGGCCGGAGGGTCGCGGTCCGCGGCCAGTTCGTACCGCAGTGCGTCGGCGACGAGCAGGCCGACCAGTTCGGTGCCGGCGACCCGCGGCCGGGGTCCGCGGACCAGGTCCTCCAGCAGGGGCAGGCAGAGGTAACTGCGGTAGCTGTAGCGGCCGTCATGCTTGTCGAGCGCACAGTCCAGGAAGGCCCGCAACACGGACCCCCCGCACGCGTCGCCGGGCACCGCGCCGCTTCGGCAGAGCGCGCGGGCGCCCTCCAGCGCGGTGGCCAGCGGCCCCGGGAGGAAGTGCTTTCCCGTGGTCTGGATCTCGCGCAGGACGGCGTCGAACGGGAACAGCTCGGGCTCGGGATCGCTGAGCCAGCCGTTCACGGCGGTGAGGGCGCTGTCGGACGGGGTGTCACGCATCATCGGCCCCAGACTGTCCGCAGCCCGGACGACCGGCGCGGCGGGCGGGTACGAAAGGGTGACGTCCCCCGCGCCGCCGGGTGGCCGACCGGGTGGCGGCCGTCCGCCGTGCTTGGCTGCGCGCATGCGCGACAGGGCAGGTGGCGACGGCGGGGACGGCACGACCGGTGGCGGCGGGGGCACGGGCGAGGAGAACCGGGGCGGCGGGGCTCCCGGAGGAGGAGGCCGGGGCCGCGGGCCGCTGCTGCTGTTCGCGAACTTCGTCTCCGACGTGGTCTGCGGCCGCCAGGCGGCCGACCTGAACCTGCACGGGATGGCGCAGTCCTCCCGGAAGGTCTGGCTGACGCGTCCCGGGGACGTCCTGGTGACGCAGTTCCCGGTGAGCCGGGACTTCCGGCGGTACGCCTGCGGCCTGCTCGGCATGACACCCGAATCGGTGACCGTGATCAGCACCGACGCCGATCCGACGCTGCCGCTCGCCGAGGCCATCGACCGCACCCCGGGGCTGAGCGGCCGGCTGCGCGCCCTGGTCGCGGAGCGGCCCGGCATCGAACTGCTGCCCATCGTGCTGGACCGGTCGACGGTCCGGCTCGCCGCCGAGCTCGGCCTGCCGGTGTCCGGGTACGGGGACGGGTACCGTCGCCGGGCCCGCGGCGCCGTCCCGGGGGGCGAGGCCGCGGAGGCGGTGCCGGAGAGCGCGCTCGAGGCGGTGGACCGGCTCAACACCAAGAGCGGCTTCCGTCAGGCCGCGCGGAGCCTGGGTATCCGGGTGCCGGCGGGCCGCTCCTGCCGCGACTGGTCCGAGGTCGTCGCCGGCGTGCGCGAGCTGCTCGACCGGTACCCCCGCGTGTTGGTGAAGCCCGCCAGGGCGGCTGGCGGAGACGGCCTGCGGATCCTCACCCGCGCGGACCTCCCACGCCTGGCTCGCCGTCACCCGCCCGGAGAGCGGCGGGCCGAGGGGTGGGTGGTCGAGGAGTACGTCCCCTTCGTCCGCGACGTCAGCGTGCAGATGGAGGTGGGTCCCACCGGCCCGGCCGTCGTCTACACCGGCGAGATGCGCACCCGGGACTGCAGCTACCACGGATTCGCCTCGCCGCTGACCGAGCCGGGGCCCGGCCGCGAAGGCACCGTCGACGACGCTGCGGACTCCGGCGCCGCGGGCTGCGGCGCGCGGGCCGGCGGAGTTCGCCGGGAACTGGAGCGGGCCGGGATGGCCCTCGGCGGCTACCTGGCGGACCGCGACTACCGGGGCAGGTTCAGCGTCGACGCCGGGGTGGCCGAGGACTCGGCGGTGTACGCGGTGGAGAGCAACGTCCGCCGTACCGCCACCACGGCGCGGCAGGCCATGGTGCAACGGCTGGCCTCGGTGAGCGGCCGCTCCGAGCTCGCCTGGCTGACCGACACCAGGCCCGGCCCGCACCCCACCGATCTGGCGGCCGTCCAGGCACTGCTGCGGGACTGTGGCCTCACCTACTCCCACGAGCGGGGTGAGGGCGTGGTGCTGTCCGTCGAGTCCGTCTCCCCCGACGCCGGCTGGCACTACGCGGCCATCGCGGCCGGCCCCGGGCGCGCGGCGGAACTCGAACGCTCCCTGCAGACCGTGCTGGACGCCGCGCTCGACGACCGTTCCGACCGCCTCACGTCCCCGTCAGCACACCGTCCAGATCGCTGAGTTCGGCACGCGAGGCGACCCCCAGCTTCGGGTAGGCCTTGTAGAGGTGGTGGCCGACCGTACGCGGGCTGAGGAACAGCTGCGCGGCTATGTCCCGGTTGGTGAGGCCCTGCGCCGCCAGCCGGACGATCTGCAGCTCCTGCGGGGTGAGGGCGGCGAGCGGACCGGCCGCCTGCCCCGCGGGGGCGGTGGAACCGGTGGCGGTCAGCTCGGCGCGGGCCCGGTCCGCCCAGGGGGCGGCGCCGAGCTGTTCGAAGGACTCCAGCGCGGTGGTGAGCCAGGAGCGGGCCTCGGTCCGGCGCCGCTCCCGGCGCAGCCACTCACCGAAGAGCAGCGCGGTCCGCGCCTGTTCGAAGGGGCGGTGGTCCCGCTGGTGCAGTTCGAGCGCGGACCGGTACGCCGACTCCGCCAACTCGGGGGGCGCGAGCAGCGCCTGGCAGCGCAGCACCAGCGCCTGCGCCCAGGGACGGCCGGTGACCGCGGCCCACCGCGCGAAGCGCTCGTACGGCTCGGCCGCGCGCTCCGGCTCGCCCAGCCGGACCACCGCCTCCACGAGATCGGGCACCGCGCGGGTGGCGGAGACATGGTGCCGGAACCGGCCGCCGGCCAATCGTTCCAGCCGGTCGGCGGCCAGCCCCGCCCGCCCCTGCCCGAGGTCGAGCAGCCCCGACGCCCACTGCGCCCACGGGTACCCGGCCGCCGGTGCGGAGCCCGGCCCGTCCAGCGCCGCCGCGGCCAGCTCCGTGCAGGGGCCGTCGGCACCGGCGAGCGCCGCCAGGTAGGCGAGCAGGCTCCTCAGCTGGCTCACCCACTGGCGCTGCCCGGTGTCTGCCGCCAGCGCCAGGCCCTCGGTCGCGGTGACCTCGGCGTCGCGGTGGCGTCCGTGGAAGAGTTCGGCCTCGGCGAGGAAGTACAGCAGGGTCGGCAGCTGCCCGACCGCGCCCTCGGCCCGGGCCTCGGCCACCAGAGCGGCGGCGAGCCGGTAGGTCTCCTCGTCCCGTCCGAGGATCAGGGTGGCCCCGCAGACCTGCACCAGGTCCCTGACGGCGTCCGCGCCCGCCCGCCGGGCCGCCGCCACCGTCTCGTCCACCGGCGGCAGTTCCGGCGCGAGGCCGCCGACCACCGGCAGCGCGGCGGCGAGCAGATACCGGGCCGGCGGCTCGGCCGGATCCCCGATCGGCAGCTCCAGCGCGGCCAACCGGTCCAGTACGGCGGCCAGTTGCTCCTCCCCCAGGTACCAGGCCGCGTGGAACGCCTGGAACAGCATCCGGGCGGTGTGCGTGGCCTCGATCTCGGACGTCGCGGCCGCCATCAGGAGCTCGTACGCGGCCGGGTAGGCGCCG
This sequence comes from Kitasatospora cystarginea, assembly GCF_039533515.1. Classification (NCBI taxonomy): domain Bacteria; kingdom Bacillati; phylum Actinomycetota; class Actinomycetes; order Kitasatosporales; family Streptomycetaceae; genus Kitasatospora; species Kitasatospora cystarginea. Next base: position 141,557 of record NZ_BAAATR010000011.1, on the reverse strand, counting down.
CGCCAGAACTGCGCGGTCGCCCTGATGTGCTCCAGCAGCGCCACCGCGAGCGGCCGCCCCCGTCCGTCGAGGTGGGGCAGGCCGTCCGTACGGGCCAGTGCGCGCTCGGCCAGTGCCGCCGCCCGGTCCAACTCGCCGGCGTCGGTGGCGGATTCGGCGGCCAGCACCAGCCGCCGGACAGCGGTGAACCGGTCCGGGGTCAACCGGGCGGCCCGCTCGTACGCCGAGGCCGCGCCGCTGGGACCGCCCCGGGCTCCGGCTCGCAGGGCCGTACGCTCCAACGCGTCGGCGAGGCCGGCGTCGGGGCCGGTCGCGGCGAGGGCGAGGTGCCAGGTACGGCGGTCGCCCTCGTCCAGCGCCTCGCCGATGGCCCGGTGCGCGGCCAACCGCTGGGTCAGCGGGGCTCGTTGCATGATCGCGGCGCGGATCAGCGGGTGCCGGAACACCAACCGCTCGTCGGCCGACAGCCTGAGCAGCCCCGGCCGCTCCGCCGGCGGCAGGCTCTCGGGGCCTGCACCGAGCGCCGCCGCGGCGGACAGTACGACCCGCAGGTCCCCGGTCTCCTCCGCGGCGGCGACCAGCAGCAGGGTCTGGGTGGCGGCCGGAAGCCTGGACACCTGGCCGTGGAAGGCGAGTTGCAGGCGGCTCGTGAGCGGGACCGCGCCGACGGCGCTGGACTGCTCGGCGGCGAGCGCGGCGGGCAGTTCGGTGAGCGCCAGCGGATTCCCCCGCGCCTCGGCGAGGACCCGCCGGTGGACGGCGGCGATCCTGGCGGTGTCCTGGGCGTCCACGCTCCCTCTGTCCAGGTCCCGGCCTGGCGGCAGCGCGGCGAGCAGTGCGGACGCGGCGGCCGGGGACAGTGCCGCCAACGGGAGTTCCGGCAACCCCGGTGCGGGAAAGGAGCCTTCACCGTCACGGGCGGCGAAGAGCAGCACCACGCCCTCGTTGCCGAGGCGCCGGGCGGCCAGCAGCAGCGCCTCCGCCGAGGCCCGGTCGAGCCACTGGGCGTCGTCCACCAGGCACAACAGCGGCCCACTGGCGGCGAGTTCGGCCAGCAGGGCGAGGGTGGCGAGCCCGGCGAGCAGCCGGTCGGCCGCCGGGGCGGCCGGCCCGGACGAGGCTCCCGAGGGGCCCGCCGGTCGGTCGGTCAGCCCGAACGCCGCTTCCAGCGCCCGCCGTTGCGGGGCGGGCAGCGCGGCCAGCCGGTCGAGCCCCGGGGCCAGCAGCAGGCTGAGCCCGGCGAACGGCAGCTCCGCCTCGTACTCGACTCCGGTGGCCCGGACCACCCGGAAGGGCGGCTGCCCGTTCGCCGGCCCCGGGCCGCCGGCCCCGAACTCGTCCTCGTACCAAGGGTCCGGTCCGGCCGCCCCTTCCCCGGCCTCCCCGGGGCCGGGCACACCCGGCCCGGTGGCGCCTGCCGCGCCTCCGTCCGCCCCGCCGGGCCCCGGGCCCGATCCCGCCAGCGCCACGCGCTCCGCGTGGTCCAGCAACGCGCTCTTCCCGATGCCCGGTTCGCCCCGCAGCACCAGGACCCCGCTGCGGCCCGCCCTCGCCCCGTCGAGCAGCCGGCCGATGGCCGCCTGCTCCTCCGCCCTCCCGAACAGCATGGCTTGCACCCTACCTACGCCGGTGCGGATACCGGTCGCCGCGATGACCTATCCGTGACTGATTCGCCGTCACCCCGCCCCGCCGTACCTTCATGCCATCGGAGGAACGCAGCGTCGGGAACACCCCGGCAGGCGCCTCGGAAGAGATCACCGAACGAGCCGAAGGAGCAGGAAGATGACCGACCTCCAGCAGGTGGCCGAGCGCTACATCGCCGTCTGGAACGAGACCGACCAGGCCGCCCGCCGCAAGCTGATCGACGAGCTGTGGGCCGAGGACGGCGGCTACACCGACCCGCTGGTGGACGTCCGGGGGCGGGACGCGATCGACGCGACCATCGGCGCGGCCCAGGCCCAGTTCCCCGGCCTGGTCTTCACCCTCGGCCCGGTGGACGCCCACCACCACCTGGCCCGGTTCACCTGGGACCTCGGTCCGGCCGGCGCCGAGGCGCTGGTGGTCGGCTTCGACGTCGTCACCGTGGACGAGGACGGCCGGATCAGCGCGGTGCTCGGCTTCCTCGACAAGGTTCCGGCCGCCTGACCCCGGTCCCCGTCCCGCCCCTGCCCTGCGCCCGCGTCCCTCGCCGCCGTCCCACCGGGCGCTCGCCGGGCTCCTCGGCCGGCGGCGACCCGGGGACGGCGGCGCCGGGCGGCGTGCCGGGCTCCGGCCCGGTTCCCACGGCATTCCGCTCGGCGCCCGACATCGGGTTGGATGGGGGAATGAGTGAGCAGCAGAGCGCAGCACCTGCGTGGGAGCAGCGGTTCCGGGCGGCGCGGGTAACGCTGCCGGACTGGGCCGAGGACGCCCCCGAGCGGGCGCTGTACGTGTCCAACGCCACCGGCACCTACGAGGTCTACGCCTGGGACCGGTCGACCGACCAGCACCGGCAGGTCACCGACCGCCCGAACGGGACCACGGACGCCGAGCTGAGCCCGGACGGCGAGTGGATCTGGTGGTTCGACGACACCGACGGTGACGAGTTCGGCGTCTGGCGCCGCCGGCCCTTCCCGACCGGCCCGGCGACCGCCGCCACCGGGAGCGACGGCACGCAAGGCGCGGACGGCGCCGGGCGGGCCCGGGGCACCGACGAGGAGGCCGTTCCCGGCGTGCCCGCCGCGTACTCGGCGGGCCTCGCGATCGGCCGCGACGGCGCCGTGGTGGTCGGCACCTCCACGGACGACGACGGCACCGCCGTCTACCTGCGCCGCCCCGGCGGCACCGAGGTCGAGAGGCTGTACCAGCACCCCGAGTACGGCAGCGTCGGCGACCTCTCGTACGACTCCGCGCTGCTGGCCATCGAGCACACCGAGCACGGTGACGCGATGCACTCGGCGCTCCGGGTGGTCCGGGTCTCGGACGGCTCCACCGTCGCCGAGCTGGACGAGGTGACCGGCCGCCGGAACCCTTGCGGTGTCACCTGCCTGGGCTTCGCCCCGGCCGACGGCGACACCCGGCTGCTCGTCGCCCACCAGCGCAGGGGCCGCTGGGAGCCGATGCTCTGGGACGTCGCCACCGGCGCGGAGACCGAGCTGGCGCTCCGCGACGAGCAGGGCCGCGAGTTCCCCGGCGACCTCTCCGCACAGTGGCGGCCGGGTGCGCGGGCGCTGCTGGTGGAGCACGAGTACGAGGCCCGCAGCGAACTGTTCTCGTACGACCTGGAGCGGGGTGAGCTGGTCCGCCTGGACACCCCGCGCGGCACGGTCGCGGGTGCGACCGCCCGCCCGGACGGGACGGTCGAGTTCCTCTGGTCCTGCGCCGCCGAGCCCCCCGCGGTGCGGTCCACCGCCGGCACGGTGGTGCTGCGCGCCGCCGGGCCGGTGCCGCCCGGGTCCGTCCCGGTCGAGGACGCGTGGGTGGAGGGCCCCGGCGGCCGGGTGCACGCGCTGGTCCAGCGGCCGAACGGCCAGGGCCCCTTCCCGACCGTCTTCGAGATCCACGGCGGCCCGACCCACCACGACAGCGACTCCTTCGCCGCCGGTCCCGCCGCCTGGCTGGACCACGGCTTCGCGGTGGTCCGGGTCAACTACCGCGGCTCCACCGGCTACGGCCAGGCCTGGACGGACGCGCTGAGCGAGCGGATCGGCCTGATCGAGTTGGAGGACATCGGCGCCGTCCGCGACTGGGCGGTGGCCTCCGGCCTCGCCGACCCGTCGAGGCTGGTGCTCTCCGGCGGCTCCTGGGGCGGCTACCTGACCCTGCTCGGCCTCGGCACCCAGCCGGACAGCTGGACGCTCGGCCTGGCCGCCGTCCCGGTCGCCGACTACCTCACCGCGTACGCCGACGAGATGGAGGCGCTCAAGTCGCTGGACCGGACGCTCTTCGGCGGCACCCCGGAGGAGGTCCCGGACCGCTGGCACGCCTCCTCCCCGCTGACGTACGTCGAGCAGGTCAAGGCACCGGTGTACATCAGCGCCGGGGTCAACGACCCGCGCTGCCCGATCCGCCAGATCGAGAACTACGTCGAGCGGCTGGAGCAGCTCGGCAAGGTGCACGAGGTCTACCGCTACGACGCCGGCCACGGCTCGCTGGTGGTCGACGAGCGGATCAAGCAGCTCCGACTGGAGATCGACTTCGCGCTGCGGCACCTGCCCGCCCGCGAGGGGTGACCGCCGGGCCCGACAGCCGCTCAGCCCCCGGGGAGCCCAGTCCGCTCCCCGGGGGGCGGCAGTGAGCCCCCGGGCCCGCCTCAGTCCAGGGCCGGGTCGAGGCCGAGCGCCCGGTCCTGGAGCAGCTCCGCCTCCCGCCGGACCAGGCGGAACCACATGAAGACGACGAACCCCGCGAAGACGAACCACTCCAGCGTGTAGCCGAGGTTCTGGAAGGCCCGCAGGCTCAGCCCGTCCCCGCCCTGCGGCTGGACGGTCGGCACGGCGGTGAGCCCGCCCGGCGCCGCGTCGGCGGCCACCCAGCCGTCGTAGGAGCGGTACGGCAGCACGTTGACCAGGGTCGCCGGGCTGATCGTGCCCAGCTGGCCGGCCGGCAGTCCGCCGGCCACCGCACCGCCGCTGCCGCTGTTCTCCGGAGCCTGCAGCCGGCCGGTCACGGTCACCTGTCCGGCCGGTGCGGCGGGCACCGGGACCGCACTGCTCGCCGTGCCCGTACCGGAGCCGTCCGGCGCACCGGGTACCCAGCCGCGCACGACGGCCACGGCCGGCCCGTCGGCGGTGCGCAGCGGGGTGAGCACGTAGAAGCCGTTCCTGCCGTCCACCGTGCGGTTGGGAACCAACAGCTGGTGCGCCGGGTCGTAGCTGCCGGTGACGGTGACCTCGCGGCCGACCGTGTCGGTGCCGACCTCGGCCGTCCCGCCGTTCAGTACGGAGGACAGCGGGGCGGCCGCCTGCGGCGCCTTCGCCGAGTTGCCGCCGTCCTTGTGGGTGGAGACCCGGTCCTCGAAGCGCCCGAGCTGCCAGGAGCCGAGCCAGAGGCAGACCGCGATGGCGACCAGGGCCAGGACTGTGCCGCCCAGCCAGCGCGAAGTCAGGAGAAACCGGTACACGCCCACCACGGTAACCATTCCTCACACCCGTCCGGTCCCCCGGGGCCGTGGCCGGGCCGGCCCGGCCGCGGCCCCCGCAGCGCCGTACCGCTCCGCTCGAGGCCCGCGACTGCCCGCTACTGCCCGCTACTGCCCGGCCGAGCCCGAGGTCGGGCTGTCGGACGGCGGCTGCGCACCCGCCGCCGGAACGGCCTCGGGTGCGGTGCGGTACAGCGTCCCGGTGCAGGCCGCGCTGACCTGGGTGGTCGCGGCGGCCGGGCCGCCGGACTCCGGCGTGTGCGCCAGCGTGATGCTCGACGGCGTGCTGGGCGGCGGGGAGCTGCTGGGGCTCGGGGCGGCGCTGGGCGAGGCCGTGGCCTGGGGCGAGGCCTCGGCGCCCGGCGCGGCCGCGACCGAGGGCGCCGCCTGCGGGGCCGGTGCGACGGGGCTGGCCGGGCCCCCGCCGGCTTTCGGACACTGCAGGTCCGGCACCCAGCCGAACCGGATCTGGTACCCGCCCTTCGGCGGCAGCACCAGGAGCCCGGTCGCCGGGCCCGGGTCGGGCAGGCCGATCGCCGGGTCGCCGGCCTGGTGGTCCAGCACCCTGACCTTCGGCGCCGGGCCGCCGTCCGCCGAGCTGACCGCGACCGTCCCCGGACCGGTCAGCTCACAGCTGCGCCCGGAGGTGTTGAACACGGTGAACCAGCCGTACACCTTGCCGCTGCCGTCCGCGGTGGACAGATGGGAGCTGCCGTCACCGAGGTCGGCCCGTACGCAGTCGGGCACCGGTGTGTTCCCGGCCGGGCTGCCGTCGGCCCCGGGAGAAGGGCTGGCGGCAGCGGAGCTGGCGTCGCTGCCGGGCGCGGCGGTGCCCGACCGGTCGGCCGAACCGGCCGGCCTGGGCAGGTGCGAGCGGCCCGCCCCGCCGTCCTCGGACGGCGGGACCTGGCTCTGGCGGTCGGAGTCCGCGACGGCGTGACCGGTGGCCGCGCCGTCGGAGAGGTCGAGGTGCTGGACGCCCTTGATGGTCGGTACGGCGGCGGCGACGAGCAGCACGACGGCAACCGCACCGGTCCAGAGGTTGCGCTGCCGGGCACGACGCCGCGGAACGGCCTGCCTGATCCGCAACAGCGCGGCCGGGTCGGGCTGCACCTCGGTGACGGACTGGTGGAGCATCTCCCGGAGCCGTCGCTCCATCACCTCATCGGCCGGTTCGGCCTCTTCGGCCCGGACGGCGGTGCCCAGTCCCGGACTCCCGGCACCAACGGCGCGGCTCGAACCGCCTGACTGCCGGTCAGCGGCTGCCGTTCGCCGCGGCTCCCGCTCGCTGCCGATCGCACCCCCGTCGGCCACTGCACTGCGGACCGCGCCTTCGTCGGCCGGCCCGTCGCCGGTCATCCCCTCGCCGGGCGTCCTCTCGTCAGTCATCCTCGGCCTCCATCAGGACTCGCAGGGCCGCCAGGCCGCGCGATCCGTACGCCTTCACCGAGCCGAGGGAGATCCCCAGCACGTCGGCTACCTGTGCCTCCGTCATGTCCGCGTAGTAGCGCAGGACGAGCACCTCCCGCTGGCGGCGTTGCAACCCTCGCAGTGCGGTCTTCAACTGGTCGCGCTCCAGCGCATCGTAGGCACCCTCTTCTGCACTGGCCATGTCAGGCATCGGCTTGGGCAGCAGCCGCAGGCCGAGGATGCGCCGACGCAGCGTCGAGCGGGAGAGGTTGACGACGGTCTGCCGGAGGTAGGCGAGGGTCTTCTCGGGTTCGCGGACCCGGCGGCGGGCGGCGTGCACCCGGATGAACGCCTCCTGGACGACGTCCTCGCAGGTCGAGAGGTCGTCCAGGAGCAGGGCGGCCAGGCGCAACAGGGAACGGTAGTGCGCCTGGTACGTCTCGGTGAGGTGGTCGACGCTGGCTCCCGCCGCGTCCTCTGCGGCCGCGCCCATCCGGCTATCGGCCAACAGCCCTGCTCGGGACGGCAGCGCCACCGCCGGCAGCACGGGCACCCCGGACACCACGGGCGCCGCCGGCACCACCATTACGGGTGCCATGGGCACCACCATCACGGGTGCCATGGGCACCACGGAGACCGCCCCCACTACGTTCGCCACGCCTGTTGGACACTCGCTCCCCCGTCATGGTTGCCCGGCCGAAGGCACATTCTCCCGCATACGCAGAATCCCCCTCCAACGCCCTGGAGGGGGATCCGGACCGTCCACTTCCGGACGACAGTTCCTCGACGGAACGGCAGTTCCCGCCCGCCGGCAGAACACCGGTCGGCGCCTCGGCCACGGCGCCTCAAGGCGATGCGCTGCGCCGCCTCAGCCGCCGAGCTCCGCCGCGACCAGCTCCGCGATCTGAGCGGTGTTCAGCGCGGCGCCCTTGCGCAGGTTGTCCCCGCAGAGGAAGAGGTCCAGCGCATTGGGGTCGTCCAGCGATCGGCGAACACGTCCGACCCAGGTGGGGTCGGTACCGACCACGTCGTTCGGGGTGGGGAACTCCCCGGCCGCCGGGTTGTCGTAGAGCACGACGCCCGGTGCCTCCCGCAGGATGTCCTGTGCGTGCTCCTGGCTGACCTCCCGCTCGAAGACCGCGTGCACGGCCAGCGAGTGCGCGGTGATCACCGGGATCCGGACGCAGGTCGCGGAGACCTTGAGGTCCGGCAGGCCGAGGATCTTGCGGGACTCGTTGCGGACCTTGAGCTCCTCGGAGGACCAGCCGTCCGCGGCCGCCGAGCCCGCCCACGGCACCGCGTTCAGCGCCAGCGGCGCCGGGAACGGCCCGTTGTCGGTGATCACGGCACGCAGGTCGCAGGTCTGCTCGCCGACACCGGTGCCCGCGACCTGCTTGAGCTGGTCGCGCAGTGCGTCCACGCCCGACTGCCCGGCACCGGAAGCGGCCTGGTACGAGGCCACCACCAGCTCCCGCAGCCCGTACTCGGCGTGCAGCGCGGCCAGGCCGCACATCATGGTGAGCGTGGTGCAGTTCGGGTTCGCGATGATGCCGCGCGGGCGGAACCTGGCCGCCGGCGCGTTCACCTCGGGGACGACCAGCGGCACGTCCGGGTCCATCCGGAACGCGCCGGAGTTGTCCACCACCACGACGCCCTTGGCCGCCGCGATCGGCGCCCACTGGGCGGAGACCTCGTCGGGGGCGTCGAACATCGCCACGTCGATGCCGTCGAACGCCTCCTCGCTGAGCGCGACGACCTCGACCTCCTCGCCGCGCACGGTCAGCCGGCGCCCGGCCGACCGCGGCGACGCGATCAGCCGGATCTCGCCCCAGACGTCCTCCCGCGAGGAGAGGAGGCCCAACATCACGGTCCCTACGGCGCCGGTGGCGCCGACGACCGCGAGGTTGGGCTTACGGCTCATCGGCCGGTGCCGCCGTAGACGACGGCCTCGTCGGTGGTGCTGTCCAGACCGAAGGCGGTGTGCACGGCCCGGACGGCCTCGTTCACATCGTCGGCACGGGTGACCACCGAGATGCGGATCTCGGAGGTGGAGATCAGCTCGATGTTGACGCCCGCCTCGGAGAGCGCCTCGAAGAAGGTCGCCGTGACGCCGGGGTTGGAACGCATGCCCGCGCCGACCAGCGAGATCTTGCCGATCGCGTCGTCGTAGCGGAGCGACTCGAAGCCGATGCCCTCGCGGACCCGGTTGAGTGCGTCGATCGCCTTCTGACCCTCGGTCTTCGGGCAGGTGAAGGAGATGTCGGTGAGGCCGGTGGACGCGGCGGAGACGTTCTGCACCACCATGTCGATGTTGACCTCGGCATCCGCGATGGCGCGGAAGATGCGGGCCGCCTCGCCCGGCTTGTCGGGTACGCCGACGACCGTGACCTTGGCCTCGGACGTGTCGTGGGCGACTCCGGAGATGATCGCCTGCTCCATTTCGCCCCCTTCGGGCTTGATCGGGTTGGCCCCACTCACAATCGTCCCGGGAAGCCCCGAGAAGGACGAGCGTACGTGAATCGGGATGTTATAGCGCCGGGCGTACTCGACACACCGGTCCAGCAGAACCTTGGAGCCGGAAGACGCCAGCTCCAGCATGTCCTCGAACCCGATCCAGTCGATCTTGCGGGCCTTCTTCACCACCCGCGGGTCCGCGGTGAAGACGCCGTCCACGTCGGTGTAGATCTCGCAGACCTCGGCCTCCAGCGCCGCCGCGAGGGCGACCGCCGTGGTGTCCGAGCCGCCCCGGCCGAGCGTGGTGATGTCCTTGCTGACCTGGGAGACACCCTGGAAACCGGCCACGATCGCGATGTTGCCCTCGTCAAGGGCGTTGCGGATCCGGCCCGGCGTGACGTCGATGATGCGCGCCTTGTTGTGCGTCGCGTCCGTGATGACGCCGGCCTGGCTACCCGTGAAGGACTGGGCGTCGAAACCCAGCGTTTTGATCGCCATGGCCAGCAGCGCCATGGAGATCCGCTCTCCTGCGGTCAGCAGCATGTCGAACTCGCGGCCGGACGGAATCGGGGTTACCTGTTCCGCGAGTTCGATGAGCTCGTCCGTCGTGTCGCCCATCGCGGACACCACGACGACGACCTCATGGCCGGCCTTCCTGGTGTCGACGATTCGGCGGGCTACGCGCTTGATGCCCTCGGCATCCGCAACGGATGAGCCGCCGTACTTCTGCACGACAAGGCCCACGTGCGCTCCTCGACTTGTGTCGTTCAGGGGGACTTGGGTGGCCCCTTCTGCGGTCCGAGCCAGTCTATCCAGCGCTTTCGGCACCTCAGCCGTGCTCCATATGCTGAGACGCGTATATCGACTGGTGGTCAGCGGCTTTCGTCAGGTCTCCGGACCCACCACCGGTGGCCGACAAGAATTGCCGGGGCCGCCGCCGAAGGGCTCGGAATTTTTCCGGCCGGCCGATTGATGAATTCTTCGTCACACTTTCCGCGTGCCCCGCCGCCCGCACCCGCCGGGCTGCGGGGCACGGCTCACATACCCAGCTCGGCCGCCATGAGGTCGCCGGCTTGCTGTTCCAACTGCTCGTCCGTCAGCCCGTCGTCGTCGGTGTCCGCACCCTCCACGGCCGCGCCGATCGGGCTGTCCAGCCGCACGTGCGCGATCAGCGACTGCAGCGCCCGCAGCACCGCCGAGCAGGTCGAACCCCAGTTGGACAGGTACGAGAACTGCCACCACCACAGCGCCTCGCTGACCCGGCCCTCGCGGTAGTGGGTCAGACCGTGCTGCAGCTCGCTCACCACACCGGCCAGGTCGTCCGAGATCCGGAAGGCGTTCGGACGCGCGGGCGGACCGTACGGGTCGAAGACCTCGTGGTACACGTCGATCGGCGCCAGCAGCTCGGCCAGCCGCTCGCGCAGCTCCACCCCGTCCGGCTCGGGGCCGGTGTCCGGCTCGAACCGGTCCTCCGGAAGGACGTCCTCGATCGCCCCGAGCCTCCCGCCCGCCAGCAGCAGCTGGGAGACCTCCAGCAGCAGCAGCGAGATCGCGCTGCCGGGTTCGTCCCCCTTGGCGACCTCGGTCACCGCGAGCACGAAACTCTCGATGGAGTCCGCGATCTGCACCGCGAAGTCGTCCGGTGCCTCGGCCTTGGTGTGCGGGTGCCGGAGGTGCGAGTGCGCTTGGGCGCGGGTGTGGTCAGACATCGAGCAGTCGTCTCCCTTCGAAGGCCCGGCCGAGGGTGACCTCGTCGGCGTACTCCAAGTCCCCGCCGACGGGCAGGCCGCTCGCCAGCCGGGTGACCTTCAGACCCATCGGCTTGCAGAGCCGGGCCAGATAGGTGGCGGTTGCCTCCCCCTCCAGATTGGGGTCGGTCGCCAGGATCAGCTCGGTGACCGTGCCGTCGGCGAGCCGCCCGAGCAGCTCGCGGATCCGCAGGTCGTCCGGACCGACACCCTCGATCGGGCTGATCGCGCCGCCCAGCACGTGGTAGCGGCCGCGGAACTCCCGGGTGCGCTCGATCGCGACGACGTCCTTGGGCTCCTCGACCACGCAGATCACCGCCAGGTCGCGCCGCGGGTCCAGGCAGACCCGGCACTGCTCGGACTCCGCGACGTTGCCGCAGACCACGCAGAACCGGACCTTCTCCTTGACCTCCAGCAGCGCGTGCGCCAGGCGGCGGACATCCGCCGGGTCGGCCTGCAGGACGTGGAAGGCGATCCGCTGCGCGCTCTTGGGCCCGACACCGGGCAGCCTGCCCAGCTCGTCGATCAGGTCCTGAACCACGCCCTCGTACAACTTCGCGCCTTCCCTCGTGCCGTCGCGTGCTCTCGTCTTCGCTTCCGCGCGCGCTGCAGCGCCTGCTTCCACGCCTGCTCGTACGCGCGCTCGCGGTGCCATCATCCAACGAATCGGGCGCCGGACACACCGTCCGACGCCCGACTTACCCATAAATCACACAGCGTGGCTGCGCTTCTGCTACCTGTCAGCCACCTGGGCCGCGCGACGGCCCGAGGCGGCCGGTGACCGGCCCCGGGATTTGCCTGTCAGACCCCGAGCCCTGCCGTCAGGTCCGAGGCCCGCCTTCTCAGAACGGAGGCCCGCCTTCTCAGAACGGCAGACCGGGGATACCGCCGCCGAGGCCCTGGGTCAGCGGGCCCATCCGGTCCGCCTGGAGCTTCTGGGCCGCCGCGTTGGCATCCCGGACGGCCGCCAGCACCAGGTCGGCCAGGGTCTCGGTGTCCTCGGGGTCGACCGCCGCCGGGGCGATGGTCAGCGCCACCAGTTCACCGGAACCCGTCACGGTGGCCTCGACCAGGCCGCCGCCGGCCGTACCACTCACCTTCGTCTCGGCCAGCTCCCGCTGAGCCTTGCCGAGCTCCTCCTGCATCTTCTGCGCCTGCTTGAGCAGCTGCTGCATGTTGGGCTGGCCACCAGGGAACACGGCTCACTCCTGCCTGTGCACGGAAATGTCACCTTGAGCCTACGCGCCGCCGTGCGGCGCGCAGGCACCGCCGGTCACCTGTTGTGGTGGATCTCCTCCAACACCGTCGCCCCGAGCTCGCGGATGATCAACTCCTGGCCGGAGTACGCGTCCTCCTTGAGATCCGGGTCGTCGTCCTCGGGGATGTCGTCCTCGGGCGCCACCATCGGGGCGGGCGGCGCCTGCGGCGGCGCCATGGCCGGCTGCGGCCGCGCCGGCGGCGCGGCCGGGGGCGGCACCGGACCGGGCGCGGGCTGGACGGGAGCCGGGGCCTGCGGCGGTGCCGCAGGTACGGCCGGCCTGGGAGCCTGCGCCGCCCCAGCACCGCCGCCCCAGCCGCCGCCGGCCTGCGGAGCCGGCGGCGCGTACGAGGACCCACCGCCGCCACCACCGGAGGGGTCGACGATGCACTCGACCCGCCAGTCCACCCCGAGGGAGTCGGCCAGCGCCTGCCGCAGCACGTCGTCGCTGTTGCTGCTGACGAAGCTGTCCCGGGCGCCCGCGTTGATAAACGAGACCTGCAGCACGCTGCCGTCGAAGCCCGCGACCTGGCCGTTCTGGCTCAGCAGGATCCAGGTGAACCGGCGGCGGTTCTTCACCGCATCCAGGATCTGCGGCCAGAGCTGGCGCACCTGGGCCGCACCCTGTTGCGCGACGGCGGACGGCTGCCCGCCCGACGGCTGCGACGCGGGCGCCGGGGCCTGCACCGGCGCGGGCGCCGGCTGGGCGTACGCCGGAGCGGGCGCCGGCTGTTGCGGCGCGGGGGCGGGGACGGGGGCAGGCGCGCCCCCGGCGGGCGGGAAGCTGCGCGGAATCGGCCACGCGCCGGGCGCGGGGCCCGCCTGCGCGGGCCCGGGAGCCTGCACCGGGGCGGCAGCGGAGGCCGGCTGCTGCGGCGCGGGCGCCACCGGGGCCAGCGGCATCGCGGCCGGGGCCTGTGCCGCCGGGGCCTGCGGAGCCGCTGCTGCGGGTGCCATCGGTGCCATGGGTGCCATGGGTGCCATCGGCGCCGCCAGGGCTCCGGCCGCAGCCCGCCGCTCCAGCTTGTCCAGCCGCGCCTGCAGCGACAGCTCGTCGTCGTACGCGCCGGGCAGCATCACCCGGGCGCAGATCAGTTCCAGCTGCAGCCGGGGCGCCGCGTTCCCGCGCATCTCGGTCAGCCCGGTGTTGACGATGTCGGCGGCCCGGCTCAGCTCGGCCGCCCCGAACCGGTCGGCCTGCGCCTGCATCACCGCGACCCGGTCGGCGGGGACGTCGATCAGCCCCTTCTCCCCGGCATCCGGCACGGTGGCCAGGATCACCAGGTCGCGCAGCCGCTCCAGCAGGTCCGTCACGAAGCGGCGCGGATCGTGCCCACCCTCGACCACCCGGTCGACGGCCTGGAAGACCGTGGCCCCGTCGTGCGCGGCGAAGGCGTCGACCACCTCGTCCAGCAGCGCCGAGTCCGTGTACCCGAGCAGCGCAGTCGCCATCTGGTACGTCACGCCGGCCTCGCCCGCACCCGCGAGCAGCTGGTCCATCACCGACATCGAGTCACGCACCGAACCGGCACCGGCCCGGACCACTAGCGGGAAGACCGAGTCCTCGACCTCGATGCCCTCCCGGCCGCACACCTCGGCCAGGTAGTCGCGGAGCGTGCCGGGCGGCACCAGCCGGAACGGGTAGTGGTGCGTACGGGAGCGGATCGTCCCGATCACCTTCTCCGGCTCGGTGGTCGCGAAGATGAACTTGAGGTGCTCCGGCGGCTCCTCCACCACCTTCAGCAGCGCGTTGAAGCCGGCCGAGGTCACCATGTGCGCCTCGTCCAGGATGAAGATCTTGTACCGGCTGTGCACCGGCGCGAAGAAAGCCCGCTCGCGCAGCTCGCGCGCGTCGTCCACACCACCGTGCGAGGCGGCGTCGATCTCGATCACGTCGATCGAGCCGGGTCCGCCCGTCGCCAGGTCCCGGCAGGACTGGCACTCACCGCAGGGCGTCGGCGTCGGCCCCTGCTCGCAGTTGAGGCAGCGGGCCAGGATTCGGGCGCTCGTCGTCTTGCCGCAGCCGCGCGGGCCGCTGAAGAGGTAGGCGTGATTGACCCTGTTGTTGCGCAGGGCCTGCTGGAGCGGAGCGGTCACGTGCTCCTGCCCGATGACCTCCGCGAAGGTCTCGGGGCGGTAGCGGCGGTACAGGGCTAGGGACACGCCAACGACGATATCGGGACACGCGGACAAACGCGTGGTCCCACCGAAGCAGCCCCGGAACGCAAGGACCCCCCGTGCACCCGCCAGAGCTCTCCTACCCTTGCTGCCTTCCGGCCCTGGGGGGGTTCAGAGAGATAACGCCGCACGAGGGGCTGCCCCAAGAGTAGCGGATCCCGGCCCCGGACCCCGCACTCCACCCCGATCTCCGATCCGCAGGCAGCCACCCGTGACCACCTACGAGACTGCGGTTCGCGAGCACCCCTCAACATGTACTAAGCTCTCCCACGGAGGATTCGCCTAGAGGCCTAGGGCGCACGCTTGGAAAGCGTGTTGGGGGCAACCCCTCACGAGTTCGAATCTCGTATCCTCCGCCTCTGCCCAGCTGGGCAAACGAGGGGCCCGACCGCACTGCGGTCGGGCCCCTCGTCGTTCCGTGGTTGCAGTTTTGGTTGCAGTTGCCCAGATGCACCGGGGGCATGGCTGACTGCGCGACCGCATCCGGCCGACAGGCTCCCGGGCCAAGCCACCGCGTTCGCGCCGCCGGGCACCACTCCTCCGGCAGGGTGCAATTCATGGCTTTGTCCGAAAAGACCCGCAAGATCATCTGATGTGAAGCAGGCGGCAGGTGCACGATCCGCCGGGTGCAGGTCATCCGGGACTGACCGCGACGACCTTTCGGTCTTCGGCGAGGCGGCCCACATAGTCGCCCGCTCGAAGGGTGGACCGAGGGCTGGCGCGCTGGACGACGCGTCCGTGGGACAGTCATACGAACCTGGTCCTGCTGTGCGGCAAGCACCACAAACAAGTCGCCGACCATCTTCCCGCCAGGGCAGCTCGAAGGCCCCGACCGCCCCGGTGGTCGGGGCCTTCGGCGTATCGTTCGACCACGGCCTGGTCCCCGATCTCCAACACGATCGCGGCCTCCGGACAGCAGCACGCCTCGTACAGCAGGTGTGCCGCCGAGCCGCCTCCAGGCCGCGCCGGTCACCGCAAGGCTCCGGAGCGGGCCCACCGGCGCCTCCGGCCGGGCACGAGCACCGGCCGCGACGGTGCCGCATTCCGCACCCACCAGCAGCCCGCGTTGAAGCAGGGCGAACATTTGGAACAGACCGGAGGTTCCCGAAGCCCAGATCAGGAGCCCGGTGAGCGTGCGGTGAGCGTGCGGTGAGCCACCGCCGCCACTGTTGCCCCAACGCCGGATCCACGCAGGACCGGCCACTGGGCGAGGAGCAGACCATGGGCATGCTGACCGGCAAGACAGCACTGGTGACGGGCGGATCGCGCGGAATCGGCCGGGCGATCGCACTGCGGCTCGCCGCCGAGGGCGCGTTGGTCGCCGTCCACTACGGTGGCAACGACGCTGCGGCCGAGGAGACCGTCGCGAGGATCGAGGAGGCAGGCGGCCGGGCGTTCGCCGTTCAGGCCCGGTTCGGCGAAGACGGCGCCGTGGACCGGCTGTTCGAGGGCCTGACCGCAGGCCTGGCGGGACGCGGACTGGACATCCTCGTCAACAACGCGGGCATCAGCTCGGGCAACCCGATCGCGCAGGTGACCATGGAGGAGCTCAACAGGCTGCTCTCCATCAACGTCAGCACGCCGTTCTTCGTGATCCAGCGCGCGCTGCCGCTGCTGAACGACGGCGGCCGGATCATCAACATGGGCTCGACGGCCAGCCGGTTCGCCGTCTCCACGCAGATCGGCTACACCGTCAGCAAGGCGGCGCTGGAGTCGATGGCCCCATCGCTGGCCAACGAGCTCGGCAGGCGTGGTATCACGGTGAACACCGTCGCACCCGGCGCGGTGCGAACCGATATGACCGCCGGCTACACCGCGATCCCCGAGGTGGTCGCCGGCCTCGAAGCCATCACCGCGCTCGGGCGGCTCGGCAAGCCCGACGACGTCGCTGACGTCGTCGGCTTCCTGGCGGGCCCGCAGGGCCGGTGGGTGACCGGCCAGACCATCGATGTCTCGGGCGGGACCTTTCTCGGCCCGATCGCCCACGCGTGATCAACACCGGGGGATAATCGCCGGCATGTTGTTCGGAATCCTGGGCGAGACCCGGGCCTGGCACGAGGACGGGGCCGAGGTTCCGCTGGGCGGACCGGCCCGCCGCGCACTGTTGGCCCAACTGCTGGTGCACCCGGGAGAGGTCGTGTCGGCGGACCGGCTGTCCGACGCCATCGACCCGGCCGGGTCACTGTCGGCGCACGCGCTGCAGTCCCAGGTATCCAGGTTGCGCAAGGCCCTCGGCCCCGGAGCCGCGATCGAACAGGCCGGGGCGGGCTACCGGATCGTAGTTCCGCAAGACGACGTGGACGCCTGCCGGTTCGAGCGACTCGCCCGGGAAGGGCGGGCCGCCTTGCGTGCCGACGACGCCGAACGGGCGGTCGCGCTGCTGCGCGAGGCGCTGGGACTGTGGCGGGGGCCGGCGCTGGCGAGCCTCGCCGAAGCCGAGACGGCCCAGCCCGCCGCTGTCTGGCTGGAGGAGCACCGGCTCGGGGCACTCGAAGACCGGATCGAGGGCGAGTGCCGAATCAGCGAACCCCGCTCTGTCATACCCGAGTTGCGCGAGCTGGTCGGCCGCCATCCGCTGCGGGAACGACTGGCGGGGCTCCTGATGAGGGCGCTGTTCGCCGAGGGCGGGCAGGCTGCGGCCCTGGTGGTGTTCGAGGAGACCCGGCGACACCTGGCCGATGAGCTGGGCGCTGATCCATCCGCCGAACTCAGGGCGCTGCACCGGGAGTTGCTGAGCACCGACCCGTCGCCCGCGCCCACCGCGCCACCCGCCCAGCTGACGGCATTCGTCGGTCGCGCCGACGAAGTGGCCGAGGTCGCCGGTCTGCTGCGGGTGGCCCGGCTGGTCACGCTGGTCGGCCCCGGCGGTGTCGGCAAGACTCGGCTGTCCGTCGAGGTCGCGGGTGTCGCGGCCGACGATGTCTGCTTCGTGGAACTGGCTCCGCTGCACGATGGCGCCGGACTGACGCAGGCGCTGCTGGGCGCGTTCGGCCTGCGTGAAAACGGGCTCACCATGGGGGACAGCGGGCCGACGCCGGTCGATCGCCTGATCGCGGCGCTGTCGGACCGGCAGCTCCTGCTCGTCCTCGACAACTGCGAGCACGTCATCGACGATGTCGCGGCGCTGGCAGCGCGGCTACTGGCCCTCTGCCCACGGCTGCGAGTCCTGGCAACGAGCCGGGAGCCACTCGGTATCACCGGCGAAAATCTCTGGCAGGTGCGGCCGCTCGACGGCGAAGCGGCCGTACGACTCTTCACCGACCGGGCCGACGCCGTGCGGCGCGGTTTCGCCGCCGACCCTCAGGTCGTCAGTCGGATCTGCGCGGCTCTCGACAACCTGCCGCTGGCCATCGAGCTCGTGGCGGCACGTGTCCGGACTCTGGATGTCGGCGACCTCGCGGGACGGTTGGATGACGTGCTCGAGGTCGCTGCCCGTGGCGGCCGCGCAGCCGCCGAGCGGCATCGGACGCTGCGCTCGGTGGTCGCGTGGAGCTGGGACCTGCTCTCCGGCCCCGAGCAACAGGCCGCACGGCGGTTCACGGTCTTCGCCGGTGGCGCGACGGCCGAGTCCGCGCTGCGGGTGTGCGGAACCGACGGCGAGACACTGGAGTTGTTGGTCGACAAGTCGCTCCTGGAGTTCGCGGGCGGTCGCTACCGGATGCTGGAGACGATCCGCGCCTACGGTGCCGAACGGCTCGACGCGGCCGGTGAGCGCGAGTTGGTGCAGCGCGCACACACCCGGTGGGTCCTGGAGCTGCTGCGGACCGCAGATCCCCATCTGCGGCGCTCCGAGCAGTTGGAGTGGCTGCCCGTCCTCAGGGTCGAACACAGCAACTTCTCTGCGGCTCTGTGCTGGGCGGTCGAGGCAGCGGAAGTGGAGACGGGACTCCAGCTGCTCGCCTCGGCCTCGAACTACATGTGGATCCGAGGCGTGTCCGCCTCGGTCGCACCGCAAGCGATCGCACTCCTTGAAGCCATGGATGACGCACCACCGGCCGGCCTCGGTGAGGAGTACGTGGCGTGCGTGCTGCTGGCAGCAGCCGGCGTCGCCGGGCGGCCGGTGTGGCAGCGGCACCGCGCGACCGCCGAGAAGGCGCTGGCCACCGCCTGGTCGGGGGCACGGCCGGGCCGTTACCCCGTCAGCCTGTTCCTGTGGATGATGCGGAACGCGGGCGAAGCCGACCCGCAGCGCGCCTTTGCCTTCGTCTCGTCCCAGCGCGACTGCTCCGAGCCGTGGGCGCGAGCAGCCGCCCGGTACGTGTCGGGATTCGGCCCTCTCGGGCAGGAGGACACCGCACTGGCCGCACACGCCTTCGGCACGGCCGTCGCGGGGTTCCGCTCGCTCGGCGACCGCTGGGGCACTGCCCTGGCCCTGGACGCGCTCGCCGGTCTGGCGGGCGGGCGCGGCAACCGCGCGGAGGCCATCGCGCTGACCGACGAGGCTCTCGCGCTCACCGAGCAGCTCGGTGCCCTGGAGGACAGCGCCGATCTGCTGGTCAACCGGGGCGATCACCGATTCGGCGAGGACGCGGCGGCGGCCCGCGCCGACTATGACCAGGCCGCCGGTATCGCCCGCCGCGCCGGCAGCTCCACCGGCGTGGCGGCGGCCCTGCGGGGGCTCGGTGACATCGCTCTGCTCGACGGCGACCTGGCCGAAGCGGGGCGACTGTACGAGGAGGCCCTCGAACGGATCGACCCGCACTGGGTCAAGAGCGTCGGCACCAGGGTGCGCACACTCGCCGGCCTCGGCGGTGTCGCCGCGCGCCTCGGTGACACCACCGGGGCCCGGACGCGCTACCGGGAGGCCGCCGAGGCGGCGGTCGTGATCGGGGCCGCCACCCCGGACGCGCTTCGCCTGCTGGGCCTCCCGGAGACCGTCATCGAAGCCGTCATCGAGGCGGTGAGTGCGCGGTGAGCCACCGGTGAGACCTCCCGCGCAGTCTTTCCGTCGTGAAGAACCTCAACGTCCTGATCTCCGGTGCCTCCGTCGCAGGCCCCGCGCTCGCCTACTGGCTCCACCGGCACGGCTTCAACCCCACGATCGTGGAGCGCGCCCCCGCGCTTCGGGACGGCGGCTACGCCGTCGACTTCCGGGGCGAGGCGCATCTGTCGATCCTCCGCCGCATGGGCCTGATGGACCAGATCGAGCGCGCCCGAACCGGCACGGGATCCATGTCGTACGTCAACAGCGCGGGCAAGCCGCAGGCCAAGCTGCCCGCCGATCTGTTTGCCGGCGACGTCGAGATCCTCCGGGGCGACCTGGCACGGATCCTCTACGACGCGACCGAGAAGTACACCGAGTACGTCTTCGGAGACTCCATCACCTCGCTCGCCGAAGACGCCCAAGGCGTGACCGTCTCCTTCGAACGCGGCGCGCCACGCAGATTCGACCTGGTGATCGGCGCCGATGGGCTGCACTCCAACACCCGCCGCCTGACGTTCGGGCCGGAGGAGCAGTTCGTGAGGCACCTCGGCGTCCACTGCGCGATCTTCACCACGGCCAACCACCTCGGGCTCGACCACACCGGACACGCCTATCGCACCGCAGGCAGACTCGTCGCGATGTACAGCGCCCGCCACAACACCGAAGCCAAGGCCGTCTTCTACTTCGCCTCCCCGCTCCTGGACCTCGACCGCCGCGATGTGGCGCGGCAACAGGCCGTCCTCATCGAGCACTTCAGTGGCAACGGCTGGCAGAGCGACCGGCTGCTGCAAGACATGCGGTACGCGCCCGACTTCTACTTCGATTCGGTCGCCCAGGTTCGTATGGACTCCTGGACCCGCGGTCGGGTCGCCCTGATCGGCGACGCCGCCTACTGCCCCTCCTCCCTGTCGGGCATGGGAACGGGACTCGCCCTGGTCGGCGCGTACGTCCTCGCTGGAGAACTGGCCGCCGCGGACGGAAACCATCGGATCGCGTTCGCCCGCTATGAGGACGGGATGCGGGAGTACGCGGCGGGCTGCCAGAGGATGGGCGACGGCGTGGCCGGACTCATGGTTCCCGGAAACCGGCTCCTGGCCGCACTCCTCAACCACTACTACAAGGTCATGCCCTACCTGCCGGGAAAGAACATGGCCGCCAGGATCGCCCGCAAGACCGCCGAGAACATCGCACTGCAGGACTACCCGGAGCCGAACCGGCGTCAGCCGGGGGACGCCGCGCTCTCGACAGCGGGCGGGTGAACGGTGCGGAGTTCCGGCTCGCGTCACACGGTCGCAGCGGTCGTGCTTACGCTGGCGCAGCTGCCCGAGCACTTACGCCACAGCACTCGCAAGTCCCGGATTCCGGTCCCATTCATCGCCGTCCAGGGCGGACCACCCGCCTCCCCCAGCGGCCATGAACGCGCCCCTGGCGCCTTCCGTGCAGTCGGGGTGGATGCCGAGGCCCGCAGCGGAAGTGAGCTGGACCTCGGCCTCCCCGCCCACTGGGCATGTGTCCGGGATCACACGGCGGCTCGCCGGGCGGGTGAAATGTCGTGGCCGCAAAAGTGGTTGGCATCTACACGTATTCAACGCGTGTGCACTCACCGTCTGGCAGCTGCGAGGAACACCTATGACCGTCACCGCATCCTCCGCCTCCCGCGCGGCCGGGATCCTGTCCCGGCCCGTCGCACTGAACGGCCTGACCGTCCCCAACCGCATCGTGATGGCGCCGATGACGCGCATGTTCTCCCCGGGCGGCGTCCCCGGTGAGGACGTGCGGTCGTACTACGCCCGGCGCGCCGCCGCGGGCGTGGGCCTGATCGTCACCGAGGGGACCTACGTCGGCCATGAGTCGGCGGGGCAGAGTGACCGTGTGCCGCGGTTCCACGGTGAGGAGCAGCTGGCGGGGTGGGCGAAGGTCGCCGAGGCCGTTCACGCGGCGGGCGGGACGATCGTGCCGCAGCTGTGGCACATCGGCATGGTGCGCAAGCAGGGTGAGCCGCCCTACGCCGACGCCCCCGCCGTGGGCCCCTCCGGCCTCCGTGTCGACGGCACCGAAGGCCATGGCAGGGCGATGACCCGGCTCGACCTGGACGACGTCATCGGTGCCTTCGCCGAGGCTGCCGCGGCCGCCGAACGCATCGGCTTCGACGGCGTCGAACTGCACGGCGCCCACGGCTACCTCATCGACCAGTTCCTGTGGGCGGGGACGAACCGCCGTACCGACGCCTACGGCGGCGACCCGGTGGCCCGGACGAAGTTCGCGGCCGAGATCGTGGCCGCGGTCCGTGAGGCCGTTTCGCCCGGCTTCCCGGTGATCTTCCGCTACTCGCAGTGGAAGCAGGAGGCCTACGACGCGAGGCTCGCCGAGACCCCTCAGGAACTGGAGGCGATCCTGGCCCCGCTCGCCGCGGCCGGCGTCGACGTCTTCCACGCCTCCACCCGCCGCTACTGGCTCCCGGAGTTCGAGGGTTCTGCCCTGAACCTGGCGGGCTGGACCAAGAAGCTCACCGGCAGGCCCACCATCACCGTCGGCTCGGTCGGCCTCGACGGCGACTTCATCGGCGGCTTCAGGGGCGAGGGCGCCCCGGTCCAGGGCATCGACGACCTCCTCGACCGCCTGGAGCGCGACGAGTTCGACCTGGTCGCCGTCGGCCGCGCCCTGCTCCAGGATCCGGAGTGGGCGGCGAAGGTCCTGGCGGACCGGTTCGATGAGCTGAAGCCGTACGACGCGGCGGCGCTGAAGACGCTGAGCTAGTCCCTGCCCGGCCCAGGAGACCGACACGGTCCGCCGGCCCGCACCACGGCGGACATGTCGGCCGCGCCGTCCCGCCCGCCCGGCTACGCCGGGGGCTGCGGGGTGGTGCGGGCCTCGGCTGCGAACGGTGCAGCGACGCCTTCATGGCCGTGATGAAGGCGTCGCGCTCCGCCGGGGCGAGGAGGTCCAGCGACAGGTGGGGGTTGAGGTCCTCCGGCTCGACCAGCAGCAGTCGGCCGTCGCGGGTGCGGCATGCGTCGACGCGCTGGATGCCGTGGTCGATCGTGTTCCAGTCGACGAAGCGCTGCGCGAAGGCCAGGTCGTCGTTGGTGGGGCGGTACGGCTCCGGTCACCCGACGGCGACGCTCCGGCGGCCGGTCACAACCGGCCGGACCTTGGTCAGCATCAGGTCCAGGAACTGCTCCGGTTGCCGGAACGACGCGAAGTGGGCGGCGCCGCGGATCAGCGCGAAGTCCTTGACCGGGGCCTGTACGTCGTCGAAGAAGCGCTTGGCGAGCTCGGGTGCGGTGAGCACGTCCTGGTCGCCCTGGAAGATGAAGAACGGCAGGTCGAAGGTGGTGCCGTCGGCCCAGTCGTCGAAGGCGGCGGTGGCGGGGACGATCTGCTCGGACAGCTTCATGCCCTTGAAGAAGTACTTCACGTCGCGCAGCGAGTGCAGTGGGGAGAACAGCAGGGACCGCACCACCACGGTCTTCATGGTGTCGAAGGTCAGCGGGTCGCTGGTCACGACCAGCTTGGCGTAGGCGCTGAACTGCTCGGCGGTCCAGGCGGTGCGGTCGGGGCCCATCCGCTCCACCACGGCGACGTCCTTGGACTTGCCGGCGGCGCGCAGCCGTGCCAGCAGCGCCTGTCGGACGGAGTCGTCCAGGACTCCGTCGTTGATGTTCTGGTCGGTGCCGACGTAGGCCGAGTACAGCTCGGGGTGCCGGCGGGCCAGCCGCAGCCCGAAGACGCTGCCGAAGGAGTTGGCGACCAGGATCACCTGGTCCACCCCCAGGCGGGCGAGGGCGTGCCGGGTGACCTCCAGGGCGTCCTGGTACAGCCGGTCGAAGCTCAACTCGCCCTGGCCGTCGACGCCGGTGCGGCCGAGGGTCTTGCTGGTGCCCCGCATGTCCCAGCGCACGATGGTGAAGTGCTTCTCCCAGGCGCGGGTGCGCGCCCCGTAGGGCGCGTTGGAGGCGCCGGGGCCGCCGTGGATCTCCAGCATCACCGGGTTGCCCAGGTCCTCGCCACGGATCGAGATCCAGTGGTCTAGGCCGCCGATGCGGACGAAGCCCCGCTCGTCGATGCCGTTCTGCGTGTCGATCCGCATCAGCCGGGCATTGCGGGCCTGCCTGATCCGCCGGTACCCCAGCGCCCCGGCCACGGGCGTGGCGAGAGCCGCGGATGCCGCGAGAGCGATGCCGAACATGGTTACCCCCAGAAACTGTTTATCGAATACGCAGTTTCGTGTATGTTATACACAGTTCTGAGCGGCCGTCAATCATCCGTCCGCAGGACCACGTCGAGGAGGGCCGGCCATGGCCGGGAGCAGGGAGAAGAAGCGCGATCCGAAGGCGAGCCTGGCTCTGCTGTGGGGGGAGCAGGAGCAGCCTCGACGCGGCCCGAAGCCCTCGCTGACCGCCGGGCGGATCGTGGCCGCCGCCATCGAGATCGCCGATACCGAGGGGATGGACGCGGTCTCCATGCAGCGGATCGCGGCCGAGCTCGACGTCACCACCATGGCGCTGTACCGGTACGTCCCCGGCAAGGCCGAACTGATCGACCTCATGGTCGACTCGGCGCTCGGCACGCCGGCCACGACCGACGGCATCCCGGACGACTGGCGTTCCCGACTGACCGACTGGGCCCGGCAGTGCTGGGCGAAGTACCGCCGCCACCCGTGGATCCTGACCGCCACTGCGATGCGCCGGCAGCTGATGGGCCCCAACCAACTGGCCTGGCTGGACGCCGCGCTGGCCGCCCTGTCGCGGACCGGACTGCCCGCGGCGCAACAGCACGACGCCTTCCTGCTGATCGTCGGTCACATCCGGACCCTCGCCCAGCAGTCCGCCGCCGCGGACGAGGCCGGCGAGGAGGAGTGGAACCGGCTCGAGGCCGACGTTCTGGAGCGCCACGGGCACCGCTACCCGGCCCTGACCGCCGCCATCACCGCCGGGGCCTTCGCCCCGCAACAGGGCGACCCGCTCGACTTCGGCCTGGAGCGGATCCTGGACGGGATCGCCGCCCTGGCCGACCGGGCCTGAACGGGGCGGGCGACACGACCGCGCGCCGGCCGCCCGGCGCGCGGACCCTCGCTCACCTCGGCCGGGCAGAGCGGCGCCGGCTGTTGCCCGCCTGTGACAGCGGTCGCACCGGTTCCGGACCGGCGTCTGACACTCTGTCTCCTGTCGTACGCAACAACAAGGGGGAACGTTCATGTCCGCTCGCAACCGGCTCGGCACCGTCGCCGCCATGACCCTGGCGGCCACCGCCGGCGCGATGCTGCTCTCCGCCTGCGATCCGAACGCCACCACGGGCGCCAACGGCCCGCAGAGCGCCGCTCCGTCCCAGTCGGGTGCGGCTCCGGCCCAGTCCGACGCGGCTCCGTCGGGCGGCGGCCAGGGCAAGCCGGCAGTGAACGGAACGTCCGCGGCCAACCGGCTGACCATCAGCACCGGGACGAAGAACGTGCTGATGAACGGAACCTCGGTCAACTTCGCCACCGACGTCCGGGATCTCGCCTGGTCCCCCGACGGGTCGAAGGCCGCGTTCGTCAACAGCAACGGCGACCTGATGGTCGTCGGCGCCGACGGCACCAAGGGGATGATCGTGGCCAAGAACCCCGGCGGCCAGACCTGGTCCCACCCCACCTGGCAGGTGTACGGGGCGGACGCCCAGAACAGCCACTCGGGCAAGCAGAACATCGTCTTCGCCGCCAAGCAGGACGGTGTCCTCAAGCTGGAGTCGGTCCCCGCCACCGCCGCGAACGGCACCCCGCAGCCGCTGGAGATCGGCAACAGCGAGGAGGGCAGCGTCCAGCCTCCGAAGACCGGCAACCAGTGGCCCAACTCCGGCGGCCCGCACGGGACCACGGCCTACGCCAACGCCACCGACGGCCAGGTCTACATCCGGGACGACTACCTGAGGCTGAGCGGCGCCGCGATCGCCAAGGGGTCCGAGCCCGCGCTGGCGCCCGACGGGCAGACCGTCGTCTTCGTCCGGTCGGTCAAGGGACACGACCACCTCTTCGAGAAGGCCGGCTACGGCACGCCCGAGAAGGACCTCACGCCGAACGCGACCACGGACTTCACCGAGCCGGCCATCTCCCACGACGGCAAGACGGTCGCCGCCCGGACGCCCGACGGCGTCTACACCCTGCCGATCGACGGCTCCGCCGCCCCGACCAAGGTCTCCGGCTACTCCGGCCTGCCCGCCTACCGCTGAGCCCGCCACGCACCCCATGACCGACCGGCAACACGGCCCGCGGCACCGTCGGGTACCGCGGGCCGTGCCGGGTTCAGCGGTACGGCGTCACCAGACCGGCCTCGTAGGCGGCGATGACGAGCTGGACCCGGTCGCGGGCGCCGAGCTTGCTCAGCAGACGGGCCACGTGGGTGTACGCCCAGGAGGCTACGGCACACCCCGGGCGACGGGTCCGGCCGGCCTTCGGCGCGTCCTCGTACGGGGAGTGGACGGGCGCCGGGGCAGTGGACCGGAGCTATTCTGCGGCGAGTCGAGCTCGATCCCCCTCCGGGGTGCCGCTCGTAAGGAAGGCTCTTAACCCGGGGCGCCACGATCCCGGGATGGACTCCATGACATCCCGTCAGTCGGCGGGGAAGCGGCGTCGCCGCCGTACCGCGCTGGCCGCAGCGCTCGTCGTGGCCGGTGCCGGCACACTGTGCGGCGTGGCCTGGCCGTCGGCTTCCGAGGCGAGCGCCCGACCCGAGATCCGGCTGGACGCCGGGAAGGTCGAGATACCCGTCAGTGGTGGCACGGCCGAGGTGCGGGCCGATTCGCTGGCCGTGAACGTACGCGCCGACGACGGCGGCGAGCTGACCCTTTCCGCGCCCGCCACCCAGCCGCTCGGCCGCCCCGGCCCCGTCAAGGTCTCCGGCAGGACGGCGAGTTGGACGCTGCCCGAGCACGGCCTGTCGGTGACGGCGGCCGCGGAGCAGGGCCGGCTGCGGATCACCGTGCACGGCACCCGGGACGACTCCACGCTCTCCTGGCCGGTCACCGGTACCGACCGGGCCGCCTCGCAGGTGCAGCTGCCGCGCGGCGAGGGACTCGGCGTACCGGTCGCGGATCCGTTCTGGAACTCGGACTCCACCGGTCTGGCAGGTCACAGCTACGACCTCACCGCCGACCTGACCATGCCGCTGTGGGGCTACACCCTCGGCGGCCACGGCGTCAGCTACCTGGTCCCGCAGCCCGCCGGGAGCTCCGTCGCCTTCGCCTCGGACGGCGGGCGGCTGCGCGGCACCGGCCTGCACACCTTCTCCCGGCGCGCGGACACCACCGACTACACCGTGACGTTCGCCCTCACCGACCCGTCCCCGGTCGCGCCCGCGCTGGACTACCGGCGCTGGCTCACCGACCACGGCCGGCTGGTCACCCTCAAGAGCAAGATCGCCGCCAACCCGGAGGTCGGCAAACTCCTCGGCGCCTTCCACGCCTACACCTGGGGCACCGCCCGGACCGCCCAGGGCATCGCACAGCTGCAGGCACTCGGGCTGAGCCGGCTCTGGCTCGGCTACGACGCCGACGGGCAGCCGATGGACGCCCAGGCGGTCGCGGCGGCCAAGCGCGCCGGCTACCTGGTCGGCCCGTACGACTCGTTCGCCAACGGCCAGGACCCGAAGACCTCCGACGCGCCGACCTCCTCCTGGCCGTCCCCGGTCTATCCGGACTTCTGCGTCCACGAGCAGAACGGCCAGGTGAAGGCGGGCTTCCACGACCGCGGTTGCTACCTGAGCTCGCAGGCCTTCGAGCAGAGCGCCGAGGGCCGGCGGTACCTGGCCGAGCGCACCGTGCAACTGACCGCCAACGGCGCGAACAGCTACTTCCTCGACGTCGACGCGGCAGGCGAGTTGTTCGACGACTACAGCCCCACCCATGCCATGAACCAGTCGCAGGACCAGGCCAACCGGCTGGCCCGGATGCGCCGGCTGTCCGGTCCCGACAAGCTGGTCCTCGGCTCGGAGAGCGCCGGCAGCTGGGCCAGCCCGGTCATCGCGTTCAGCCACGGCTCGGCCACCCCGGTCGCCGACGGGCTCTGGCCCCTGGAGCGGGACAAGGCGGCCTGGGGCGGCTACGCACCCGCCGGCGCACCGGGCACGTTCTTCAAGCCGGTCACCCTGCCGCCCGACCTCGCCAAGGCCATGTTCGACCCGGTGTACCGCATCCCGCTGTACGAGACCGCGCTGCACGACTCGCAGGTCAACCTCGACCGCTGGGAGCTGTCGTACAACAAGTTCCCCGCCCTGGAGACCGACCGGGCGCTGCTCGCCATGCTCTACAACACCCCGCTGAACCTGGTGCTGGACGGCCCCGCCATCACCGCCCAAGG
Source organism: Kitasatospora cystarginea (assembly GCF_039533515.1). Lineage (NCBI taxonomy): Bacteria > Bacillati > Actinomycetota > Actinomycetes > Kitasatosporales > Streptomycetaceae > Kitasatospora > Kitasatospora cystarginea. The sequence continues at coordinate 114,137 of NZ_BAAATR010000011.1, read as the reverse complement.
CAAGCGGCTGGCCGAGCTGCAGCGCTACTTCGCACCCCTGCACCAGGCCGCCGGCACCTCGCCGATGACCGGCTTCCGCTGGCTCACCCCCGACCACCGGGTCCAGCAGACCACCTTCGGCGACGCGGTGCTCCAGGTCACCGCCAACTTCGGCACCACCGCGTACGGGTCCCTCCCGCCCGGCTGCGTCGACGCCGTCCTCAAGGGCGGCCGGCCCCAGCGGCTCTGCCCGACGGCCCTCCCGGCGGGGTAGCGCCAGCTCCGGCAGGCCGTGCCCGGCATCGCCCTGCCTGCCGGGCAGCGCCCGAGCGGTCAGCTCAGGGCCGCGACCGCCTCGACCACCCGGGCGAGGCCGTCCTCGGCGGTGATCCGGCCGGCCGCGGCCCGGGCGCGGGCCCGGTACGACGGCTCGCCGACCGCGCGCCGCACCGCGTCGGCGAGCCGGTCGGCCGAGAGCTCGCGGAACGGGACGGGGGTGGTGGCGGCACCCAGGGCCGCCGCCCGGCGGGCCCAGAACGGCTGGTCGGCCGTCACCGGGACCGGGACGGCGGGTACGCCGGCACGCAGCCCGGCGGCGGTGGTACCGGCGCCCGCGTGGTGCACCACCGCGGCCGTCCGGGGGAAGAGCCGGGCGTGCGGCAGCTCGCCCACGGTCAGGATGTCGTCGCCCGCGGCCGACAGTCCGGCCCGGCCGGACTGGAGCACGCCGCGGACCCCCGCCCGGCGCAGCGCCCGTACGGTGAGCTCGGTCAGCCGTTCGCCCTCGCCGCCGCCCATGCTGCCGAAGCCGACGAACACCGGTGGCGGCCCGGCCTGGAGGAAGTCCTCGACCTCGGCGGGTAGCTCCTCGCCCGCATCGTGCGGCCACCAGTTGCCGACCACCTCGAGGCCCGCCGGCCAGTCCGCCGGTCGGGGCAGCAGGGTCGGGCTGAAGCCGTGCAGGACCGGCCAGGGGGCGTGCTCCCTTCGGCGGGCCTCGCCCGGGCCCAGGGCGGGCAGGCCCAGCCGGGTCCGCAGCTGCCGTACCGCGTCGGCGTGCAGGCGGTCCACCACGCGCAGCGAGAGCCGTCCGGCGGCCCGGTTGCCCCACCGTCCGAGCGACCGGCCGCCGCCGACCACCGGCGGGAACTCCCCGGTGGGCGCGACCGGCTGCAGATAGGCGCCCAGGCAGGCGGCGCCCGTCGCCTCCGCCACGTGCCGGCCCAGCGGGGCGGTGGTGGTGGAGAGCAGCAGCAGGTCCGCGCCCGGCGCGGCCGCCTCGGCGATCCCCTCGCCGAGTGCCCGGATGAACGCGCTCACCCGGCCCAGCAGGCCAGTCCGGCCCTCCGCGGAGCCGCCCCCGCCGTACGGGTCGGCGGGCAGCGGGCGGAACTCCGCTCCGCAGGACGCCACCAGCGGTGCGAAGGCCTCGGGCGCGGCGAGGGCGACCTGGTGACCGGCCTGCCGCAGACCGGCGCCGAGACCGGTGTAGGGGGCGACGTCTCCGTACGAGCCGGCCGCCATGATCAGGATCTTCACGGTTCTCCTTGCGGGTGGGCTGCCGGCGCGGACTCAACCGGCTTCGCCGTGACCGGCGTTGGCGTGACCGGCGTTGGCGTGACCGGCGTTGGCGTGACCGGCGTTGGCGTGGACGGCGTTGGCGTGGACGGCGTTGGCGTGGACGGCGGTGTGCAGGAACTGGGCCAGCCCGGGGCGCTGTTCGGCCGGGGGCACCACCAGGGCGAAGGCGCGGGCGTCCGCCACGTAGTCGTCGGCGATCCGGCAGTGCGTCTCGGGCGGGCAGGGGGCGAACCAGCGGCCGACGTGCTGCCGGTGCTCCTCGGCGAGCACCCTGGCCCGCTCGCCGTCCGGCGGCGCACCCGCGTCGAAGGTGGCGAGCAGCCGCTTCCGCCAGGCGGTCGCCTCGGCCATCAACTGCTGCCAGTCCTCCTTGGTGTGCGCCGCGGCCCGGGCCATCGACTCCCGGTGCGCCTCGCTGCGGCCCCACTTGAGATGGGCGTCGGTGGCGTAGCTGAGGTCGAAGACGACGTCACCGAAGACCTCGAACCGCTCCTGCGGCGTCAGCTCCACTCCCGTCTGCTGGACCGCCATGGCGTGCTCGGCGACCTCGACCAGCTTCTGCAGCCTGGTGACCTGCTCGGTCAGCTGCCGGTGCCGTTCACGCAGCTGCTCCAGGACGTCGGCCCGGGGATCCTGCAGGATCGACCCGATCTCCTCCAGGGAGAACCCCAGCTCCCGGTAGAACAGGATCTGCTGCAGCCGGCCCAGGTCGGCGTCGCTGTAGAGCCGGTAGCCCGCCGGGCTGCGGTCTCCGGGCGACAACAGCCCGGCCCGGTCGTAGTAGTGCAGGGTGCGCACGGTGACCCCTGCGAAGCCGGCCACCTGCCCGACCGAGTAGCTCATCGATCCACCTCTCGTCGGGCTCAGCCTGGGCCCTGACGTGGGGTCAGGGTCAAGCCGGAGCCCGCACCGGCGGCGGATCCCCCAGGTCCGTACCCGGGGTCCACCGCGCGGGCGCCGGGCGGCGCGCCGAACCTCTGTCCTCCCCCAGGTGAGCGCTGTTGCACGGCGGTGACACACAGAAGATCGATTGTGAACGTTCGCCCGACAGAATTTTCACATCGCACAGAGCGGCGGCAGCTCGAACGGGTGGATGAAATCCGGGGGGAATGGCAGCGCGGCTCACGCGAGAACCGACCAGCCGTCCTGTCCGTTCCTCGGGGGGAACCCGTTATGCGCAAGCTCCTTGTCTCCCGTGCCGCGAAGCTCGTCACCGCCGGCGCCCTGGCCATCGGCCTGGCCGGTGCGCTCGCGCCCGCCGCGCAGGCCGCCACCGCCGATGCCACGGCGTCCCCCTGGCTGAGCGGCAGCGAGGTCCCGCTCGCCGCCGGCCACCACTGGAAGGCCCAGCCGGAGAAGCGTTACACCACCACCGGCGAGTTCCAGTGGCTCCTCACCTGCGGCGTCGGCGGCCCGGCCAAGGAGCTCGGCACCAAGTCCATCTCGGTGATGCCGTTCACCGACTCCGCCAACAGCCACGACCCGGTTGATGCCGCCCAGATCCTGTTCAACTTCAAGGACAGCGCCGCGGCGAAGAAGGCCATGGCCACCATCAAGCGCGACTACGCGGGCTGCGTCAAGCGCCGCAACGCCCAGCACTGGGGCGACGAGACCACCGGCCAGCCGGTGCACTTCGCGGTCGGCCGGACCGCCGTCACCGAGGACGGCACCGCCTACCGCTTCGCCGCCCGCAACTCCTCGGGCAAGCCCGCCGTCATCGACGACCTGCCCAGCGAGGCGCAGGAGCTGTTCGTCCAGAACGGTCCGACCATCTCGATGATCTCGATCAATGCCTCCCGGGTGAACATCAGCGACACCACCGAGGCGGCCAAGACCCTCGCCGCGATGTCCGAGCACCTGATCAACTCCTGATCCGCACCACGCCGCCGGGTGCTGTCGCCACCATGTACGACGGCAGCACCTTCGCGGATCCATGACGTTCAGCCAGCGCGTTGCCTCGGCCTTGACGACGGACCGTTGCACAGTAGTCCGCCGGGCCGCGGATGCCGCCCGCGAGCACCGATCACCGCACCATCAACTTCCTTGGGGGGAAACACTCATGTCCACGCGCAACCGGCTCCGCAGCGCGGTCGCCGTCGCCCTCACCGCCACCAGCGCCGCCCTGCTCACGATCGGTGCGGCCACCGCCGCGAACGCGGCCACCGCGCCCAAGGGCCTGACCATCAGCAACGGCACCAAGTACGTGGTGATCAACGGCAAGCAGGTCGACTTCGGTGTCCCCGTCCGCGACCTCGCCTGGTCCCCGGACGGCTCCAAGGCCGCCTTCATCGACGGCGCCGACGGCAGCCTCGTCGTCTCCGCGGCGAACGGCAGCCACCGGGTCGTCGTCGCCAAGAACCCGGGCCACCAGATCTGGTCGCACCCGACCTGGCAGGTGGCCGCCGCCGACACCCGGAACCATGTCCCGGCCAAGAACAACATCATCTTCGCCGCGACCAAGGGCGGCGTCGCCACCCTGCAGAAGGTGCCGGCCACCGCGGTCAACGGCAAGCCGGTCAAGCTCCCCCTGAACACCTTCTCCGGCCCGGACGAGGATCAGCTGCCGCAGACCGGCAACCTGTGGCCCAATGCCGGCGGGAAGATCGGCTCCATCGCCTACGCGAACACCGGCACGGGCGACGTCTACATCCGCGACGAGTACCTGCGCCAGGAGGGTGGCTCGCTGACCAAGGGCTCCCAGCCCGCGCTGTCGCCCGACGGCGACAAGGTCGTCTTCGTCCGCTCCGTCGACGGTCACGACCACCTGTTCGAGCGGGATCTGCACAGCCAGGCCCCGACCGACAAGGACCTCACCCCCGGCTCCACCAGGAACTACGTCCAGCCGACCTGGTCCCCGGACGGCAAGACCATCGCGGCCCGCACCACTGGCGGCATCGCCACCGTCCCGGCCGACGGCTCCGCCAAGCCGGCCCTGGTGTCCACCCACACCGGGATGCCCGCCTTCCGTCGCTGACCGCCCCGGGGGGAGCAGCCAGCGACGGCACCTGGGCCGAGTCGGCCCGGTCGACCGGATCAGTCTCCGGCCGACCGGGCCAACTCGGCCCTCAGCTCGTCCAGGTGAGCGTCCGCGCTGTCGTGCGGAAGGAACTCGACCACGTCGATGAAGCGGAACAGCACCTGGGTGTCGGTGATCGCGTACTCGTAGTCGGCGAAGCCCACCACCGCGCCCGTCGAGCCGCGGATCGCACCGCGGACCACGTGCTCGGTCAGCTCGTCCGGCTGGGCGGCGGACGTACCGCGCCGCGCGTTGGGCCGGGCCAGGTAGGGGCAGACCATCGAGGCGTACAGCATGCAGGCGCGGTGGCCCGGCCCCTCCAGGGTCGGTGCGAGGTTGCGGTACGGCCGGCCGGCGGCCAGCGCCTCGGCGATGGCGGCACTCTCCGTGGCGCCCACCACCCGCCACACCGGACCGCGCGGCATCAGCGTGTTGCAGACCGAGCACAGCCGCCCCCGCGCGCAGTCGGCGCTGCGTCCGTAGTCGGTGAGTGCGAACTGCGGCTGGTCCTCCTGCCACGGCGTGATGGCCGGAACGGGATAGCCGCGGGTGTCGCGGGGCCTGGCATCGACGGTCGGGGGCATCGGAACGGTGTCAAAGCGCACGGATCATGCCTATCAGCCGGACGGCACCGGGCGCACCACCGGCCCCTGGCCCGCATCATGGCCGCCCGCCCGTCAAGACCGCGTAGCCGGTGCCGAATCGAGACCCGTGTCGCACCCGGCGTGGTGCAGGATGGCCGCATGACGGCTGGGAGCGGTGAACTGGCGGACCTGCTGCGGCGGACCGGTCTGGAGCTCGTGGACGACGGCAAGGCCGTGAACGTGCTTCCGCCGAAGGCGGCTTGGCGCCCGGTCGCGGCCGGGAACGCCCGACCGACGGCCGAGGTGCGAAGCGACCACCCGGATCTCGTCGCCGAGCTCAACGCGCAGTGGCGGCGACTGGCGACCGAGTACGAAGTGCTCGGCCCCGACGGGGAGTTCCTGATCGACATCCCTGCCTCCCCGCGCGGCTGGCTGAAGGTACGGCTCACCGAACGCTGGGACCTGGCAGGCGTCCTGGGCCCCAGACCCGGCCAACCGGAGTTCGTCACGCTCTCGCCCGACGGCGACAGCCTGCTGGGCGTGACGACCGAGGAGTACTCGGTCTGGCTGATCGCCGTGGACCGGCTGGGCGCACGGCTCGAGGCCGAGGCCCGGGTGAAGGCCGCCGAGAGCGCGGAGGAACGGACGGCCGGCTGGCAGTCCTTCGGCCGTTGGCGGAGCGCTCCCTTCCGCCTGCGCCGCGCCTGGCTCGAGGGCCTGGCCGGCAACCCGGCGGCGGACGCCTCCGTCCTGCTGCGGCTGCTGACGGAGGATCCGGCCGAGCGGTTGTGGTCCGCCCTGCTCGACCGGGAACTGCCGCCGGAGGTGGTGGCCGCCTGGCTGTCACACCCCGAGTGGACGGTACGGCGGCGGCTGGTGGAGAGCCGGCACCTCGACGCCGCGGACCGGACCCGGCTGCTGGCGGACGCCGAAGACGGGGACCGGCCCGTCCTCGCCATGCTCACCGCCACCATGAACCAGCCGCTCACCGAGGACGGTTACACAAGCCTCGCGACGGATGCGGATCCGCGGGTCCGGGCCCCGATCGCGCGCCACCCCGGGCTGCCGGTACACCTGCTGGCCGCACTGGCCGCCGACCCCGACTCCCGGGTGCGGGAGTCGGCCGCCCTGCCGCCCCACCCGTGCCCCCGGACACCCGGACCCGCCGAATCCGAGCCGGAGTCGACCACGGCTGAGGTCGAACTCAGCAGCCGGGACCGGGATCCGGAGATCCGGTACCGGGCGCTTCGGGACGGCCGGCTCTCCGCCGCCTCGGTGGTCCGGCTGCTCGACGACCCGCAGGAGTGGGTCCGGAGCGCCGCAGCCGGTGACGCCCGGCTCCCGGCCCGTGTGCTGACCACCCTGCTGCACGACGTCGAGACCGCCCGCAGCGCCGCCGGGAACCCCGCCGTACCCGTCACCGCCATGCACCACCTGCTCGACCGCGCCGGGGTGGCGCACCCGGCTGACCGCGCGCCCGGCGCGAATTTCCAGCGGCGCTGACCCGTTTCAGCGGAACGCGGCGATATTGCGCGCGGCCCAGTCGGCGAACGGGCGCGGGGCGCGGCCGAGGACCCGCTGGACGTCCGGGCTGACGCGCAGCTCGGCCGGGTTCGGGGAACCGAGGATGGTCAGGGTGTCCTCGGCGAGCTCCGCCGGCATGCTCTGGGCCATGGCGGCCTTGGCCTCGTCGCGGGTGAGGTCGTGGAACCGCACTGGCGAGCCCAGCGCGGCGGCGATGGCCTCCGCCTGCTGGCGCGGCGTGATCACCTCCGGGCCGGTCAGCTCGTACACGCCGCCGGTGTGCTGGTCCTCCAGCAGGCAGGCCGCCGCGACCTCGGCGATGTCCGCCGGGTCGATGATCGGCACCCCGACGTCGCCGAAGGGCGCGGCGACGACCCGCCGCGCGCGGATGGACTCGGCCCACCACAGGGCGTTGGAGGCGAAGCCGCCCGGTCGCAGGACGGCCCACTCCAGGCCGGACTCCCGCAGCACGTCCTCGACCGCCCGCATCGCGATCCGCGTCGGGCCGAAGGGCCTGGTCGCCACGCCCTGCGTGGAGAGCAGGACGACCCGGCGGACCCCGCTGGTCGCGGCTTGGCCGATGATGTCGGCCGGGCTGGCTCCGGCGGCGTGCAGGTCGCCGGACAGCAGCAGGAACAGCGCTTTCGCCCCGGTCAGCGCAGGCTCAAGGCTGGTCGGCTCGGCCAGGTCGGCCGCCAGGTGGCGGACGCCGTCCGGCACCGCTGCCGCATGCCGCGACACCGTTGTCACCTGCTGGCCCGCCTCGGCCAGTGCCCGCGTCAGCGGCCGGCCCACGTTCCCGGTGGCCCCGGTCACCACGATCATGATCAGCTCCTTCGTCAGATGCCCTCTGTGGTCTTGACGCTAGGAGCATGAGCTAACTCTTGGTAAGGACATACCTTGAGGTAAGCTCATCACATGGTGGGAGGTTCGCAGCTCATGCAGGCCGAGGCGGGGGAAGGGTATGAGGTGTTTCACACCGACTGCCCCGCGCGCGATGTGGTCGACCATGTGACCAGCAGGTGGGGCATCTGGGTGTTGATCTCCTTGCGGAGCAACGACCTTCGGTTCTACGAGCTGCGCGAGAGCATCCAGGGCATCAGCGAGAAGATGCTCGCCCAGACCCTGCGCACGCTGGTCGAGGACGGCCTGGTCTGGCGGAGGGTCGAGCCGACGACGCCGCCCCAGGTCACCTACGGGCTGACCGAGTTCGGTCGGGACGTCGGCGAGCCGCTGGCGGAGCTGTTCGACCGGATCACACGGCGGCTTCCGCCGCGCAGCGCGGGATAGCGTGCTGGTGGTCGGCCACGAAAGCGCATCCAGCGTGAGCGAGCACCCCGCAACCCGAGGACCTGGTCCGGCTGGTCCGCCAGGAGGAGGGCTTGATCCACGCTCAACTCGCGCCGAGGCAGACGGTGCTTTGCGCCGACGGGCCGGTGAAGTCCGGGCTGACTGACCGGCAGCTGTGCGACGAGGCAACCGGCTGGTCCCGCCGCGCCACGCACTCGCCGTTTGACGCGCCAGCTCATGGGATGCCTGTCAACTCCCGCAAAGATTCGCCCTCTACACTTCGGCGCGTGGCTACCCCGGGCAGCCGAGCTGCCGATCCGACCGTCGCGCCCGAGCACCCGCCCGAAAGCGGGCCCACCCCACCGTCCAGGGCGACCAGACGCCGTGTCGGCTCCCTGGAACTGGCGGTCGCCGGGATCACGGCGCTGCTGCTCGCGCAGCGCCTCACGGGCGGCTGGACCGCTCCCGCCTGGATGCAGACCTGGACCACCGTCTTCGTCGCGATCTGTGTCCAGGCGCTGCCCTTCCTCCTCTTCGGGACGGTGCTCTCCGCCGCCATCGCCGCCTTCGTGCCGGCCTCCTTCCTGCAGCGCGCGCTACCGCGCAACCCGCTGCTCGCGGTGCCGGTCGCGGGCGTCGCCGGTGTGGTCCTGCCCGGCTGCGAGTGCGCGTCCGTACCGGTGGCGGACCGGCTGATCGCCCGCGGCGTGGCCCCGGCGGCGGCGCTGGCCTTCCTGCTCTCCTCGCCCGCGATCAACCCCGTGGTGCTCGCCGCGACCGCGGTCGCCTTCCGGGGGCATCCGGAGATGGTGCTGGCCCGGTTCCTGGCCTCGCTGGGGACGGCCGTGGTGATGGGCCTGCTCTGGGAGCGCTTCGGCCGGCCCGAGTGGCTGCGGCCGAAGGTCCGGCGGGACGTGCCGCCGGGGTCCGGCCGGTTCGCGGTGTTCCGCGCCACCCTGGAACACGATCTGCTGCACGCCGGCGGGTTCCTGGTGATCGGCGGGATCACGGCGGCCACCCTCAACGTCCTGGTGCCGCGCGCGGTGTTGAAGGGTGCGGCGGGCCTGCCGGCGGTCTCGGTGCTGGTGCTGGCGCTGCTCGCGGTGGTGCTGGCGGTCTGCTCCGAGGCGGACGCCTTCGTCGCGGCCAGCCTGAGCGTCTTCCCGCCCGCCGCCCGGCTGGCGTTCATGGTGGTCGGCCCGATGGTGGACACCAAGCTGATCGCGCTGCAGGCCGGCACCTTCGGCCGGGCGTTCGCGTGGCGGTTCTCGGCCGCCACCTTCCTGGTCGCGATCGCGGCCTCGGCACTGATCGGGTGGTGGCTGCTTTGAGGCGTGAGGTACGCGCGATCCTGCTGGTGCTGCTGGGTACGGCGCTGCTGCGGATCTCGCTGTTCAGCGACAGCTACCTCAGGTACGTCCGGGCGGCCCTGCGGCCGTACCTGATCGCCACCGGCGCCGTCCTGGTACTGCTCGGCGTGGCGAGCGCGATCGCCACCGTGCAGGCCCTGCGCGCCGACCCGGACCAGGCCCACGCCGCCGCGGACGACCACGGCGGCGACCACGGGCACGGCCACCACGGCGGCCCCGGGATCGCCTGGCTGCTCACCCTGCCGGTACTGGCCATCGTGCTGATCGCACCCCCGGCGCTGGGTTCGTACACCGCGCAGCGGTCGGAGAGTACGACGGTCAAGCCCGCGGGCGCCCAGCCCACCTTCCCGCCGCTGCCGGCCGGGGACCCGTTGACCATGACGCTGGGCTCGTTCGACGTCCGCGCCGTCTGGGACACCGCCGCGCCGCTGCGCGGCCGCCGGGTGAGGCTCACCGGCTTCGTCACGGCCGGGAAGGGCGGCGGCTGGTACCTGACGAGACTGACCATCAGCTGCTGCGCGGCCGACGCGCTGGCGTCCAAGGTGGAGATCCGCGGCGCTGCGGCCAACCCGGCACCACCGGCCGGCAGTTGGGTGGAGGTGATCGGGACCTGGCTACCGGACGGCAAGGAGGCCGAGCCGGACACCATCCCGCTGCTGACGGCCGCCCAGGTGACCCGGATCCCGGAGCCGAAGGATCCGTACGAGTAGCCGCGGGGCCGGGCCGGCCGCCCCCCGCGCCCCGCATCTGCTCCCTCGACACATAAGGGTCAAAGTGTTCTCATATTCACACTGTATGACTGAATTTCCGAACACCATCTGACCGCTATTCGGAGAACGGGGGCGACGGTGCGGACAGCGCGCGGCGCGGCCGTCCTGCTCACGGTGGGGGTCGTCGCGGCCCTCGCCCTGGCCACCACAGGAGGTTCCGGCTCCAAGGACAGACCGACCGCAGCCGACGTCTCACCGAGCCCGGCCCCCGTCCAGAGCGGGGCTCCGTCCGGCAGTCCGAGCCCCTCGCCGAGTTGGGACGGCAAGGTGAAGGTGCTCGGTGACGGCTCCACCTCCGACACCGGGCCGCAGCCCAAGCAGCCAAAGCCCGAGAAGCTGAAGCCCGGCGAGAAGCCGCCGCAGTTCGTGGTGTTCTCCTGGGACGGCGCGCTGGAGAACGACGACCACCTGTTCTCGCGCTTCCGCGAACTGGGCGAGGAGAACAACGCCCAGATGACGTTCTTCCTGACCGGCATCTACACCGTGCCCAACTCCAAGCGGGCGCTCTACCACCCGCCGCAGCACGACGTCGGCGCCGCCGCCATCGACTTCCCCACCGACGCCCACGTCAAGGAGACCCTGGAGCAGCTGCGCCTGGCCTGGCAGGCCGGGGACGAGATCGGCACCCACTTCAACGGCCACTTCTGCGGCGACAAGGGCGGCAAGGACTGGAGCACCGAGGAGTGGAAGAGCGAGCTCGACCAGGCGGTCTCCTTCGTGACCAACTGGAAGACCAACACCGGCTTCAAGGACCTCGCGCCGCTGCCCTTCGACTACACCAAGGAGCTGGTCGGCGGCCGCGCCCCCTGCCTGGAGGGCCAGAACAACCTGCTCCCGGTCGAGAAGGCGGCCGGCTTCCGGTACGACGCCAGCTCGCCGGGCGAGTTCCAGGTCTGGCCCTCGAAGAAGAACGGTATCTGGAACTTCCCGCTCCAGATGCTGCCCTACAGGTCCTCCCAGGGCCTCTCGATGGACTTCAACTTCCTCGCCAGCCAGTCCGGGGACAGCACCAACGGTGACCCGAAGAAGTACGCCGGCTGGGAGAAGGAGGCCCGCGACAGCTACCTCGCCGGCTTCGAACGGGTCTACAACGGCAGTCGGGCCCCGCTCTTCATCGGCAACCACTTCGAGACCTGGAACGGCGGCATCTACATGCAGGCCATCGAGGACGTGATGAAGAGCGTCTGCAAGCGGGACGGCGTCCGCTGCGTCTCCTTCCGCCAGGTCGCCGACTGGATGGACGCCCAGGACCCCAAGGTGCTGGACAAGCTGCGCCAGCTGGACCCCGGGCAGCCCGCCGACTGGTCCCGCCTGGTCAAGTGACCCCGGGGCGTCTTCGGCGGATCCTTCCGGGCCGGAAGGATCCGCCGAGGACGCCCTACCGGCCGCCGGCCACCTTCATGTACGAGGTCCAGATCCGGGTCGGCAGCGCGGAGTCCGGGGTGTCCGGGCTCGCGCCGCCGAGGCCCTCCAGCGAGAGCAGCTTCATGTCCTTCAGGTCCGCCCGGAAGAGGGTGACGGCCGTGGACACCTGGCCGTTGTAGCCGACGAACCAGCCCGCCGTACGGTCCGCGGTGGTGCCGGCCTTGCCGGCCACGTCCGGACCTGCGGCGGCCGCCTCCCTGGCGCTCCCGGTGCGCACCGCTCCCTTGAGCGCGGCGTCCACGTCACCGGCGACCTTGGGCGTCAGCGCCTGGACGGCGGTCGGCAGCCGCAGCGCGATCGGCGCGCCATTGCGGGTGATCTTGAGCACCGAGTACGGGTCCGTGTGCCGTCCGCCCGCGGCGAAGGCGGCGTAGGCGTCGGCGGTCCTGATCGCGCTCGGTGTGGAGTTGCCGGCGGCGAAGGCCGGCACCAACTCGCCGATGCTGTCCGGGAGCAGGCCCAGATCGGTGGCGGTCTTCTGCACCCGGTCCAGGCCGACGTCCATGCCCAGCTGCATCATCGGCCCGTTGACGGACTGTTCCACCGCGGTCCGCAGACTGATCGGACCCCAGTTCCGCTTGCCGTCGTTGACGGTCTTCACGATCTGGCCGTCGCGTCCCCAGTACGGCCCCTCCGGCGTCATCACGTTCACACCGTTGTCGCCGTTGTAGATGGCGGTCGGCAGCACCGGTGTGCGGCTGCCGATGCGCTGGCGCTGCACCCCCTGGCCGAGGCCGGCGGCGTACACCAGCGGGGTGAAGGCCGAACCGACGGGCACCGTCGAGGTGTTGGCGTTGTCGAACCCCTGCTTCAGGTAGTCGGGTCCGCCGTAGAGCGCGACGATCCGCCCGTCGGGGGCCACCGAGGCGGCGCCGACCCGGACGAGTTTGTCCGAGTCGCGACTGTCGGGATCGATGTCCTTGGTGGCGTCCTGCACGGCCGCGGCCAGCGCGGTGACCTTCGGCTTCTCGAAGGTGGTGTAGATCTGGTGGCCACCGAGGTCGAACTGGGCGGGCGTGATGTCGGTGTGGCCCTCCACATAGGTCTTGGCCATGTCCACCAGGTACCCGACCTGGCCGGTCAGCCCGGCCGCCTTCGGCTGGGGCCTGGGCTCGGGGAACACCGTGTACTTGGCGCGCTCGGCGGCGGAGAGCTTGCCGACCTTCACCATCCGGTTCAGGATGTACGACCACCGCTCCACGGCCCGCTTGTGGTTCTCCGGGCTCAGCGTCGGGTCGAACTGCCCCGCCCCCTTCAACAGGGTCGCCAGGAGGGCTGCCTCGCTCGGATTGAGCTGCGAGACGTCCTTGCCGTAGTACGCGGCGGCGGCCCGCTCGATCCCGTAACTGCCGCGCCCGAACCAGCTGGTGTTGAGATAGCCGGCCAGGATGTCCTGCTTGCTCATCCGCTGGTCCAGCTTGACCGCGATGACGATCTCGCTGAGCTTGCGGGAGATGTCCTGGCGCTGGTTCAGGTAGATGTTCTTGACGTACTGCTGGGTGATGGTCGAGCCGCCCTGGGTGTCACCGCCCGAGCCCATCTTGTAGATCGCACGGCTGATGCCCTTGAGGGAGACTCCGGGGTCCGAGTAGAAGGTCTCGTTCTCGGCCGCCAGCACGGCCCACTGCACCGACTCCGGCACCCGGCCGAGCGGCACCTCCTGCCGGTTGATCTCCCCGACCCGCGCCATCTCGGTGCCGTCGGCCCAGTAGTAGACGTTGTTCTGCTGGGTGGCGAAGGAGTTCAGGTCGTCCGGCACCTCGGTGGTCACGTAGAACCAGGTCGCCCACCCGGTCAGCGCGGTCGTCCCGACGGCGAGCACCAGGAGCAGCTGCCGCCACGACGGCAGCCAGCGGCGGACCCCTTGCCGCCCCCGGCGCGGGTAGTCCAGCCGCCACACCACCCGCCGCCGACCCTGCGGCCGCCGACCGGGCAGCTCCTCCTCGGTCCCGCCACCTTGGTGAGCTCGCACAGTCCGGTCTCCGATTCGCTCCTGGGGACAGAGCGCCCCGAACACAGAGACGTGATGAGGGCTGCCCCTCGGTTACCGATGCGGGTGTGATCACCGTCATACCGAGTGGCGCCCGCGCATCCGGCCGGCTCGCGTGTTGAGCGGGGACACGCCGCACGCGGGCGGGGAGAATCGCGGGTATGGACGACACCATTCGGCTCGCGCAGCAGCCCGAGGCCGACGAACTGCTCGGCCGCAGCCCGCTCGCCGCACTGACCGGCATGCTGCTGGATCAGCAGGTCCCGATGGAGAAGGCGTTCGCCGGCCCGCTGGCGATCGCGCAGCGGCTCGGTGAGGACGATCTGGACCCGCACCGGATCGCCGCGTACGACCCGGAGGCCTTCGCGGCCCTGCTCTCGGCGAAGCCCGCCGTGCACCGCTACCCCGCGGCGATGGCCAAGCGGATCCAGCAGTTGTGCCAGTACCTGGTGGAGCACTACGACGGCGACGCGCAGGCGGTCTGGCGCGACGCCGCCTCCGGTCGCGAGCTGCTGGACCGGCTCACCGCGCTGCCCGGCTACGGCAAACAGAAGGCGCAGATCTTCCTGGCCCTGCTGGGCAAGCAGTTCGGCGTGACACCGGAGGGCTGGCGCCAGGCCGCCGGCGCGTACGGGGAGGCGGGCAGCTACCGCTCGGTCGCGGACATCACCGGGCCCGAGTCGCTGGAGAAGGTCCGCGCCTTCAAGCAGCAGGCCAAGCGGGAGGCGAAGGCGGCCTCGGCCGCGAAACAGGCCCCCGCCGGCCGGCGGAAGGCCTGACCCGCCCGGGTCAGGCCACCTTCCGGTACTCGTACCGCCCCATGATCGCCCGGTTGAAGTACCGGCCCAGGCTGGACGCGTCGAGCAGCTCCCGGTGGACCCGCCGGGGCACCGCCGTGTACCGGTACACGGCGCTGCTCACGAACTCGAGCTCCAGTACCTGCGCCCGGGCGTCGTAACCCACCGACCGCAGACACGAGGAAGCGACATGATCGCGCACCATCCCTCCATCCTGTGCCCGCCCGCGGCGGAGCGCCCGGCATGAGGCTCAGCCCGGTGCACGAACTGCTGCTGGCGGACCTGCTGGCGGTCGGCGCACCGTACGCCCTGGCGCTCGGCGGGGGCTGCGCGGTGCGGGTCCACGGCCTGGTGGACCGGCCCGCCGAGGTCCTGGGGGTGGCCACCGAGAGCCCGGTGCCGATGGCGGAGATCGCGGCGGAGGTCGGCGCGGGACTGGCCGCGTGCGGCTGGACGGTGCGGCGACTGGGGACGGGGCCGGTGTCGGCCCGGCTGGCGGTGACGGATCCGGTGACCGCTCAGGGGTGCGAGGCCGAGCTGCTCAAGGAGGTGTTCTGGCGTCCCGTGGTGCACACCGAGTACGGGCCGGTGCTGGCGCTCGAGGACGTGGTCGGTACCAGGGTCCGCGCGCTGGCCGACCGGGGCCTGGCCCGCGACCTGGTCGACGTGCACGCGGCCGCCGAGCACTGGAGCCACCCGGAACTGGAGGAGCTCGGACGCCGGCACGCCCGGGGCGAGTTCGACCTCACCGAACTGCAGGCTCGGCTCGCCCGGGCGGACTGGATCGACGACCGCGAGTTCGCCGCCCTCGGCCTGGACGAGGACGCCCGGACCGGGCTCCGCGCCTGGGCCCAGGCCTGGGTCGACGACATCGCCGAACGCCTCATGGAAGAGGCCCCGCCCCAGGACGACGAGACGGACTGACGGCGAGCACCCCCCGAGGGCGCTCGCCGTCGAAGTGGCCCGTTCGCCTCAGTCCCGGTAGAACGGCGCGTCGTCGGGCCCGGTGTACTCCGGCCGGTACCAGGTGGACGGACGCATCGCCGTGCGCACCTGCCGGTCCACCCCGAGCACCGAAGCGAACAGCGCCATCCGCATCGGGATACCGGCGTCGGTCTGCCGGAAGATCGCCAGCCGCGGGTCCTGGTTCAGGTCGGTGCTCAGGTCGTTGGCACCCGGGCGGCTGTCGCGCGGCAGCGGGTGCATGATCACCGTGTCGTCGAGGCAGACCCGGTCCACCAGCGCGCGGTCGATCCGGAACTCGTCGCTGTACGGCAGCGGCTTGTCCTTGAAGCGCTCGGTCTGCAGCCGGGTCGCGTAGACCACGTCCGCGTCCTTGAGGCCACTGCTCGGCTGGGTGCTCTCCTCGACCCGGTGGCCCCGGCTCGCGACCAGCTCCAGCAGCTCTGAGGGCATCCGCAGCTCGGTCGGGGAGACGCAGGAGATGGTCAGGTCCTCGAACTGGGAGAGCAGCTTGATCAGGGAGTGCACGGTACGGCCGTGCTTCAGGTCGCCGACCAGGGCGATCCGGCGGCCGTCCATGCTCTTGCCCAGCCGGCCGAACTCGCGGTGCAGGGTGAACAGGTCGAGCAGCGCCTGGGTCGGGTGCTCACCGGCGCCGTTGCCCGCGTTGATCAGCGGGACGTTGGTGGCCGCCGCGAACTCGTTCATCGAGCTGACCTCGGGGTGCCTCATGACCACCAGGTCGCAGTAGCCGCTGACCACCCGGGCGGTGTCCGCCAACGACTCGCCCTTGGAGATCGAGGTCACCTCCGCACCGGTGGTGCTGGTCACCGCTCCGCCGAGCCGCAGGAACGCGGTCTCGCAGCTCAGCCGGGTACGGGTGCTCGCCTCGAAGAAGAGGCTGGCCATCACCGCCCCCTCCAGCACCCGGGTCACCTGCGCACCCCGGGCCACCGGCACCAGGACGTCGGCGAGTTCGAAGAGCCGCTCCAGTTCGTCCCGGTCGAAGATATCGCTGGACAGAATGTGCTTCCCGGTCAGTGACATGGCGGCTGTGACTTCCTCGGTAGTGCTGCTCGGCGCCGACAGTGTACTTCCCCGGGCCCTGCCGGACCCTGCCGAGCAGTTTCCGCACATTTCCGCACCGGCGAAATCCGGAAAACCCGGACCGCCCCGAATTCTAATTCCGGATAAGGGAATTCGGGGCGGCCTGCGAGGTGCTCCGGGCGGCCTCAGCCGGAGGCGTACTCCGCGGTGATCAGCGCGCGCGCGATGGTGTGGAAGGTGATGTTGAAGCCGATCGCCGCCGCCGGGGTGTCCGGGTTGACGTCGAGGGCCGGGACGTCCAGCGCGTGGACCGCGAAGACGTACCGGTGGGCCGGGCCGGGCGGCGGGGCCGCGCCGTCGTACTTGTGGCCGGGGAAGTCGTTGCGGCCGTGGAAGGATGCCTTGCCGGGCAGGGCGCCGTCCGACGCACCCGCGCCGCGCGCCAGTTCGGTGGTGTCGGCGGGAAGGTTCAGCGCCAGCCAGTGCCACCAGCCGCTGCCGGTCGGCGCGTCGGGGTCGTAGCAGGTGACGGCGAAGCTCCGGGTCCCGGCCGGGGCGCCGGACCAGGCCAGCTGCGGCGACTCGTTCCCGCCGGCGTAGGTGAAGGTGTCGGCGAGCGTGGCACCATCCGTCAGATCACGGCTGGTCAGCTCGAACGATGGGACCTGGGGCAGGAATTCGTACGGCAGGGGTGGGCGGACGCTCATCACAGCACCTTCTTCAACTCGTCGGGCGGTGAATAACCACCCAGCAGTGTAGGAGTCGGCCGTAGAGTCGAAGGCATGGCCACGGACAGTTCCCCCGTACTCGACCCCGCCCGGATGATCGCCGAGGCCCGGCGGGCGTTCTTCACGATGTTCGCCCTGCTCTGCGCGGTCTGGGCGGTCCAACTCGCCAACTGGGCCGACGACTACCGCCTCACCGTCGACTACGGCATCGTGGCCCACCGCCCGAGCCGGCTGGCCGACGTCCTCGCCGCCCCCTTCCTCCATGTCAACTGGCAGCACCTGGAGGGCAATTCAGGACCGCTCTTCATCTTCGGCTTCCTCGCCGCGTACCGCGGGGTGAAGAAGTTCCTCGGCCTCACCCTGCTGGTCGCGCTGACCAGTGGTGCGGCGGTCTGGCTGTTCGAGCGCGACCACGTGGTGACGGTCGGCGCGAGCGGCGTGATCTTCGGGTACTTCGGCTACGTGGTACTGCGCGGCCTGTTCGACCGGAACCTGATCGACTCCCTGATCGGCCTGGTGATGGGCGCCTCCTTCGCCTACCTCCTGACCACCGCCGTCCCCGGCACCCCGGGCGTCAGCTGGCTGGCCCACCTGGGCGGACTGGTCGGCGGCCTCGCGGGCGCCTGGCTCTTCCGCGACCGGACCCGCACCCGCGGCGCCGCGGCCACCGCACCGGCCGCAGTCACCGCACCGGCCGCAGCACCCGGGAGCGCCGACCCGGACCGCGCCCAGCTGCTCAAGGAACTCGACGACCTCGGCCTCTGAGCACCGCCACTCGGGCGACTAGGTATAGACCAATCCCGGCAGCCCGGCTAGCGTGACAGCCCGTACCGCACCACCCAGCCGGAGCCGCCCCGTGGAGTCGTCCGTCCTCGCCTTCGCCACCGACCTGATCGACGAGGGCGCCGAGACCTTCTTCGGCAACCTCAACGACCGGGCCGGCGTCGGCGGCGTCACCCTGGCCTCCGTCTACCACCAGGCCCGCGACGTCTTCCCGCACAACCCACGCCGGGTGGTCCGCTACCTGGAGCCCGGCGCCGCCTACTTCCGTCCGGACCCGGCCCGCTGGGCCGGCCGCCGGCTCGCCCCTCTACCCGCCGCCGCCATCGGCGAGCGCGACCCGTTCGCCGAGGCGGCGGCCGAGGCGCGGCGGCGCGGCCTCAAGCTGCACGCCTGGACGGTCTTCTGCCACAACGACCGCCTCGGCTTCAGCCACCCCGACACCGCCCCGGCCAACGCCTTCGGCGACCGCCACCTGACCGAGCTGTGCCCGGCCAACCCCGAGGTCCGCGAGTACGCGACCACCCTGGTCGGCGAGTTCGCCCGGTACGGCGTGGACGCGATCCGCGCCGAGTCGCTGCACTTCCACGGCCTGCGCCACGGCTACCACCACGAGCGGTACTTCGAGGAGCTCGGTCCGGTGGCCGAGGCCCTGCTCGGCATCTGCTTCTGCCCGCACTGCCAGGCAGCCGCCGCCGCGGCCGGCGTCCCGGCCGCCGAGGTCCGGCAGGCCGTCCAGGACGAGCTGCGCGCCCGTCTCGCGGACGAGCGCCGCGCCGCCGAGCCCGCCGCCCTGGACCGGCTGGCCGACGGCGCGCTGGCGGCGTACCTGGACGCGGCCGCCCGCTCGGTCACCGCGCTCGCGGCCGAGGTGACCGAGGCGGCTGCCGAGCACGGCATGCGGCTGACCTTCATGGACGCCGCCGGCCCGGGCAGGGGCTGGCTGTCCGGCATCGACCTGCCCGCCCTCGCCGGGGCCACCCACCGGATCGAGACCCTCGGGTACGTGAAGACCCCGCAGGCGCTCCGCGAGCAGGTCTCCGCCTTCGCGCTGCACGGGGTGCGGCCCGACTCGATGGCGGTGGTCCTCCGCCCGATGGCCGAGGACTGCGACGGAGCGGACAACCTGGCCGCCAAGCTGCGCACCCTACGCGAACTCGGCGTTCCCGAGGTCGAGTTCTACAACTACGGTCTGATGCGGTTGTCCTCGCTGGACCGGATCGGCCAGGCCCTGCACGGCCGGCCCATGACATCCGTCACGCCGGATCGGTGACGCACCGGCCTGTCGTGCCGCACCGGCCGGACGGCAGAATCGTGATCACCGGCGGGGCGAGCGACGCGAGGCCGGGACCACAGTCTCCGGGGGAACACCATGAGCAGCACCGCCGCCACCGACCTGCCGCAGAACGACGCCGAGCAGCTGGTGATCGTCGGACAGCTCCCCGCCGAAGGCACGCCCGCCGCCGAGCCCCTGCCGACGGTCGCCGAGATGCGGCTGCCCGCCTGGTTCTTCGGCTTCGAGGGCGTCCTGGCCGGCGCGTACGACATCCTGCACGCCTTCCCCGCGGCCTGGCCCGCGCTGCTGGCCCTGCTCGCGGCCAACCTCATCGTCTCGTTCACCATGATGCGCAAGCGGCTCAAGCTGGCGAAGATGCTCTGGCGCGGCAAGGGCACCCGCAAGGTCGCCTTCATGCTGCTCGGCCTGCGCCTGGGCAGCCACGCCCTGCTGGCCGTGATCGGCGTCGTCCTCACCTCCGTCCTGGTGCACCTCCTGTTCGCCCTGGTGATGGCCGCCGTGACGGTCTCCCTGCTCGTCTACACCCAGAAGACCGCCCTGCGCGCCCTGGTCGAGGCCGGCAAGATCACCGCCTGATCCTGGTCCGCTCCCGCTCCCCGCGGCCCGGGTGCCCGACACGGCACCCGGGCCGCACGCTGTCCCGGCACCCGCCGCCGCTTCGCCCTCCTCCGAGCGGCACGAGGAGACGAAAGGCGACAACTGGGACGACAAAAGAGTCCCAAGCCGACCAATCGCCACCCGTCCTCTCCCTCGGGGTTGCGTCGCGCTTGCTGCGCCCCCGGGCGGCGTGACGGTAGGCTTTCCGTGTGATCTTCAAGCGCATCGGCAACGGACGGCCGTACCCGGATCACGGCCGGATCAGCACCCGCCAGTGGGCGGACGTCGCGCCGCGTCCGGTGCGGCTGGACCAGCTGGTGACCACCAAGGGGCAGCTGGACCTCGAAACCCTGCTGGCCGAGGACTCCACCTTCTACGGCGACCTGTTCGCCCACGTGGTGAAGTGGCACGGCGACCTCTACCTGGAGGACGGGCTGCACCGCGCGGTCCGCGCGGCCCTGCAGCAGCGCCAGGTGCTGCACGCGCGCGTGCTCGAGATGGACTGACCTCGGGAAATCCGAGGAATCGAACGCGAACCGAACCCCGGTTGCGCGCGTCCTGATCATCAGTCGCACGCCGGTGTCCGACGCTCGGGGCTCCGGTACATCCTTTCGAGTGCCCTCGTACTCCAGATGATGATCATCCAGTACTCCGCAGCCGCTCCGGCACTAGTGTGCTGGGTACGGATCTGTCGCTGGCCGCACCAATCACCGAGCCTGCCCTGGCAAGAGGGGGAGACTGACCGTGAGCATGTTGACTCCGCAGGGGTTGAAGGGGAAGCAGTACCGGGTCACCGGTAAGTCCTATCCCCGCCTCGGGCGTCCACCTAGCAGGAGCCGCAAGGTACTGGCCGTGGTCGGCGCGGTGCTGGCGCTCGCCCTGATCGCGCTCGGTGGCGTCCAGCTGGTGGGGATCTTCACCAGCAAGGGCAAGTCGCCCAGCGCCCGGGCCTGCGCCTCGCCCAGCGCGAGCGGCAAGGCCCTGGCCGCACCGGCGGCCTCGGGTTCCGCCTCCGGCTCCCCCGCCCCGTCAGGCTCTCCCGCACCCTCCGACGCCCCCTCGGCGGCCGCCTCCGGCTCCCCCGCGAGCAGCCCCGCCGCACCGGCCGCGACCAACACCGCCGTCCCCCAGCCGCAAGCCGTCACGGTGAACGTCTACAACGCCACCGACAAGTCCGGTCTGGCCGCCCGCACGGCGGACGAACTCAAGAAGCGCGGCTTCACCATCGGCAAGGTCGGCAACGCCCCGGCCGCCCTGGACCGCAAGCTGCCCGGCACCGTCCAGGTGATCAGCGGCCCGGCCGGGATGGGCGCGGCCACCCTGCTCGGCTCCCAGAGCGCCGGTTCGACCACCACCACGGACAGCCGGACCGACGCCACCGTCGACTTCGTCATCGGCGACACCTACTCAGCCCTCCTGGAGCCGGCCCAGGCCGCCGCCGCCCTCCAGGCCGCGACCAAGCCCTCCCCCTCCCCGAGCCAGGGCACCTGCTGAAGCCCGTCGAAGGCCGGCCGAAACCAGTGAGCCAGTCGCACCGCTCTGCGGGGTGCGACTGGCTCACTGGTTTCGGCGCAGCTCAGGGACGTTCAGCCCGCCGTGCCGTAGAGGCGGTCGCCCGCGTCGCCCAGGCCGGGGACGATGTAGCCGTTCTCGTTGAGGCGCTCGTCGACCGCCGCCGTCACCACGGTGACCGGCATCCCGGCCAGCTCCCGCTCCATCACCTCGACGCCCTCCGGCGCGGCCAACAGCACCACGGCGGTGACATCGGTGGCGCCACGGTCGATCAGCATCCGGATCGCCGCGACCAGCGTCCCGCCGGTGGCCAGCATCGGGTCGAGGACGTAGACCTGGCGGCCGGAGAGGTCGTCCGGCATCCGGGTGGCGTAGGTGGACGCCTCCAGCGTCTCCTCGTTGCGGATCATGCCGAGGAAGCCCACCTCGGCGGTCGGCAGCAGCCGGGTCATGCCGTCCAGCATGCCGAGCCCGGCCCGCAGGATCGGCACCACCAGCGGACGCGGATAGCTCAGCCGGGTGCCGTTGGTGACGGCGACCGGAGTGGTGATCTCCACCTGGTCCGTACGGA
Source organism: Kitasatospora cystarginea (assembly GCF_039533515.1). Classification (NCBI taxonomy): domain Bacteria; kingdom Bacillati; phylum Actinomycetota; class Actinomycetes; order Kitasatosporales; family Streptomycetaceae; genus Kitasatospora; species Kitasatospora cystarginea. The sequence continues at coordinate 92,316 of NZ_BAAATR010000011.1, read as the reverse complement.
CGTCCCGGGTGGCCTCGTACGCGAGCAGGGTGACCAGCTCGTCGGTCAGCCGCCGGAAGGTCGGCGAGTCGGTGCGCTCGTCGCGCAGGGTGGAGAGCTTGTGGGCGACCAGCGGATGGTCGACGACATGGAGACGCATAGTCCGACGATAACGGGCTTGGGCACATACGTACGACTTGCCGGAAGCGCGGGCCTATGACGGAACCGAGACCTTTCCCGTGGTATCAACCGAACACTTCTGGGAAGGTCGGACCATATGAAGAGCAATCCGGCGCGAACATCAGCCGCTGATGCGGCGGGCGAGCCCGGCTCGACGGACGAGTCCCAGGGCGCCCCCGAGACCCCGGCGGAGCGGCGCAGACGGCGCGCCGTCTTCCTGCGCGAACTCGCCGAGGCGCGCGAGCTGCGCGAGCGGGTGCAGCCCCGGCGCACCAAGGAGCGCCGAATGCGCGAAGCGATGCGGATGCGAACCTTCCGGATCTGACGGAGCCACCGACCCCTCCGTCCGTCCTCGACCGGCCATTCCGACACGACCTGCGAAGACGCGCTGCCGAACACCCCCCGCAGCGGCAGCCTTTCTGTCACGATGCCGGAGGGACGGTCCGAACAGCGGACCGCCTCCGGCGCGGGGGCGGCCAGGCCGCGTTCGCCCGTGATCGCCTACAGCCGAGACCAACTTGGGAGTGTCCCTGGTGGCGTACTTCGCTGCAGTGCTTGCTCGCACCGATGGCGGGTGGGACGTGAGCGAGACAGAACTAGACGAGGTCGAGACCCTGGCCGATCTGGCCGACCTGGCCCGCGAGGCCGCCCAGGACGACGACAGCGTCCTGGTCTTCATCGAACAGGAAGACGCGTGGTTCGCCGTGATCCGGGTGGACGGCGAGGACGACCCGCGGATCTTCGTCTCCGACGGCGCCGCCGCGGCCCGCAGCTCCTACGGCGCGGTGCTCACCGACGAGCTGGTGGACCGGGTCGGTGACAGCGACTTCGACGACGACTTCGACACCCTGGTGGCGGAGCTGGACGACGAGGACGCCGGTGCCGAGGCCGACAGCGAGGTGGAGGACGAGGAGGAGGACGAGCGGGACGCCGGATCCGGCGCGGTGCCGGTCGGCCCGCTCGGCGACTTCGAGTTGCTGGCCGACCTCGGGATCACCGCCGGCGAACTGGTCGAGCTCAGCGGCGAGGGCGCCGCCCCCGGCGACGCGCTGTCCGAGATCGCCGAGGCGCTCGGCTGCGGCGAGGTTCTGGAGGCGGTGCGGTAACCGTCCCGCCGGTGCCCGACACTGGTGCCATGCAGATCGCTCCCCTCCCGGCCCCCGTACGCCCCGATCCGGTACGCGACCGCTGGACGGACCGGATGCGCCTCGCCATCGCCGAGGCCGCGCTGGCCACCGCCACCGGCGACGTACCGGTCGGGGCGCTCGTCTTGGGCCCCGACGGAACGGTCATCGGGCGTGGCCACAACGAGCGCGAGGCGATCGGCGACCCGACCGCGCACGCCGAGATGGTCGCGATCCGGCAGGCCGCCGAGAAGGTCGGGGAGTGGCGCCTGGGCGGCTGCACCCTCGTGGTCACCCTGGAGCCGTGCACCATGTGCGCGGGGGCGATCGTGCTCTCCCGGCTGGACCGGGTGGTCTACGGCGCCCTGGACGAGAAGGCCGGGGCGACAGGTTCGCTCTTCGACGTGGTCCGCGACCGCCGCCTCAACCACCGCCCCGAGGTGATCCCCGGGGTGCTCGCCGAGGAGTGCGCCGAGCAGCTGCGCGCCTTCTTCGACACCCAGCGCTGAGGCCTCCGCCGATACGGATTTCGTTCCTGACGGGACCGTCCGGTAGAGTTCCCCTCGGTAGCGTGTCCGAGCGGCCAAAGGAGCACGCCTCGAAAGCGTGTGTGGGGGCAACTCCACCGTGGGTTCGAATCCCACCGCTACCGCCATAAATTGGCAAAGGGTCCGGACTGAAGGCAGTCCGGACCCTTTGTCGTACATCCGAGGGTTCTATGCTGATCCCCGCATCGTCGGCACAGGGCGGGCGTGCACACAGGAGGAACCCGCTGATGGAGAGCCAGATCGTTCACAAGGCCGCATTCCTGCTGCACGACTGCAACGAGCCCGAGCAGGTCGTGGTGGAGCGCCTCAAGGAGTACTTCCCCTCGCTGTCCCTGACCGAGCGCGAGCGCTACGTGTCCGAGGCGTGGGACCAGGTGCACGGCCAGGGCGTTCCGGAGGCCTGAGCCGCCGTCGACGACCAAGCCGGTACGACGAGCTGACGACCGGCATGGCAACGGCTCCGCGCTCGCCCGGGGGTGACCACCACCGCCCGGGAGTGCGGAGCCGTTCTCGCGGCCGCTGCCGGCCTTCGAGGGGGGAGCGGCCTTTGGGGGGAACCACTCCCCCGCCGGAGTCCCACAACCGGTGCCACTCGGGGGGAAGCCGCGGCACCCGGTCCCACAGCGGGGAGCTCCGGATCCATGCACCGCGGGATTCCTGCCAGATCCCCGGTACACCACCCATCGTGCTGCACGGCCGGGGCCCGGGCACCCGGAGAAAGGCCCCTGTCGCCGGGACCTTCGTCCCACCGGCCGAACGCGTCTGTCACCCGATCGGCCATCCGGTGGATAAGCTGCCGAACAGGTAGCGGAGGGGCGCCCGGGGAAGGGCCGGCGGCCCATGGCAGGGAGGCAGGCCGGGGCGATGGCGCAGGCAAAGAAGATCGGCATGTACCTGCTGCTCATCTTCGTGGTCTACACGATCATCACGTCGCCGACCAGGGCGGCGGAGCTGGTGCAGTCGGGATTCGTGGGGATCTCGGACGCCGCCAAGGCGGTGGGGACCTTCATGACGGGACTGGTGAAGTGACCGATACGCCCCCTGCTGCACCGCCGGAGCCCGGGCCGATACGGTGACCGGGTTCACCAACCTCGACCGCTAGGAGCGGCACTGTGATCCGGCACCTGGTCCTCTTCAAGCTCAACGAAGGCGTCGGCAAGGACGACGAGCGCGTGCTCGCCGGAGCCAAGGCCTTCGAGGAACTCGGTTCGCTGATCCCCGAGCTGCACGAGTGGGAGTGCGGCTGGAACACCACCGAGCGCGACATCGCCTACGACTACGCGATCAACAGCCTGGTCGCCGACCGCGACGCGCTGCAGGCCTACCTCACCCACGAGGCGCACCAGGCCGCGGCGGCGCAGTGGCGCGAGTTCGCCACCTGGGTGATCGCCGACATCGAGGTCTGAGGCCCCGACGACAACACCGGTCGTACCCGTACGACCCCCAGGCCCCCCGGCCGCCACTGAGCCCGGGGGGCCTTCGGCTACCGGCGACCCTCCCCAATGATCCGCCAACACGCCTAAATGTGGTGCTTGCCCGGACTACAAGCGACTTGTGATGCTATGACCGGTTTTGCCGGACCTGGCGAGGTGGTGAGGACGACCCAAGGACCGCGCAGCAGTGGCTCGGACCGGAATAGTCGATCAAGGGAGGGTGACGTTCCGTGCGGACCCAGGACAGCGCGCCGGAGGCCGGCGAGGAGGGGTCATCCGGATCCTCCGGCGGCCGGCCGGGCGCCGGTCGCGGCTCGGTGGACGTCAGGACGCTGACCCGGGTCCTCTTCGAGCGGATGAGCGAACTGCCACCGGACGCGCCGGAGCGCGAGCGGGTGCGGGCCGCGCTGATCGAAATCAACATTCCGCTGGTGCGCTACGCCGCGACCCGGTTCCGCAGTCGGAACGAGCCGATGGAGGACATCGTCCAGGTCGGCACCATCGGACTGATCAACGCCATCGACCGGTTCGACCCGACCCGGGGGGTGCAGTTCCCGACGTACGCGCTGCCGACCATCCTCGGCGAGATCAAGCGCTACTTTCGGGACAACGTCCGCACCATGCACGTACCGCGCCGACTGCAGGAGCTGTGGGTGCAGGTCAGCGGCGCCATGGAGGAACTCACGGTGGTGCACGGCCGAGTGCCCAGGGTGCCCGAGATCGCCGCCAACCTGCGGATTCCCGAAGAGGACGTCCGGGCCTGCCTGGACGCCGGGCGGGCCTACAACGCCGCCTCGTTGGAGGCCGCGCAGGAGCACGAGGGCGGACTCGCCCTGCTGGACCGGCTCGGCTACGAGGACTCCGCGCTGACCGACGTCGAGCACCGGGACATGGTCCGCCACCTGCTCGTCCAACTCCCCGAACGGGAGCGGCGGATCATCATGCTGCGATTCTTCGCCAACCTGACGCAGTCCCAGATCTCCACCGAACTGGGCATGTCGCAGATGCACGTCTCCCGACTACTGTCGAGGATCCTGACCCGGCTGCGGACCGGAAACTCCTGGGAGGAGTGAACCGAACCCCGCCGGGGGGTTGCTGCGCGTTACTGCGACGTGACATCTTGCGACGGTCGGGTTTGCCGAGACGCGTGTTCCGGTATGGAGCTGGAGGGCCGCCCAGCCGGGAACTGTCGCTCGGTAGTGCCCGTTGTACTGTCAGTCACGAGGGGGTGGGTGCATGTCCGCAGAGCTGGGCGCTGCCGAGATCCAGGGCACGACCACGGTCGCCGAGTTTCCCGTGTTGTTGCAGAGTGATCCGCCACCGGTGCCCGAGCCCGCCGCGTCCGGGCCCGCGCCCGCGGCGCTGCCCGCCGCCGTCCCCGAGGGCCGGACGCTGGACACCCGGACACTCTCCCGTTCGCTGTTCCAGCGGCTGGCCGCCCTGGAGATGGGCAGCGACGAGCACACCTACGTCAGGGACACCCTGATCGAGCTCAACCTGCCGCTGGTGCGGTACGCCTCGGCGCGGTTCCGCAGCCGGAACGAGCCGATGGAGGACATCGTCCAGGTCGGCACCATCGGACTGATCAAGGCGATCGACCGGTTCGACCCGGAGCGCGGGGTGGAGTTCCCGACCTTCGCGATGCCGACGGTGGTCGGCGAGATCAAACGCTTCTTCCGGGACACCAGCTGGTCGGTCCGGGTGCCCAGGCGCCTGCAGGAGCTGCGGCTGGCGCTGACCAAGGCCGGCGACGAGCTCTCCCAGAAGCTGGACCGCTCCCCCACCGTGACCGAGCTGGCCGCCTTCCTCGGGGTGAGCGAGGAGGACGTGGTCGAGGGCCTGGCGGTCGGGAACGCGTACACCGCGAGCTCGCTGGACTCCACGCCCGGCGAGGAGGAGGGCGAGGGCCCGCTGGCGGACCGGCTCGGCTACGAGGACCTGGCGCTGGAGGGGGTCGAGTACCGGGAGTCGCTGAAGCCGCTGCTGGCCAAACTGCCGCCGCGGGAGCGGCGGATCATCATGCTGCGATTCTTCGGCAACCTCACCCAGTCGCAGATCGGCGAGGAGATCGGCATCTCGCAGATGCACGTCTCCCGGCTGCTCACCAAGACGCTGACCCAGCTGCGCGCCGGGCTGATCAGCGAGAGCTGACCGCCCGGCGGCCGGTCCCGCTGCTCAGTCGGTGAGGAGGTTGCGCCGCAGGCCGGCCAGGACTTCGTCGTCCAGGCCCAGGCCGTCCCGCCAGAAGTGCTCGAAGGAGTCCCAGCCTGCCTCGACCTCGGCGAAGGCGGTCTCCAGGTAGACCCGCTCGGCCAGGAAGACCGGGAGCAGCAGGCTGGGCTCCTTCATCAGACCACGGGTGCCGAAGCTGTCCACGATGTGCTCGATCAGCGCGGCGGAGCGCTCGTTGGTGAGCAGGTAGTCCTGGAACACGGTGTCGCGGTCGACCCCGAGGGCGGTGAGGACCAGGGCGGTGACCCAGCCGGTGCGGTCCTTGCCGGCCGAGCAGTGGAAGAGCATCGGCACGCCGTCGGGGGCGGCGAGCAGGCGCAGCACGCCGGCGAAGCGCTCCCGGGCCACCGGCGAGGTGACGAACCAGCGGTAGAGGCCGATCATCATCTGTTCGGCCTTGCCGTCGCCGAGGATGGCCCGCTGCCGCTCGGCGTCGCGGTCGGCGAGGGCCTGGCGCATGGCGATGTAGATGTCGAAGTCGGCGGCGAAGATCGGCACGTGGTGCAGGGCCGGGCCGTCCGCCTCGACGGAGGGCACGGGCTCGAGCAGCACGGACTCGCCGGCCCCGTCGAGCTCGGCGACCGGCAGGCCGGGGATCCGGTCGGGCCCGGCCTCGCGGACCTCGTCCAGGCTGCGCAGGTCGACGACTATGCGCAGGCCGGCCGCAGCGAGGATCGCCCGGTCCTCCTCGGTGGTGCGGTTCATGGCGTCGGCGCGCAGCGCGACGCCGTGCCGCAGGGTGCGGCCGTCCCGGGTCCGGTAGCCACCGAGGTCGCGGGCGTTGGCCGCCCCCTTGAGGCCGAGGCTGCGGGCGGTCTCGGTGGTCTGCTGGGTCACGGGCTGTCCTCCGGAGGCACGGTCGTACGGGTGAGCGGCACGAGAACGGGCGTTGGTTTGGTGGGGACGAGTACGAAAATTCGTACGACCCGATCAGTGTATTGGGCGACTTCGGGGAGGCACCGGAGCACGGTGGACCGCTCCGGGCCGGACGCCGGGAGCCGGAGGGGAGTCCGGCGCGTACGGGCGGCACGCCGCCTTCGCCGGGGGGGCGACCGCTGTCGCGTGCCGGAACGGACGGACCGGTGCCGCCCGGACGGACGTGAGCTGACGACGGCACAGTTGGCTCGCCGGAGACCGGGCACCGGGTGTCAGCGCCCCGGTCCGGTAGCTGGAACTGGATGCCTGGCGGCGGCCCCGCTGGGACCATCCGCCAGGCACGGGGAACAGGCCGTCGCAACCGTCCGACGGCGGGTGCGGTTACTTGACGGCGAGCCAGATCACTGCGGCCACCACGGCGATCGCCACGACGACGACGCCGATGATCAGACCGCTACGGTTGTTGCTGGAGGCGCTGCCGTACGTGGACACGGAACCCGGGGCCTGGGGAGCGGGGGTCTCCTCCACGAACGCCCGGAACATCTGGGTGCTACCGGCGGGGTCGTAGTCGTTGTCAGCCATGGCAGGGACTCTAGCCAACCCGCGAGGTCAAAGGACACCCCGGACCCCCGGAAGTGGGCATGCCAGCCCGTCACCCCGGACTGACGGCCACTCGCCGGGCCCGCGTACGACAAGCTCGTGAAGACGTGGCCGGGTTGGAAGGCAAGCGCGCGGCAATCGGGTTGAATCCGGTCATGACCGACAATCACAGTGACGCTCCCCACAGGGTGACCCTCGGCACGTCGGACCTGGCCGTCTCCCCGCTGTCGCTCGGCGGCAACGTGTTCGGCTGGACGGCGGACGAGGCGCAGTCGTTCGCCGTGCTCGACGCCTACGCGGCCGGCGGCGGCAACTTCGTCGACACCGCCGACGTCTACTCGGCCTGGGTCCCCGGCAACACCGGCGGCGAGTCGGAGACCATCATCGGCAACTGGCTCCGCAGCCGCGGCAATCGCGCGGACATCGTTATCGCCACCAAGGTCGGTGCGCACCCGGAGGCCAGCGGACTCAAGACGGCGAACATCAGGTCCGCCACCGAGGAGTCGCTGCGCCGCCTCGGCGTCGACCACATCGACCTCCTCTACACCCACCGGGACGACCTGGAGGTCCCGGTCGAGGAGTTCGTCACCGCGCTCGACGCCCTGGTCCGCGAGGGCAAGGTCCGGCACGTCGCCGCGTCCAACATCAGTGCCGAGCGGCTCACCGAGGCCCTGGAGTTCTCCGCCCGCGAGGGCCTGGCCGCGTACATCGCAGTCCAGCCGCACTACAACCTGGTCTCCCGGGACACCTACGAGGGCCCGCTGGCCGAGGCCGTCGCGGCCCACGGCCTCTCGGCCGTGCCGTACTTCGCGCTCGCCTCGGGCTTCCTCACCGGTAAGTACCGGCCGGACGGCGGCGCGGTGGAGAGCGCCCGCTCGCAGGGTGCCGCCCGCTACCTGGAGGACCCGCGCGGCCCCAAGGTGCTGGCCGCACTGGACCAGGTCGCCGAGGCGCACGGCGCCGAGCTCGCCTCGGTCGCGCTGGCCTGGCTCGCCGCCCAGCCGACCGTCGCCGCGCCGATCGCCAGTGCGCGCACCGTCGAGCAGCTACCTCCGCTGCTGGCGGCGGCGCGGCTGCGGCTGACGGCGGACGAGCTGGCGCTGCTGGACTCCGTCTCCGCCTGACCGGCTGAGTCCCACGGGCGGTGGGCGGCGCCCCCCTTGCCTGTCCACAGCCTGTGGACAGGCAAGGGGCTTTCCGGCGGCGGACCGCGGCCCTAGGGGTACGAAATGGTCTCCGGACGCCTTGGGAAGGGCCGCCGGTGCCGGCCGACCCAGCGGCCCTCGGCCGGTACAAACGCCGCCGCACAGGTGGCGCGAGCCAGGTCGGCCGGGAGTGCGGCGGCCGCCCTCACTAGGGCTTCGCCTCCTTCCGCTCGGCCCGGAAGGCCGGGCCCGGTACCGGGGCGGTGACCCCCGCGGGTGCCATGAAGGCAACCAGCAGCTGCTCCGTCAGCGACCGGCGCGCCGCCTCGTCCAGCTCGCGCGCGGTGGCGTGCTCCAGCCGCCGGACCGCGAGCGTGGCGGCCTCTACCGCGTCGTCCACGAGCACCGTACGCAGGTCCGCGTCCAGGTCGGCGAGTCGGCGGCGGCGCATGCTCTCGGCGACCTCGGGCGCGTAGTCGAGGGCGAGCGGCTGCACCGAGTACACCTCGATGCCCACCGCTGCGACCTCGGCGGCCAGCGCCCGGGTCAACTTGCCGGCGAACCACTCCCCGTCACGCAGTGCGGGACCGGATGCGGAGTCGCTGTCGCACGGCAACGCGCTGGCGGTTACGGTGAGCACGGCGTGCACCTGCTCGCGCAGGTACTGCTCGTGATCGGCGACGGCCATCACGGCGCGGGCCGTGTCCTTCACCCGCCACACGATCAGCAGCCTCACCACGATGGGCGTTCCGTCCCGGTCGGTGACGTCGACCGGCTCGCTGCGCCAGTGGCGCAGCCTCCCGTCGACCACGCGGCGGCTCAGCAGCGGATTCACCCAGACCAGCCCGGTCCGGCGGACGGTGCCCCGGTAGCGGCCACAGCGGGTGAGCACCCGGGTCTGGCCGCCCCCGTTCGCCAGCAGGCCGCAGGCGGCCGACGCCGCGATCAGGCCGGCGGCGCAGGCGGCGGCCCACTCGGCGATGCCGAACCCGGTCTGCCCGCCGCCGCGGAGGTCCGGCAGCCCGGGGAGCCTCGGCAGGACGCCGGTCCGGACGAGCAGCACGGCCAGCGCGGTGGCGGAGGAGAGCAGTACCAGCAGGGCGATCCAGCCGGGGATCGCGCGGGCGCGGTACTCACACGGCCACTGGTCGCTCCTGGGCGGGCGGCGCGCCGTATCCGTCTCGTCCAGCGCGTCAGGGCCGGACGAGACGGCCGGGCCGGCCAGATCGGCCAGCTGGGCGGTAAATGCGGGCCCCGCCAGGGGGCTGGGCGCGGCGAACGGACCGGCCAGGGGGCTGGGCGAGGCGAACGGACCGGCCAGCCTTCGCCGGTCGGCGCCGTCCGCTGCCGGGTACCGGGCCAGCGGCAGGGTGTCGGCCATGTCGAGCTCGTCCTCGGCCGGCTTCCGGCCCGACTCGGTCGGCGGCCGGGCGGCCGCCTCGGCGACGGCCCGGTAGAACTGGGCGGCGCCCGACGGCGGCTCGGGCCTGCCCGGCAGCCGGGGGTCGGGTCGTGGCGAAGAATCGCGGGTGACGTCCATGCACGGATCCTCAGGGTCGGTGTGTCGCGCGACGGCCTGCCCGGATCTGCCGGGCGGCGCCGGACGCAGACTTCTCTGACAGTCCATCAAAATGCCGCGTTAGGCACATATCCGGCATAGTTGGGCATTTCCGATAAAGTGTCACCCTGAAGACCCAGTCACAGCCGCGCCGGTGTAGGCCGCCCGCCTACCACCCCTGCCGGCGGCGGCCGGTTGCCCGGCCAAGGCCCCGGCGGACCAGCAGACCTACGGCGATGAGGAAGAACAGGGCCGTACAGAGCGCGCTGCGCCAGGCGTCCATGGACGTGCGGTGCGTGACGAGCGCCGGCGGGACGTCCGGCGGACCGGCGAGGGCGCGGACCGGCCGCTCTTCGGGCTGCTCCGGAGCTTCGCCCGCAGCCGCCTTCGCCCCGGACTGCCCGCCAGACTGCCCTGCGGCCGGGGACGCGACCGACGAAGCGGGCGCGGCAGAAGCCGAGGCAACGGGCGAAACCGCGGCCGTCGGCACGGCCGAGGACGTACCGCCGGCCCCCGCCGACTTGGGGAGGACGGCAGCCGGCGCCGAGGGCGCGAACGGTGCAGCCTGCTCGGACGGAATGACGATCGGCAGCAGCTGAGCATCTGCGCTCCGACCGGGCGACGCGTCCGACCGCACCGGCGACGGCTCCTTCGCCGTACCGGTGTTCGAGCTCGGGTGCGACTCCCGACCCACGTCCGGATGCGACTCCCGACCCACGTCCGGGTGCGACTCCCGACCCGCACTCGGGCGCAACTCCCTACCCACGTCCGGATGCAACTCCCTACCCACGTCCGGATGCGACTCCCGACCCGTGTCCGGATGCGACTCCCGGCCCGTGTCCGCGCTCGGGCTCGCCTTCGGACGCCGCGCCCGATCCGCCCGCGGGCGCGGCCCGTCCGCGTAGCCCCGGGCGTCGGCCGCGGACGAGGCCCGCTCACAGCCGGCGGTTCTCCCGTCATCCGCACTGCCGCCCGGGCGAGCCGCGCCGTGGCCGGCCGGGGTGCGGGCGGCGAGGACTCCGGGTGCGGCGGTGGAGCTCACGCCCGACGCGGGCGAGAACTCCAGCTCCACGGTGAGGCCCGACGGCAGCACCGCGCGGCCCTGGCCGGTCCAGGCGTCCGGGCTCTGTTGCGCTCGGGCGATACCCGACCCGACCGTCGAGTTCCAGCCCAGCAGCAGGGCGGTGGTCAGGGTCACGGCACTGGCTCTGGCGACTCTGCGGGGTCCGGGCCCGGTCGGTCCGCACCGGCCTGAGTGGGACGTCGCGGCGGCTTGGGGGGACTGTCGGCTCATCCGGCTCTCCTTACCCGGCCCGCCGTCGGAACCGGCGGTCCGAGGACGGCGTTGACAAGCCCATAACATCCGACAAAAGGGAATCACGATCGAGCGTTCGTCATACCTCGACACCTGGATGGCCGCCCGTTGCCACCCGGTCGGCGGCCACTCTCCCGACGACCCTCAGCCACCGGAAGCGATGCGTTCCGGCCATCTCGTCCGCAGACGATCGAGCTTCCCGCCCAATGGCCGACTCTCCGTCAACTCGGCCTGTTCGAATTGGTCGGAGGCTCAGTAGAGTCAGCGGCCGTGACGACTGACCCAGTTCTCCTCAACGGCGACTTAGCCCTGGTGGAGCCGCGCGAGCCCGAGGCGGCCTGGCGCGTCCACCGCCGTCCGTTCGAGTGCACTTCCGAAGTCCGCAGGCCCCTGGTGCCATACCCCGACGAGCGGCAGCACCGGCAGCGTGCCGCCCACCGTGCGCCTTTCACCTGGCGGGACGATTCCGAAGCACTCACCGGCATCCTGAGCGCCCGGCACACGGGCCACAGCGCGCTCCCGACGCACTTCCCCACCGCCGCGCACTTCCCCACTACCGCGCCCTCCCCCGCCATCGCGCGCTACCCCGCCGTCGCACACCACTCCGCCGGCAAGGCGCGGACGCCTCGGACAGCGCCCTCCCGGGACGCAGCGCACCAGGTCGCCACCGAGGCCATGGGCGGTGCGCCGGCGACGGGCCCCGCACCGACCGGCACCGCCGGCTGAGGGCCGCGCGGTGCCCTTGGACCCCGCGGTGCTCCGGGCCAGCTTCGCCGTCGTCGAGCGCCGCGCCGACCACCTGGTCAAGTACTTCTACGCCCACCTCTTCGCGCACAATCCGGGCGTCCGGGAGCTCTTCCCCACCGAGCTGTCCGAGCAGCGCGAGCGCCTGTTCGCCGCGCTGACCCAGATCGTGCTCCGGCTGGACAGCGGCGAGCGGCTCACTGACTACCTGAGCGCCCTGGGCCGCGACCACCGCAAGTTCCAGGCCTCGGCCGAGCACTACCCCGCCGTCGGCGCCAGCCTGATCGCCGCCATCCGGCACTGCTCCGGCCACTCCTGGACGCCGGAGATCGAGAAGGCCTGGACCGAGGCGTACGCGGTGGTCTCCCGGACGATGCTGCGGGCCACCCGGGCGCTACCGGCCGAGGCGCCGGCCTACTGGGAGGCGGCGGTGACGGCACGTCACCGCGCGGCGCCCGACATCGTGCGGCTCACCCTGTGCCCCGACCGGCCGTACCCCTTCCTGGCCGGGCAGTACCTCTCGCTCTGCTCACCCCGGCGGCCCCGGGTCTGGCGGCCGTACTCGATCGCCAACGCCCCCCGCGCCGACGGCGCGCTGGAACTGCACATCCGCCGGGTGCCGGACGGGCTGCTCAGCACCGCCCTGGTCAACGACGTGGTGCCCGGCGAACGGCTGCTGCTCGGGCCGCCGGTCGGCGACGCCGTGCTGGACCCGCACTCCCTGCGGCCGCTGCTCGCCGTGGCCGGCGGGACCGGCTGGGCGCAGATCAAGTCGCTGGTCGAGCAGCGCGCCGCCTGGGCCCGGCCCGACTCCTCCGCCTGGGCCACGGTCTTCCTCGCCGCCCGGGACGACGCCGACCAGTACGACCTGGACGCGGTCCACGCCCTGGTGGCCCGGCACTCCTGGCTGGAGGTGGTGCTGGCGGCACCCGCCGACGGCACCGACCGGGAGGAGGCCGTCGAACTGCTGCGCGAGGGACTGTACCGGTACGGCGCCCATCGGCGCGGCGGCTGGGCCGGACACGACATCCGGCTCAGCGGCCCGCCGGACCTGGCGCCGGCCGTGGCCGAACTGCTGCTCGCACTGGATGCCGAGCCCGAGCTGATCCGGCACGACCCCGTGCCGCCGACGTTCAACCGGAGCCGGCCGCTGACCTCGTCCGACTGGTTCCTCGACCAGCGCAACGTGCCCTGGATCAACCGCACCGAGCTGGGCTGAACCGGCCCGGGCAGACGAAGTGGATCTTGAAAAAATCCTCCGGAACGACGAAGGCCCCGGACTCTCGTCCGGGGCCTTCGGCTGGTGCGCTCAGCAGGATTCGAACCTGCAACCTCTTGATCCGTAGTCAAGTGCTCTATCCGTTGAGCTATGAGCGCTAGGGACACCCCCGAGGGGGAGCCTTCGCGGCGGTTTGGTGCGCTCAGCAGGATTCGAACCTGCAACCTCTTGATCCGTAGTCAAGTGCTCTATCCGTTGAGCTATGAGCGCTCGCCCTGTCGGCCGGGGCCTGCGGGGCGTTGCGGGGACAACATTACATGACCTGCGACCTGGGACGAAATCCATTGCCCCGGGATGCACGAAGGGCCCCGTCAGCGTGTTGCCGACGGGGCCCTTCCGGTGGCGGAGGCTGAGGGATTTGAACCCTCGATCAGGAATAACCCCGAAACCGCATTAGCAGTGCGGCGCCATAGACCGGACTAGGCGAAGCCTCCTTCACATGGACTGCACCGGCGGACCGGATGCACTCCGTGCGAATGCGATGATGCCACAGCCAGGGGCTCCGACACCAACCACCGCTTACGTTACTAGGCGGGTCATCCAGAGCGCAAAGAAGAATGAGATACTTCAGCCCCCCGAGGAGAGCGCGAGCCGCGAGTCGTACGCCGCGACGGCACAGCCGTCAGTGACGAAAGCCGTGAGGAGACCTGTCGACGTGAGCAGCAGGCCGATCCGAGGCGCTGCTCGCCTCGCCGCAATACTCGATGCCCTGCCCGACGCGCTGCTGCTGGTCAACAGCAACGGCACCGTCGTGGACGCCAACAGAGCCGCCGTGCAGGCCATGCAGGCCCCCGGGACCTCGCTGGTCGGGCGCGGGGTGCTGGATCTGCTGCCCGATTTCGACCCGAGCCGGATCCCGGGTTCGATGCGCCCGGCGGCCGCCGAACCGGAGGGCTTGGACCACCCGGTCCGGATGACCGCCCGGCGCACCGACGGCAGCACCTTCCCGGTCGAGGTCTCCGGCAACGACTTCACGGACGACGGCGCGGGCAGCGGTGGCGCGGGCGCGGCGTACGGCTTCGAGCCGTACCGGGACCCCACCAGCAGCCGGGACCTGCTGCTGCTCCTGGTCCGCGACCTCTCCAGCCGGCTCGGCGTCGAGGCGGAGCTGCGGCGGCAGCACAAGCAGACCGAGATGATCCTGCGGGCCGCCGCCGAAGGCGTGCTCGGCGTGGACCTGGACGGCCGGGTGGTCCTGGTGAACCCGGCCGCCGCGCACATCCTCGACTACCGGGCCAGCGAGCTCGGCGGGCGCGAGCTGCACCCGCTGATCCAGCACTCCCAGGCGGACGGCAGCCCGCTGGCCCTGGAGGGCTCGGCGCTGCTGGACACCCTGGTCTCCGGCCGCAAGCACCGGGTGCGCGGCGCCGTGCTCTGGCGCAAGGACGGCACGCCGGTGACGGTGGACCTCACCACCGCGCCGGTCCGGGACGGCGAGGAACTGGTCGGCGCGGTGATGACCTTCACCGACCGGACCAGGGAACTCGCACTGATCGCCCGCAACGAGCACCTCACGGCGGTCCTGGAGGGCGAGCTGGGCGGCGCGCTCACCGCCCTGCACCGCCGGATCGACGCACTGGCGGCCGACCCGGCCGGACAGCTCTGGCCCGAGGCCAACTGGACGCTGCGGCGGCTCGCCGACGAGTGCCGCCGCTTCGGCACCCTGATAGACGGGGTGCTGACACACCAGAAGTTCGAACGCGAGGTCGAGGCCGGCAAGCGGACGCTGGAGCGCGCACCGATCGGCCTGGACAAGGTCGTCCAGCGGGCCGTCGAACTGGCCGGCGACCTGGTCGGGCCCGACCGGGTCCGCTACTCGGTGCACGCCGCCGCCGTCGAGGTCACCGCCGACCGGGAGTGCTTCGCGCGCGCACTGGCCCACCTGGTGGCCGACGTCAGCGGGATCGGCCACCACGTGGCGGCCGCTGCGGCCGGAACGGACGGCGAGGACGGCGCGCCCGGCGGCGGTCAGCTCGGCATGCCCGCACTGCCTCCGGTGGGCGGCGACTCGCCGATGGTGGTGCTGGCGGCCGCACAGCGCGGCGAGGTGGCCCGGATCGAGGTACGTGGCCCCGCGCGCGTCAGCAGCCCCGTGCACCTGCCGATCGCGCGCAGCACCGTCGAGCGGCACGGCGGCGTCCTGCAGCGGCACGAACTGCCCGGCCAGGCCGGGACGACGTACGTGGTGGAGCTGCCGCTGGACCCGGCGGCGGTCGCGCGGGCGGCCGCGAAGTCGACGGCCGACGGTGGGCGGAGCATCCCCAGGGAGACCGACACCGCGATGCTGCCCGACCTGCCGGACGTCCCGCCCGCGCCGGGCGGCGCCGCCGAGGGCACCGCGGCCGGTGCGGATGCCGCCACGGGCTCGGCCGCGAGCGGTGACGCACGCGTCGAGGACGCTGCCGCCGAACGCGGTTCGGCCGGTGCTTCCGCCGGCGACGGCGCGAGCGGCCGGGCGGCGGACGGCGGTGCGCGCGGGCCGATCGCGCTGGGCCCCGGCGGGCCCGCTGCGGACGTGGCGCCGGGATCCCCGGCCGCACCCGCGCCCGCGACGCCGGCCCCGGCCGCACCGGCCAAGGAGGAGACGGGCCGTACGGGCCGCCGTCGGCGCGGTACGCCCGCGAGCGAGGAGTCCTCGGGAGCGCTGTCCCTGCCCGGCGTACCCGACCCCGGCACGCCGCTTTACCCCGGCCTTGAGAACGCCCTGCCCGCGAGCCCGTCGGCACCGCCGGTACCGGCCACGCCTGCGCCGACCGGGCGCCGGCGAAGGCTGGCCGTGCCGCCGCAGCCCGACGCTCCGGCGGGTGACCAGGTCGCGGCCCCGGCCGCCCCGGCGGTGGAGTCCGGCCGGCCGATCGCGCTCGAGCCCGCTCCGGCCGCTCCACAGGCCCAGCCCTCGACCGCCGCGCCCGAGGCCCCGGGCGGGCGTCTCGCCCTCCCCGCGCCGTTCGGGCAGCAGGGCGGTCCGGAGGCGGGCGCCGCTCTGCCGGCGACGGTGGGGCAGCGGGACACCGGGCAGGCGCCCGGATCGCAGACCCCGGACCAGCGGGCCGGCAGCGGTCAAGCGCAGCCGGTGGGCAGCGGGCTGGGCGAGCTGGCGCCGCCGCGTCCGCTCGGCGGGTTCGCCTCGGCCTTCCCGCAGGCGTTCGCGCAGGTGCCCCCGGTACCCGCCCAGTCCCCGGTCCAGACTTCGCCGCAGTCGCCGGCAGCGGCGGACGGCGCGCGTCCCGCGCTGCCCGCGCTGGTGAGCGCCCCTGACTCGCCGGCGCACGTCGAGCCGCGTACGCCCCCGCGCCCGGTGGCCGAACTGGCCCGTTCCAGCGCCGAGGAGGCGGGCCGGGAGCCCGCTGCCATGCCCGACTACCCGACCATGGTGTCGTCCGCCGTGGACGGCGGGCCGCGCCGCCTGCTGGTCTGGCCCGAGCCCGACCCGTCCACCAAGACCGCGCTCCAGGAGCGCGGCTACCGCCCGGTGATCGTCCGTTCCCGCGAGGAGGTCGACTCCCAGGTCTCCGGCTACCCCGCGGGCCTGTTCGTCGACCCGCTGACCGGGCCGATCACCCGCACCGCCCTCCAGTCGCTGCGTACGGCGGCGCTCAACCAGCGGATCCCGGTCCTGGTCACCGCCGGTCTGGGCCAGGCCACCAAGGACGCCGCGTACGGCGCCGACCCGGCCGTACTGCTGCGCGCCCTGGCCCCGCGCGACAGTGAGAACCACGCCGCGCGGGTCCTGCTGGTCGAGTCCGACCCGGACATCGCGGCGGCGCTGATCGGCAGCCTGGAACGGCGCGGCATGCACGTCGAGCACGCGGTCTCGGAGAGCGACGCGGTCTCCCGGGCCAGCAGCGTGCAGCCCAACCTGGTGGTGATGGACCTGCTCCAGATCCGCCGCCGCCGGGTCGGTCTGCTCGACTGGCTGCGCGCCAACGACCGGCTGTACCGCACCCCGTTGGTCGTCTACACCTCGGTGGACCTCGACCCGCAGGAACTCCCCCGGCTGCGCACCGGTGAGACGGTCCTCTTCCTCGCCGAACGCTCCACCACCGAGGACGTCCAGTCCCGGATCGTCGACCTGCTGGCGCGGATCGGCGCGATGGGCGAGGTCAGCACGGCGGGCCGGTAGCTCAGCGGCCTGGACCCGGGGCCGACCGGAACGCGGAAGCCGCGCGGGCGGCCCGCCGCGGCGGTGCGCGGCCCCGGACCCGGTCTCCCCGTGCACCGGGACGGTACGGCAGTGGGTACCAGGCCGCGGGGCCGGCCGCGCGTACGGCCGCCCCCGCGGACCCTCGCCCTACTCCTTGCCGAGGACGGTGACGGCCAGCTGGTCGGCGGCGTAGTCGGCGCGGATGACCTTCTTGTCGAACTTGCCGACCGAGGTCTTGGGCACCGAGTCCACCAGGGCCCAGCGCTCCGGGAGCTGCCAGGAGGCGACCCGCTCGGCGAGGAAGGCGCGCAGGGCCGGGAAGGCGACGGTGGAGCCCGGGCGCAGGACCACGGTGGCGAGCGGGCGTTCGCCCCACCGCTCGTCCGGGACGGCGACCACGGCGGCCTCGGCGACCTCGGGGTGGGCCATCAGGTGGTTCTCCAGCTCGACCGAGGAGATCCACTCGCCGCCCGACTTGATGACGTCCTTGGCCCGGTCGGTGAGGGTGAGGTAGCCGTCCGGGGTGATGGTGCCGATGTCACCGGTGCGCAGCCAGCCGTCCTCGCTGAACTTGTCGTCGGGCCGCTCCGGGTCCTGCCCGGCGCCGCCGAAGTAGGCGCCGGCGATCCACGGCCCCCGGATCTCCAACTCGCCCGCCGCCACGCCGTCGTGGGGCATCCGCTCGCCGTCCGGGCCGGTCAGGCGGGCTTCGACGGAGGCCGGGAAGACGCCTTGGGTGATCCGGTACGGCCACTCCCGCTCGGCGGTCAGTCCGCCCGGCGGCTGGGCGAAGGTGCCGAGCGGGGAGGTCTCGGTCATGCCCCAGGCGTGCACCACGTTGATGCCGTGGCGCTCCTCGAATGCCTTCATCAGGGAGGGCGGGCAGGCCGAGCCCCCGATGACCACCATGCGCAGCGAGGAGGTGTCGTAGTCGCCGTGGTCGAGTTCGTCCAGCAGGCCGGTCCAGATGGTGGGGACGGCGGCGCTGACGGTCGGGCGGACCCGGGTGATCATCTCGGCCAGCGGCTTGGGCTGGAGGAAGCGGTCCGGCATCAGCAGGTCGGCGCCCGACATGAAGGCCGCGTGCGGTACGCCCCAGGCGTTCACGTGGAACATCGGGACCACCGGCAGCACGGTGTCGCGGCCGGTCAGCGCGAAGGTGTCCGCGGAGTTCACCTGCAGGCAGTGCAGGTAGACCGAACGGTGGCTGTAGAGCACGCCCTTGGGGTCCCCGGTGGTGCCCGAGGTGTAGCAGAGCGCCGCCGCCTCGCGCTCGTCCAGGTCGGTCGGCCACGGGTAATCGGCCGGGCGCCCGGCGATCAGTTCCTCGTAGTCGTGGACGGTGCCGCCGAAGCCGGCCAGCAGCGAGCGGTCGCCCTCGCCGCTCACCACGATGTGCTTCAGCGTCGGGGCGAGCTGCGGCAGCACGCCGGCCAGCAGCGGGAGCACGCTGCCGTTGATGATGACCGCGTGGTCGGCGGCGTGGTTGATGACGTACGCCAGCTGCTGGGCGGGCAGCCGCAGGTTCAGCGTGTGCAGCACCGCACCCATCGAGGGCACGGCCAGGTACGCCTCCAGGTGCTCGGCGTTGTTCCACATCAGCGTGCCGATCCGCTGGTCGCCAAGGACCCCGAGCTCGTCGCGCAGCGCGCACGCGAGCTGTGCGGCCCGGGCGCCGACCTCGGCGAAGGTGCGGACCACCGGGCCGTTCCCATCCCAGGTGGTCACCGTCGAGCGGCTGTGGATGGTGGATCCGTGCGCGAGGATCCGGGAGACGGTGAGTGGTACGTCCTGCATGGTGCTGAACACGCGGGTCCTCCTTGACCGGTCCTGGGTGCGAGCACGCCCACCGCTACTGGCCAGTAGAAACGGGGTCTCGGCCTGATTCTGGCGAAATGTCGCCCCGGTGTCAGCAGAATGGTCGGGGATGAGACGCGTCGCTCACCCGCACCGCGGCCGCGCCCCGCGCACCGGCGCGCGAGCGGACGGAGGAGCCGGCGGGCCGGCGTCTCGGGTAGCCGGGGCCGGTCCGTTTCCCCGTGCGCGGAATCCCGCTCAGCCGACCTGTCGCGCGACGGAGGCCGCCACCTGTCACCTCCTGCAGCCGAGTTGACACCCCGTGCGACCACCGGTGCCCGGTCGGCGACCGCGCACATGCGGTCGCCACCGGGAGAAGGGCCGGGCGCCCCGCCCCCGAGGGAGGGGCGCCCCGGCGCACCGGTCGGGCCGTCAGTAGAGCGGGCTGGTGGCGCGCTGCAGGCGGCAGAGGCTGGTGAAGGTCTTCTGCCAGGTGACCTGCTGACCGTTCCAGTCGCCGTACGCGGTGGCGGTGACCGGGTCCTGGACGTCCGGGCAGGTGCGGTGCCGGTCGCCGGCGAGGCGGTTGATGTCCCCCTCGGCGATGGTGAGGGCGGCGCAGGCGCGTTCCGGGGCAAGGTGGCTGCCGCCGTCGGGCTTGCAGGTGAGGAAGTAGTCCTCGACTGCGGTGTCGTCCGCGTCGCGCACGACGTAGAGCTGGAAGAAGCTGCTCTCGGCCGCCGGGACGGCGGGAGCCGGGGAGATGCTCAGGGTGGTGACGGCGACTAGGGCGGCAGCGGCGGAGGCGGCGAGCCTGCGGAGCCCGGTGGTGGTCATGCTTCACAGCCGACCACGCGGGATCGGTGCGACCAAGCCGCGCTTGGGTCGAACGAGTGAGCCCGGTAAGGAAGTTCGCGCCATGGAGTGACCGCCGGGCCGCCGGGAGGTTTAGGCCGGCCATGGGGTCCGCGGCGTCGCGGGCCCCATGGCCGGTCGGCCCTACGGCCCGACTGCCACCAGGCCGTCCAGCTGGTCGCGGTCGATGTTCAGGGTCGTACCGGCGTACGTCTCGTCGGCGCTGCCCCGGTACTGGTGGATGCGCTGGCGCCGCGTCCACATGTCGTCAGGCGGTGCGTCCTGGCCGTCGGTGACGGCCCGTCCGTCCCAGCGCGCGTACCAGATGACGTCGGGCATCGGGGCGCTGCCCGCCCGGGCGGCGGCGATGATGTCGGCGACTCCGGAGTTCACGCTGGAGTAGAAGCCGGAGTGGTACCCGGCGGAGTGCAGTGTCTGGGTCCAGCCGAGGGTGAAGTCGACCACTGCCTGGCTGCAGGTCTGGTCGTCCGGCGGGTACGCCTCGATGTCGAGGTAGACCGGGCTGCCCGGGCCGAGGCCGAGCGCCTGCAGGCTGAGCACCGCCTCGGCGGCCTCCTCGCCACCCTGTTGGATGGCCCGGGCCGGGTCGATTCGCCTGGGCTTGCTCTTGATCTTGGCGCAGGGCGCCTGGAGGCCGACGTGGGTGGGCACCAGCTCCCAGCCCATCGAGCGGACCTGGCCGACCCAGTCCGCCGTGAGCCTGGACTGGTCGCAGGCGCGCTGGCTTCCGCTGGTGTAGATGCCGACCGCGCCGTACGGGGAGGCGATGCGCCACAGCGCCATGGCCTCCAGCGGCGGAGCGCTGCAGGCGTCGAAGCCGGCGCCGGTGAAGTAGCGCTTCGGCAGCGCCTCCGGGCCGCGGCCGGTCTCCGGGAGCACGGCCGGCGGCCCCGGCAGACGTCCGCCCACCGAGCGGGTGACCGCGGCGACCGCCTGGGCGTCGACCACCCGTCCACCCCGCAGGGGGACGTTGCGGTCGGTGGCGAGGAGCAGAACGAGGGAAGCCGCCGAGAGCGCGGCCGGACGGAGGTAGCGCACCGTCCTTTGATACTGACCCGCCATCGACCGGCCACTTCGCCGCGCCGGAGGGTGATGGCCGTTCACCCGACCGTGACGGTTGTCCGTATGCCGAGAAACAGCGCTGTAATGAGTTTGGACGCAGTTCAGGTATTACGTCACACTCGTCCCATGTCCACAGGAAGTACCTGCGAGACCGCTGTCCAGGTCTCGCCCGGCCCCTCGTCCGTCCATCCCCTGCGGCGCCGCCTGAACGTTCCGGCGCCGCTGCTCTGCGTCACCGCGATGTTCGCCGTCCAGCTCGGTATCGCGTTCTCCCGACCGCTCTTCGAGCCGCTCGGGGTCAGCGGCGCGACCTTCCTGCGGCTGGCCGCCGCCGCGGTGATCCTGCTCGCTCTCACCCGGCCGCGGCTGCGCGGCCGCAGCCGGCGCGACCTCGCCTCGGCCGGGCTGCTCGGTGTGGTCTCCGCCGGCATGACCCTGTGCTTCGCCGGCGCTGTGGACCGGCTGCCGATGGGGACGGCGGCCACCATCGAGTTCCTCGGGCCGCTGGCCGTCGCGCTGGCCTTCGCCCGGCGGGCCAGCCACCTGGTCTGGGCGCTGCTGGCCGGAGGAGGGGTCGCGCTGCTGACCCTGTTCGGCGCCGAGGGCGGCGGGGACGGCGGCTCGGGCGGCCTGGACCCGGCCGGGCTCGGCTTGGCCTTCGCCGCCGCGGCCTGCTACGCGGGCTACATCCTGCTGACCGACAAGGTCGGCGCGGCCTTCAAGGGCTTCGAGGGGCTGGCGGTCTCGATCACCGTCGGCGCGTTGGTGACGCTGCCGGTGGGGATCGGTCCGGCCTTGCACGGGCTCTCCGAGGCCGACAGCCCCTGGCCGCTGCTGCTCGCGGTGGCCGGGGTGGCACTGCTGCTGCCGGTGATCCCGTACGCGCTGGAGATGTCGGCGCTGCGACAGCTGCCGCAGCGCGTGTTCAGCGTGCTGGTGAGCCTGGAGCCGGCGGTCAGCGCGCTGGTCGGGCTCGTGGTGCTGCACCAGGTACTGGGGGTGGCGCAACTCGCCGGGATCGCCTGTGTGGTGATCGCCAGCGTGGGCGCGACGTTGGCGAGCCGGCGGTAGGCCGTACGGCCGGGGCGAGCGGTAGGTCCGCACGGCCGGAGCGACTTGACGCGAACGTGGTGGTGGGCGGTGCCGGAGTCCGGTGCCGCCCACCGGTGTTCTGTGCGTCGGACGATCCGATGACCGTCAGATGGTCTTGCCCGGGTTCATGATGCCCAAGGGGTCGAAGACGGCCTTGATCTGCCGCTGCAACTCGAGCCCGACCGGACCGAGTTCGCGCGCCAGCCAGTCGCGCTTGAGCAGACCGACGCCGTGCTCCCCGGTGATGGTGCCGCCGAGTTCCAGGCCGAGTGCCATGATCTCGTCGAAGGACTCCAGCGCCCGGGCGGACTGCGCCTCGTCGGTGGCGTCGAAGACCACCACGGGGTGGGTGTTGCCGTCCCCGGCGTGGCAGACCATGCCGATGGTGAGCCGCTGCCGGTCGGCGATCCGGGCGACCCCGCGCAGCATTTCGGCCATCCGGGAGCGCGGTACCGCGACGTCGTCGATCATCGTGGTGCCCAGCCGGTCCAGTGCGGGAAGTGCCAGCCTGCGGGCCTCCAGCAGCAGGTCGGACTCGGCCCGGTCCTCCGCCGGAACCACCTCGCTCGCACCGGCAGCCCGGCACAGCTCGGCCACGGCGGCCAGGTCCTCGGCCTTGCCCGGACCGTCGAAGGCGACCAGCAGCAGCGCCTTGGTGGCGTCCGGCAGTCCCATCCTGGCCATCTCGTTGACGGCCCGGACGGTGGTGGCGTCCATCAGCTCCAGCAGGGACGGGACGAACCCCGCCGCCATCACCTCGCAGACCGCCGTGCAGGCCGCGTCCGCACTCGGGAACTCCGCCGCCAGCGCCAACTGCGGCGCGGGCGCGGGCCGCAGGGCCAGTACCGCCTCGACCACCACGCCCAGGGTGCCCTCCGAGCCGACCAGCAGCCGGGTCAGGTCGTAGCCGGCGACCCCCTTGGCTGTGCGGCGACCGGTGCGCAGCAGCCGTCCGTCCGGCAGCACGACGTCGAGCCCGAGGACGTACTCGCTGGTCACGCCGTACTTCACGCAGCACAGGCCACCCGCGCCGGTGCCGATGTTCCCGCCGATGGTGCAGGACTCCCAGGAGGACGGGTCCGGCGGGTAGGCGAGGCCGTGCTCGGCGGCGGCGCGCGACAACTCGGCGTTCACCACGCCGGGTTGGACCACGGCGATCCGGTTGACCGGGTCAAGTTCCAGGATCCGGTTCATCCTCACCATGGAGAGCAGGATGCAGCCGTCCACCGCGTTGGCGCCGCCGGACAGGCCGGTCCTGGCGCCCTGCGGCACCACCGGCACCCGGAGTTCGGTCGCGGTGCGGAGGATGTGCTGCACCTGCTCGACGGTCTCCGGGAGGACCAGGACGGCGGGTTCGCCCGCCACGCAGAATCCCGCCATGTCGTGGCTGTAGGCGGACGTCACGTCCGGGTCCAGCACGACGGCCGCCTCAGGCAGCCCCTCCAACAGCCGTCCCGCCAGATCAGCCATGACCGCCTCCGCTCCTCGGGTCCGCCCGGACGCGTACCCGGCATCCGGTCCGGGGCGAACTCTGCCCCTCCCGCCCCGCTCCGGCAACCGGGCGCTCCGCACGGGGCGGGCAGCTTCTCGGCGGGCCCTCCCGGGGAAGGGCCTCGCGATCTGACGAAGTACGGCGGGACTTCCAACCCGACGGCGGCGGAGCTGACTTCGTTCCTGCGGATTCCCTGCGCGGCGCGGTCGGCTGCCTAAGCTGAGCAACACCGATGGAGACGGCGGGTCGTACCCGGCCGGTCTCCGTCCCCGCCTCTGCCGGAGGAGTCCATCGACCATGCGCACGGATCACGACCCGGTGGCGGAGCACGCGAGGCCGACCCGGCCGGCGGCCGCCCGTGCGGCGGTGCTCGGATCGCCGGTCGGCCAGTCCCTCTCCCCCGCCCTGCACCGGGCCGCGTACGCCGCCATGGGCCTCGACTGGGACTGCGAGGCGGTCGAGTGCGACGAGACCGTGCTGCACCGGATGCTCGATGCCGGGACGGGCGACCGGGCCGGAGTGGCCCTCGCCATGCCGCTCAAGCGTGCCGCCCTGCCCTGGATCGACGAGGTCACCGACCTCGCCCTGGACATCGGCGGCGTCAACACGGTGGTCTTCCGCGACGGCCGGACCTTCGGGGACAACACCGACCCGCATGGAATCGTCCTCGCCCTGCGCGAGGCCGGGGTGGACGACCCCGGCTCGGCCCTGGTGCTGGGCGGCGGCGCCGCCGCCGCCTCGGCCCTCGCCGCCCTGCGCGACCTCGGCGTCCGGGACCCCGGTCTGGTCGTCCGCGAGCGCCGGCGCGCGGCCGAAGCCGCTTCGGCGGCCGTACGGCTGGGCATGGCCGTGGACATCCACACCTTCGACCACCTCGAAGAGCTGCTGCACGGCACCGAGTTGGTCATCTCGACCCTGCCGCCCGGGGCGGCGAACCAGTACGCGGCCGTGATCATGCACTCCCGGGCCGCCGTACTGGACGTGGTCCCCTCCGCCTGGCCCACCCGGCTCGCCAAGGCCGCCGGATTCGCCGGGAACCCGGTGGCGGACGGGCTGTCCACGCTGGTCCACCAGGCCGCCCGGCAGGTGGAGTTGATCACGGGACGGAGCGATGTGCCGCTCGACGCCATGCGCGCGGCCGGCCGGGCCGAACTGGCCCGTCACGCGGGCTGAACCTGCCCGTCGCACGGGCCGCACTGACCCGTCGCACGGGCCGCACTGACCCGCCGCCGCGCCCCTCGCTCTCCTGCCGCCCGCCTTCGCTACGCCGACAGCTCCTGGGAGTGGTCGAAACCCTGGCGCCGAGCCGAGGAGAGCACCGAGATCGCGTGCGCGACCGAGCACAGGGTCGCGTGGCGGTGCCAGCCCGCGTAGCTGCGCCCCTCGAAGTCGCGCATGCCGACCTTCGCACTGACCCCGGTGAAGTCCTTGGCCACCCGGCGGGTGAGCCGGCCCAGCCGCAGCAGCGCCACCGGCGGCACCTCCACCATGTTGGAGAGCCAGAGTTCGGCCGGCTGCCCCTTGGCACCGGCCCAGCCGCCGACCAGGGTCAGCGCCCGCTCGGGCATCCCGGGTGCGCCGTGTCGGCGGATCGAGGGCATGGTCACCCGGGTTCCGCCGACCAGGATCGACCGGGTGATCGAGTAGTCGGGGTCGACCCAGCCCACCCGCCGGGAGGAACGCTTCGCCCGCTCGATCAACTGCTGCGCCTGGAACATCCGTTCACCCAGCCCGGGCAACCCGGGATCTAAGCCGATCAGTCGGGTGGCACCGCCGATCCGCATCACGAACGGCACTCCCCGCCGGGCGAACTCCTCGACCAGTACGGTGGCGTCCAGTTCGCGGGCGTCCAGCACGGCGGGCCGGCGCCGCAGCCCCCAGTCGGTGCCGGCGAGCTCCACCACCGCGCTCACGGCGCACAGTTCGAGGCTGGCGCCGGCGACCTCGTCCGGAATCTTGGCGCGCCTGCGGCGCTCCTGGTCGTCCAGCCAGCCCGGCGGCAGGAAGAGCCGCCAGTTCACCGGGGCACTCAGGTCCTCGTTGGCCAGCCAGGCGCCGTACGCCCGCTGGCTGTTGACCACCCGACCCAGTTCGGTACGGAAGGACTCCTCGACGCCGACCGAGTGTGCACCCGCCTTGGGAACCGCCATCGAGCTCAGCACCCAGGCCTGCGGCAACACCACGCGGTCCAGGTGCCGGGCCAGCGCGTGCCTGACTGCCTGCCAGTCCCACGAGGAGTCACTGATGAAGTGGTGCAGACTCTGCTCGGCCGCACCCTGACCGGCCACCGAGGCGAGCGCCCGCATCGACTTCCGGCCCGGCACCGACAGCAGCCCGGCGATGTACCACTCGCCACGGGCCCGCTGGTCACGGCGCTTCAGCGAGGCGAGCATCCGGCGGGAGAAGTCCGTGACGAAGTCGTCCGCCACGTCCCCCCAGATCCGGTCCGGAACATCCTTCTCGATCCGATCCACAGCCCGCGTCCCCTCCTCTGCGGTTGCGTCCACCCGCCCCTCCGGACGCCGCGCCGGAGACCGGGTGTCGCGCTGACCCAGGGACCATATCGTACCGACTGGTTGGTTTTAAATACCCCGCCAAAGGCTTTGCCCAGTTGCGGTGAAGTCGCCCGAAGGCGTGATACCGCACAGTTGGTTTGTTAAGCTGCGACCCACGCACACCTGCCCCTCCCCGCGACCGCCCGGCCGTCTGCGGGGCAGCGGAACGGCGGGTCCATGGCAACCCGGTCGGCCGCGCACGCCCGCAGCCCGGCCGCCCAGCACGAGGGAGAGTCATGCCCCGCCAGGAACGGGCAGAACGCACCAGGCAGCTACTGATCGAGGCCGCCGCCTCCTCCTTCGACGCCGACGGTTACACCATGACCGGCCTGGGGGACGTCACCAGGCTCTCCGGCATGTCCAAGGGCGCGCTGTACTTCCACTTCGGCTCCAAGGAGCAGCTGGCGGAGGCGGTGCTGGCAGGCTCCCGGGACGGGCTGCGCGAGTGCGTCCGCCAGGCCCGCGCGTCCGGCGGCCCGACCATCCAGTACCTGATCCACCTGTGCCACTCGGTGGCCCGCCGGATCGACGACGACGTGGTGTTCCGGGCCGGCCTCCGGCTGACCGGCGACCCCGGCCTGGACCGGTCCGTCTGCCCGTCGCCGCAGGCCAGCTGGGTGCGCATGGTGCGACTGCTGCTGCGGCGCGCGGCCTGGCGGCGGGAGATCCACACCGGGGCTCCGATGGAGGTGGCGGCCGACCTGCTCGGCGCCGCGGCGGTGGGGGTCGAACTGCTGGCCCGGCAGGAGACCCGGTGGCTCGACCGGGAGATGCTCACCCGCATGTGGTGGGCGGTCCTCCCGGCACTGGTGCTGCCCGAGCACCTCGACCGACTGAACGCCTCCGGTTCAGTACCGGATGGCCTGTTTCCTTCAAGGTTCGGGGCCTACGAACCGGGCGCACCGGAACTGCACCGGAAAAGCACCGAGAAAGCGCCCGACTCATCGGCCGCGCAAGGAGAATGACCGACGACGGGATGCGGCACCGGGAGGTCCGCACCCCGCCGGAACGCCGCCTACTCGGCCGACTCTCCGCCGGCCTCGCCAACGGACAGCAGCGCGCGAGCGCCGCGTCCCGGTGCGGTGTCCAGCCGCGCCAGCACCGAGGGCGTCGCGATGGACGGCAGCAGGTGCTGCCAGAGGACCGAGACGCGCCTCTCCACGTCGGCCAGCCCGGCCGCCACCTGCGAGTACAGCGTGATGCCGGGGAAGCTGCTGACGATCAGTTCGGTGGTCTCCATCGGGTCGACCTGCGGCAGCAACTCGCCCTGCTGCTTTGCCTGTTCGGCCAGCGCCCCAAGCACCTCGGTCCACGCGAGCAACGGGTTGCTGTCACCGAAGTCGACCGATCCGCGTTCCACCGCGAGCCTGATCCCGGCCCGCAGCATGGCGTCCTCCGGCAGGACGTGCGCGACCGCCATGGTGATGTCCACGAGCTCCTGGAGCTTGGAAGCGTTCTCCGCCACCCGCAGATGCAGGGTCTGCTCCTGAATCACCCCTCGGGCCAGCGCCTCCTTGGAGGGGAAGTGGAAGTACAGCGCGCCCTTGGTCACCTCCACCCGGGACAGGATCTCCTTGATCGATGCCGCGTCATAGCCGAACTCGTCGAAGACCTCCGCAGCCCCCTGCAAGATCATCCGGCGCGTACGGATCGCGCGCTCCTGTTGTGCCATCAGGACTCTCCTGTCGTACCACTGCTACGCCCCGCCCCGTTCGCAAGATTGAAGGACGAAGCACTCCACAAATAAACCGGCTGGCCTGTATTGTGATGCCAGGGTCAACGGGGCCCTGAACCACGCTCTTCGTGATCCTCGGGAGAGGGGCCATGATCGAGTCGCCGTCCATCGCCGCAGCCCCGGACTGGGCACTGTTCAAGCCGCCGTTCAACTCCGTAACCAACCGGATAGCCTCGACAAAAGCGCACTTCAGCAGCACTGTCCCCAGGGAACTGGTACACCGCGCCGCCGTGGCCGAGGTTCTGCTGACCCGCTGGCACCGACTGGATGCCACACACTTCGGCGTTTCGGCCCAGTGGCCCCGAGGTCACAGCTTCTTCACGTCTCCCGACGGTTTTCACCATGACCCCCTTCTCATTGCGGAAACCATCCGACAGGTCGGTACCTTACTTGCTCACGCCGAGCTCGACGTATCGATGGACAGCTGTTTCCTGCTGGAGACCATGCGCTTCGACTCCGATCTCCAGGGGCTGGAGGTCAGGGGGACACCGGCCGACCTGGAGCTGATGGTCACCGCGTCCGATCTGCGCTACAGCGGCCGCAGGCTGAGCGGTGTCCGCTACGACGCCCAGTTCCTGCGCGACGGCGCCCGGGTGGCCAGCGCCGGCCTGAAGGCCAGTTTCATAGCACCGGCCGTTTACCGCCGCCTCCGCGGCGACTACCTGACCGCCCGGCCCAGCACGGTGCTTCCCCCACCGATCGAACCCGCCCTCGTCGGCCGGCGGATCGGCTTCGACGTGGTCCTCTCCTCGACCGGGCTCGCCAACCGCTGGGAACTGCGCGCCGACAGCCGGCACCCGGTGCTCTTCGACCACCCGGGCGACCACATCCCCGGCATGGTGCTGATGGAGGCCGCCCGTCAGGCGGCCCGGGCGATGGCACCGGAGGCGGACATGATCACCTCGCTCGACACGTCCTTCACCAAGTACGTGGAGTTCGAGGCACCTTGCTGGATCACGGCCGACGAGGTGGCGGGCGACGACCCCTCCGGCCGGCGTCTGGTGATCCGCGGAGAACAGTTCGGGGAGACCGCCTTCACCATGACCATCTCGGTGGCCGCGCGGGTGCCGCTCACCGTGTGACGGCGCTGCCGCCCGCCGCCGGGCTCCTGAGGCCGCGATCCGCGCCTTCGGAACGGGCCCGCACGGCCACGGGCGCTCGTTACGGACGTGCTCGCATCGCCACGGAGGTGGCGAGTGCCGGCCTGCCGGGCGTCCAGCCACCGGTGCGCCGAGCGGGTACGCCGGGCCACCGGTACGCCCGGCTGCGGGCGTGCTCAGCCCGTGACGGCCCCGGCCTGCTCCGGCCAGAGCTGGCCGGCCTCGGCCGCCGCATCCAGTTCGCGGACCAGCGTCTCGTCGATCACGTCGAGCGAGTCCACGATGTGGCGAACACCCGCCTCCCGCATCAACTCCCGCTGGTGGCCGTGCTCGAAGTCCGAGGGGTGGCCGATGAACGGGACACCCAGCGCCCTGGCGTGCTCGGCCACCCGGGCCACGTCGTCGATGAAGAGCACCTCGTCGAAGCCCAGGCCGAACACCTCGGTGACGATCTCCTTGACTCCCGGACGGAAGTCATTGGTGCAGACGTACCCGGGCTCGTCGAACAGCCCGGAGTGCTCGCCGAGATAGCGGTCGAAGTGGGAGCGGTCCAGGCCGCCGTAGCAGACGGTCCGCAGCCCGAGCGCGCGAAGCCGCTCGACCAACCGGACCGCGCCGTCCAGCACCCGGTTCGGATCACGCTCCAGGTACTCGGCCCGCTCCTGGAAGTAGACCTCCAGGGTCCGCTCGACCGGCCAGTCGACCCCGGCGGCCTCGGCGAGCACAACGGCGGCGTCCGCCTGCCGCTGCGAGAAGATCCGGCGCTCTACCTCGGCCGAGTACCGGCCACCCCGACTGGTGATGAAGTGGTGGATCACCGGACTGAAGGTGTCGTTCAGCATCACGCCGTCGATGTTCACGGCGACGGCCCTGAGCCGCGTCAACGGTCCTGTCATCGGTAGCCCCCTCAGATCTGCGGCCCATGTTAGAGGGGAGGCACGGGCAAAGATCAACTGGCGCACGGAACTGATTCGGCGTCAACTCATCATCGGTCGAGCCCTGACGACGACCTCCATCTCACCCAAGGGATCCGCCGGGACGTCCCGACATCGGCCGGGATCGACGACCCGGGCAGCGCCAACTGATCCGGAGGAATTGCGGACTTGCGGACGGAGGCCGATGCGGGCACGCGCGATTCGACCTGCCTCAACGAGTCGGACTTCGCATCCACCATGCCCACCGGCCACGCCTGGTCGCGCGTCGGGCCAACGCGCGGTGGTGCCGCGCGCGGAAGCTCGCAACCGGCGGGTCGACCTGCTGGGCGCACTGGTCGCGGGCATCGAGTTGAACTCGGCCTCCACGAGGGTGAGTACGAGACTCCCCCGACTCTCAGGCCGGGAAGCACCTGCTAGACACTCATTGCCGGCCTCTTGGTCCTTGGACTCCACTCGCAAGTGAAGGACCACGGCGATCACGCCTGCATAGAAGTGGTGAATACTGCAGCTGACGGACCATCACGAGAGGGAATGCCATGTGGCTCCTGTGGGGCGGTGTGATCGTATTAAGTGTCGTAACCGTGTCTAGAGGATTCCTGCGAGCCGGGAAAGCCCGTATGACGCGTCTCGGCGCTCTCGGCGACCCCATCGCTCTCGGAGCCGGCGGGGCCGGCGCTGCCGCCGCTGGGTTGGGGGCCGCCGCTATGGCGCTGAACCCAGTCGTGGTGGCGGGGACCGCCTTCTTCTGGGGCTTAACCGCCATTGAGGTTGCCTACTACGCACGGCATCACGCCAACACGTAGCAGAGCCGGCATCAGCCCGACGGCACTCATGTCGCAACGATCGCTACGCCTCAGAACGGCCGGGCCCACCCACAACACACCAGGCGGGTGGGCCTGGTCGCTGTCTGTTGAACGCCCCGCCTTCATGTCCCTGCCGGGTAGCTCCAACCGAACTCGGCCAATGCCCGGGCCCTGGCCTCCACGACGGCCATGTGAGCGTCGCGCTCGACCGCGTCGGCGTGGGCAGCCTCGCTGGTCGCCTGACCAGGGCACCACGGGTCTGCCGGAGCATCCGCGTTTCCGCCGACTCCAGTACGCAGACTTCGGCCACCCGACTGAGCTGGCCCCCGTGGAGCGGAGGGAGGTGAGCGGACCGTTGACCAAGGCGCTGTGCACCGACGGCGACTGGGCTGCCCGCGCAAACCACCGCCCTGCTCCCCACGCAACGAGCCGCGCAGACCGCCGCACAAGGTCTGCGCCGAGCAGCACCCCGACGGTGAGCGGGTATCAGAACAACTCGAGTCGCGCGCGCGTCGCACTCTCGAAGAGCTCCAGCAGCACCGCGCCGACCCGGTTCTCCGGGGACAGGAACTCGCTGCGGTCCGCGCGAACGACGAGGACGTCGTGGGAGTCGAGCAGGTCGGAGAAGCCCCGGTTCTCAATGATGTCCCACAGCGCGTCCAGACTCCGGCCCTTCCAGTAGCCGAGGGCTTCGGGGTTCACCGAGACTAGCGCCTCGCGGAAGTCCATCAGGGACTCGATGCGGTGCCCCCGCACATTGACCAGCAGCTCAGTCCTCGCCACGGCGTCAGCGTATCGATGCCCCGGCAGCACGGCGCCGTCCGCGCCACCACGCAGCGAGGCCCGGCGGGTCGAAACGCTACTGGACCCGGCCGGCCCACCCGATCACGGTCCACCGGTGGGCCACACGCCCGGGACGACAGCGGACGGAACAGCGAAGGGCGGGTGCCGAAGACTTCCGGTACCCGCCCTGAGCTGGGGTGATCCCCACGTGCGGAGGGTGTGGGATTTGAACCCACGGTGACGGGTCACGCCACGACAGTGTTCAAGTCTTGCGCCCGACTTGGTCGCTGTGAGCGCTCCGCTGCAGGTCAGACGGTTACGAGCATCCCCGCAGCGCCGTCTCCATCGTCGTCGCGCCAGTTCTGTGCCAGATCGACAACGGCGTCAGAAGCCGTTGTCGTACCGATCAAGGGGTTGCCGATCGAACGAAAGCCCCGACTCGGGTGATCGCGGAGTGGTCGGCGTATAGCGGCAGGGCCTCTGGTGGCCGGGCCTCCGGAGTCCGCCGGTGGCGGGGCGTCGCGGTCGCCGCCCCGGGCATCGCTAGGTGAGGTGGAGCGTGATGTCCGTCTCCGTGTCGTTGACATTGGTGCCGGTCACGAAACCGCGGGCGTTCTTGTAGACGCCGGTGCCGCCGGTGATCGCGAGCGTGAACTCGGTGGGGAAGCTGTGGATCACAGGGGCGAGCCCCTGGATGGCGATGTCGCCCTTGGGCAGGTGGAGGGTGATCTCGCACTCCCGCTCGTCCGGCGAAAGGCTGGTGACCGTGCACACGAAGCCGTCGCTGCCGACCCTGTTGCCGTTCTGGAAGAGATCGTCGTTACCGACTTGCCGGTCACCGAGGCTCAACCCACCGTCCACCGGGATGCCGGCCGCCTGTCGCAGGAGGGCGACGAGCTTGATGACCTTGACCTTGCCCTTGCCATCACCACCGAGGGTGTCGGGGACCGGGGCGGCAGCATGTGCGAGTGGCGCGCAGGCGAGGACAGCGGCCAGGGCGGTTCCCGCGACCGACCCCAGTGCCTTGTAACGGCGCATTGTGCGTCTCCTGGTGAGAATTGATGAAGGTTGCATAAGTGACGGTTAATCACTTATGCCTTCCTGCATACCTCATCGGCTTTGCTGCAGATCACGGCGCGCCGGGCGTGCGCGGAGTCCGGCCCAGTCGGGTCCATCGGATGGGCGTGACTCCGGCATGGCGCGCCGACACGCGACGTGGGAGCGCATCCCGATGTCGCGCCTTCCACGCCGGCACCCCTCCCAGAACCGACACGGCGGACGACGAAGCTTCTGCCAGTCGCTCGGCCCCGGTGCAGGGGCAGTCCCTCTACGAGCGCCACCGCAGCACCGCCTTCATCGTCGGCGCGCCGGCCGGCCACGCGTTCCACGGACGTTCCACGGACGTTCCACGCGCGCTGAACGACGGCGGACACCGCAGGACGGAACAGCGAAGGGCGGGTACCGGCTGCTTGCCGGTACCCGCCCTGAGCTGGGACTACGCCCACGTGCGGAGGGTGTGGGATTTGAACCCACGGTGACGGGTCACGCCACGACAGTTTTCAAGACTGTTCCCTTAGGCCGCTCGGGCAACCCTCCTGGCGGAGGTCAGCCTAACGGGTCCGGAGGGGTTCGGTGCACACGCTTTTCCGGAGCGGGGCGTTTTCCGGGGTGGCGGGGTCAGGGGGTGTCGCCCTTGCGCTCGCCGAGGGTGATGGTGGTCTTGGCGGTCTTGCCGTCCCGGATGTACTCGACGGAGACCTTGTCGCCGGGCTTGTACGTCCAGATCTCGCTGACCAGGGTCGGGGAGCTGTCGATCGGGTGGTCGCCCAGCTTGGTGATGACGTCGCCCGCCTTGAGGCCGGCCTGGTCGGCGGGGCCGCCGGGGGTGACGGCCGGGGTGCCCTGGACCGGTCCGGTCTGGATCTGCGCGCCGTCGCCCTTGTAGTCGTCGTTGCGCAGTACGCCGATGATCGCGTAGACCGGCGTGCCGGTCTTGATCAGG
Source organism: Kitasatospora cystarginea (assembly GCF_039533515.1). Classification (NCBI taxonomy): domain Bacteria; kingdom Bacillati; phylum Actinomycetota; class Actinomycetes; order Kitasatosporales; family Streptomycetaceae; genus Kitasatospora; species Kitasatospora cystarginea. The sequence goes on along the minus strand of NZ_BAAATR010000011.1, from coordinate 58,927 downwards.
TCCTGGGCGACCCGGCTGGCCTGGTTGATCGGGATGGCGAAGCCGAGGCCGATGCTGCCCGCGCGGCCGCCCGAGCCGCCGGTGTTGGACTGGATCGCCGAGTTGATGCCGATCACCGCGCCGGCGCTGTTGAGCAGCGGCCCGCCGGAGTTGCCCGGGTTGATCGAGGCGTCGGTCTGCAGTGCGTTCATGTAGGACGACTGGGCGCCGGTCTCGTCGCCGGAGGCCACCGGGCGGTCCTTGGCGCTGACGATGCCGGTGGTGACGGTGCCCTCGAGGCCGTAGGGCGCGCCGATGGCGATGGTGGCGTCGCCGACCGCGACCTTGTCGGAGTCGCCGAGCGGGAGCGGGACCAGCTTGTCCTTCGGCGGGTTGTCGAGCCGGATCACGGCCACGTCGTAGCCCTGGGCGCGGCCGACCACCGAGGCGGTGTACGCGGAGCCGTCGGAGAACTTGACGGTCAGCTTGCCGCCGTTGGCCGCCGGGGCGACCACGTGGTTGTTGGTGAGGATGTGGCCCTCGGTGTCGTAGACGAAACCGGTGCCGGTGCCGGACTCCTGCGAGCCCTGGGCCTTGATGGTGACCACGCTGGGCAGCGCCTTGGCGGCGATCCCCGCGATGGAGTTCGGGGCCCGGTCGATGGTCTTGTCCCCGGCCTGGATGGTGGTGCTGGTGTGGCTGGCGCCGGAGTTGGTGAAGCTGCCGCTGTTGCCGCCGACGGTGGCGCCGATCGCGCCGCCCGCGAGGCCGGCCACCAGGGCGACCGCTGCGATCAGGGCGACCAGGCCGCCGCGCTTGCGGGGCTGCGGGGAGCCCTGGGCACCGAACTTGCCCGGGTAGCCGGGGACGCCGGGCTCGCCCGGGCCGGCCGGAGGCGCGCCCCAGCCGCCGAGCGGCTGCCCCGCGCCGAACGGGTGGTGCTGCTGCCCCTCGGCGCCCAGCACCGTGGTCTGCTCGGCCGAGGCGGCCGGCGCGGCGTAGGGGTTCCCGGCAGCCGGCGGCGGGGCCTGGACGACCGGCGGCGGCGCGTCCAGGTAGCTCTGCGCGGCAGGCGCGGCCGGGGCGGTCGGCGGCGGCGCGTCCAGGTAGGTGGGGGCCGGAGCGTCGGACTCGCCCGCGGCGGCGGGGGCGGACGGCTCGGCGGCCTCCGCGTCGCTCAGCTTGGTGAGGGCGACCGTAGGCGCGGACTCGACGACCGGTGCGGCACCAGCCGACGCGGCGTCAGGAGCCGGACCCACCGCCCCCTGGCCGTCGGAGGAGCGCTCCTCCTCCGGCCCGGCGGACCCACTCGCGTGCTCGGTGCTCACGGACGACCTCCATAACTGACAGGACCTTGACCCATAGTTTTTCGCATCCAGGATTCAGTTGCCGTAAGGAGCCCTCTGAAGAACTCGTGAGAATCCTTAGGTACTCCCGACATGCTCCCGACAGGTTTCCCGTCCGAGCGCTCCGTCCGAGCGGTCCGACCGGGTATACCAACCGGCGCGCCGACCAACTACGCCGACCGGGTGCGCCGGCCGTCCGCGATCCGGACGAGCGCCCTCGGCCTTGGGGTTCCGGGGGCCCTGCGGTTAACCTGGCCGCTCCAAACTGACACGCGGGAGCTTGGACCGTCCAGGCTGAGAGTGCGCTGATCGGACCGTACGCCATTCACACCGGCGATGGGGCGAGGGGGCGCAGACCGCTCGAACCTGTCCGGGTAATGCCGGCGTAGGGAGCATTGGCCATGTCGGCTGTCTCTGCACCACCGTCTGACGCGTCCACGACCGCCGCGCGCCCCGAGGCGCCGCTGACGCTGGACACCGCGCCTCCCCGCACCCTCGGTTTCCGCGACCAGTTCGCGCTCTGGGCCAACCTCGGCGTCAGCCTGATGGGCTTCAGCGGTGCGGCCACCGTGCTGGGCACCGCGGGTTCCGAGCTCTCCTTCGCGGCCTCGGTGACGGCGGTGGTGGCGGGCACGGTGATCGGTACCGCGATGCTCGGTGTGGCTGCGCTGATCGGTGCCCGGACGGGTGCCCCGGCGATGGCGTCGCTGCGCGGGCTGTTCGGCACGAAGCTCTCGTACCTGCCGACGGTGCTGAACATCGCCCAGTGCATCGGCTGGGGCGTCTACGAGCTCATGGTGATCGCGATGGGCGCGCAGGCGGTGGCCGGCACCGAGGGTTGGCGCTGGCTGTTCGTGGTGCTGGCGGGTGCGGTGACCACCACGCTGACCATCTGGCCGCTGGGTTCGATCGCGGTGCTGCGCAGGTACGTCGCGGCGGCGGTCGGTCTGGCGATGGTGTACTTCACGGTGCAGCTGGGCCGCCAGGGCTTCCCCGACCCGGGCGCGGGCAACTGGAACGGGTTCCTGCACGCGACCGACGCGATCATCGCCGTCTCGATCTCCTTCGTCCCGCTGGCTGCCGACTACACGCGGCACTCGCGCACCTCCTCGGCGGCGTACTGGGGCACCTTCTCCGGCTACACGCTGGCCCAGGTCTGGTGCTACGTGGTGGGCCTGATCGCGCTGCTGCAGTCCGGCGGCGACGCCTCGAAGATCTTCTCCTCGTTCACCGGGGTCGCGGCCGGCTGGCTCTTCCTGCTGGTGCTGGTGCTGCGCGAGACCGACCAGTCGTTCGCCAACGTGTACTCGACCGCGATGTCCATCCACAACCTGCTCCCCCGGGTCGACCGCCGCCTGCTGACCGGCGGGATCGGCGTGCTGGTCACCGTGCTGGCCCTCCAGATCCAGGAGTTCACCGACTCGTACTACAACTTCCTCGGCCTGATCGGCTCGGTGTTCGTGCCGCTGCTGGCCGTGCTCGCGGTGGACTACTTCTTCGGCGCCGGCCGGCGCGGCTGGAACCTCGACCAGGACGCCCCAGCCCGCTGGCTGATGCTGGCGCCGTGGCTGCTGGGCTTCGCCGTCTACCAGTTCCTGTCCCCGACGCCGATCGCCGGCTGGTGGACCGACCTGTGGACGGGTCTGCAGTCCGCGGTGCACTTCACGCCGCAGGAGTGGAGCTCGGCCTCGCTGTTCGGCTTCCTGGTGCCGGCGCTGGCCACCTGGCTGCTGACCCTGGTCCGGCGGGAGGGTTCGGCCGCCTGAGCAGCGATCCGTCCCCGGGCCCGGCCCGGGGACGGATTCCTGTCTTCCCGCGCCGTTTCGCCTCCGCTGCCGGCTTTCTTCACCGCGAGTTCCCCGTGCCGATGGTTCCCGGCCAGCTACCGCCCCGTAGGGTTGGTGTCGTGGAAACCCGTGACCTCTCAGCGACGGCACCAGGAACCATCGACCGCACGGCCGTCCGGGTCATCGCGCACCGGGGTTCCTCCGCCGCCCTCCCCGAGCACACCCTCGCCGCCTACCGCCGCGCGATCGAGGAAGGCGCGGACGGCCTGGAGTGCGACGTACGGCTGACCGCCGACGGGCAGTTGGTGTGCGTCCACGACCGCACCGTCCAGCGCACCTCGAACGGACGGGGCACGGTGTCCGCGATGACGCTGGCCGAGCTCTCCCGGCTGGACTTCGGCTCCTGGAAGTCGCCCGGGGCACCCGAACCCAGCCCGGTCCTCACCCTGGCCGAGCTGCTGGAACTGGTCGCCGACGCCGGACGGCGGATCGAGCTGGCGATCGAGACCAAGCACCCGACCCGGCACCGCGGCGGGACCGAGACCGAACTGCTGCGCATGCTCGGGTACTACGGGCTGCTGCCCGCGATGTCCGCGGAGTCCTCGGTGCGGGTGATGAGCTTCTCCGAGCTCTCGCTGCACCGGATCCGCCGCACCGCGCCCGCCATTCCCACCGTCTATCTGGCGGAGCGCCGGCTGCCGCTGCTCGGCCGGACCAGCAGGCTGCCCGGCGGCGCCCGGATCGCCGGTCCCGGCATCGAGCTGATCCGGGCCGACCCCGGTCTGGTGCCGGCCCTGAGGCGGGCCGGGAACCGGGTGCACGTGTGGACGGTGGACGATCCGGCGGACGTCGAGTACTGCCTGGAGCTCGGTGTGGAGGCGCTCATCACCAACCGCCCGCGCGAGGTACTGGCCCAACTCGGCCGATAACGGCCTCTCGCCGAGACGGCCGGAACCGGCTGGAACGGTCCGGGACCGGCGTGGAGTGTGACGCGCGTGGACCGTGGGCCCACATGAGCCGTGACGCGCGTTGACCGTGACGGACGGCGGCCGTGGCGGACACCCACCACAGCGGCCGTCCTCGGCCACCGGCGTTCACCCTGGGCAGTTGCCAACCACGGCAGGCGATTTGGTGTACGCGGGCGTGAAGTGGGGGCGCAAAGGACAGCGCAAACAAGGCCGAAGGCAACCTTGTTGGCGAATTCCATGCGCTTTCACAACAGCGCGTGAGCAGTTAATCACCATTTGCGTACCGTGAGTTGCGGCCCCCGGAAATGTCGGGTCAGGATCGCCGACCGGTCGTTTCCGACGGATTCCCAGGGGGCATCCATCCCTCGGCGAACGCTGAAGGAGGTCCGGGGGTGGCATTGATGGTCGCGCACGCTGTGCTTGTCAAGTCCGGTCCCACTTCATCGGCCATGGCCGTTCCGCACGGCCCGGCCAGTGTCGCAGTCGCACGGCGGCGGCTACGGCGCGATCTGGGAGAGCGCGAGATACCGGACGCGGTGATTGACGATGCGGTACTGATCCTTTCCGAACTGCTCAGCAATTCCTGTCGATACGCCCGTCCGCTGCCGCTTCTCGCGGCACTCGACGGGGACGGGGAGAGCCGGGAGAGTTCGGGGGCACCGGGGGTTTCGGGAACTTCCGTGAACTCCGTGACGTCGGTGGCCGATCTACTGGATCCGGATCTCGGTGACGGGGGCGGCATTCTGGTGCGCTGGCAGCTGCACGGCGACGGCCTGCTCGGCCTTGAGGTGACGGACGGCGGTGCGGCCACCCGGCCGTTGCCCGCCCGGCCCTCGATGACCTCGCGCGGTGGCCGCGGCCTGAGCATCGTCGGGCAGTTGGCGAGCGACTGGGGTGTTCGCGACGAGCCCGGTCAGGTGACGGTCTGGGCCCTGCTGCCGGCTCGGGTGAGCCACGTGACGAGCGCCAGGAGTGCCTGACCCCCTCCCGCCGGGGCGGGCGCGCTTCCGACCGGGCCCCGAGGTCGGCTTCCGACCGGGCCCAGGGTCGAAGGACACCCCAGTGGCGTTCCGAAGAGCGTGTTCGCCCGCTCCCCTGGAGCTAGGCTGCGCGGGAGCAAGTCATCGCCGTTTCCGGGAGAGCCGCACCATGGCCAAGAAGGCCGCGAAGAAGTCGCCGCAGCGCCGTCCGTCCACCGCCGTGAGCACGGGGGAGATCCCCGTCGTCGGTGCCCGTGAGGACTGCCCGTGCGGGTCGGGCCGCCGCTACAAGGCCTGCCACGGCCGGGAGGCCGCGCACGCGGTGCAGACGCTGGTGCACCGCCCGTTCGAGGGTCTGCCGGGCGAGGCGGACTGGGTCGCGCTGCGCGAGCTGGTCCCGGCCGCGACCGCCCCGCTGACGCTGAACGCCGAGGCCAGGGCACTCGCGGTCGGCGAGGTGCCCTCGGTGACCCTGGCGACGGTGCTGCCGCTGGCCTGGCCCGCGCTGCGCCGCCAGGACGGCTCGATCCTGATCGGTCTGCAGACCCAGTCCTCCTCCGGCGACCTGAGCCGCGACCTGGCCGACGCCCTGGAGCTGGCCCTGGCCACCGAGCCCGGCACCCCGGTGCCCGCCCGCCGGACCACCCCGGGCGGCCGCCGCCTGCAGGAACTGCTGGATCTGGACGCCGAGTTCTCCCCGACCGTGTTCACCGGGTTCGAGTTCTGGCTGGAGGACGCCGAGGGCGCCGCCGGCGAGGTCGCCGCCTCGCTGGAGCGTGCCAACGCCTCCGCCATCCCCACCGAGAAGCTCTCGTCCGTGGACTCCGCGTTCTGGTGCGCCGCGCCGGACAAGAACCACCTGCGCTGGGTGATGACCGTCCCCGAGGAGCAGCTGCTGGACGCACTCGCCCGGCTGAGCACCGCCGGCCAGTCCTCGCTCGGCCAGGACACCAAGCTGGTCGGCTCGTTCCGCGCGCACGGTCTCACCGTGCCGGTCTGGGACCTGCCTTCGACGATGACCGCGGAGGACTGCGAGAAGCCCGCCGCCGAGTTCGCCGAGCGCCTCGCGGACACCCTCGCGGCTCTGGCCTCGGCCGGTGCCGCCCCGCTGAACGCCGACGAGCGCCGGACCCGGGCCAACCTGGTGAACCGTCAGGTGACGCTCAACTGACGGCTCTCAGGTCCGCCGAGAAGATAAGGTGACTCGCGTCACATTTCTCCCGCGTTTCGGGAAATGTCCAGGTGGAACGCCCCGTGGACATCCCGTGGACAATTTGCGCGGACGCGGATCTTTGTTACCATTTAAACAGTCCGGTCGCTGGTGCATCCCCCGTCGCCAGCGGCCGGATCTTCCATTTTCCAGACAGGTTCCCCGAGTTCGAGAAGTCGGGCGCGAGAAGCCGGGCACGACAACCTCGGCGCGAAGACCGCGGCACGAGAACCGCGGCTCGGCGGCAACCACCGCGCGACAGCCGCGACGGAACGACCGCGGCGCGGAATTGCGCGGCCCGACCCGCCTTGCGGGCCCCGGCCGCGGTCAGAACGCCAGCCGGCTACCGTCCGGGGCGACCCGGCTCGCCGCGATCAACCCGCCTAGCAGCAGATCGACTTGGGGCAGCAGCGGTGCCCCCTCGGCCGGCGGCCTGATCCAGCGCACCGGACCGGCCGCGGCTTGCGCGGGCGGCAGCAGCAGATAGCCGTCCGGCCCGTGGAAGCGCAGCGACCCGGGCACCCAGGGCAGGTCCGCGAGCACGCCGCCGAGCCCCTCCAGCGTGTACGGGGCCACCAGCAGGACGTACCGCCGCCGGCTCGCCAGCACCGGGCCGAGCGGCAGCCGGAGCAGGTCGAAGTACTCCAGCGCCCGCTGCCCGGCCTCCGTCGGGAGGCTCACCGCGCACACCGACCGGCCGGTGGCGAGCAGCACCGGCGAGCCCGGGCTGCGCTCGCTCCACCACCAACTCACCATCCGCGCATCGGTGCTGGCCGCCAGCAGCGGCGGGTCGTGCGGGTGCGCGCCGGGAGCCGGGCAGCACGGATCGTCGCAGGAACACGGCCCGAGCAGTCCGGTCACGGCACGGGCACCGGGCAGTACCGGCCAGCCGCGCCCGACCGCCGCCAGCGCGGTGCGCAGCAGCGCCTTCCGCCTGTGGCGCCGACTGCCGGGCCAGCGCAGCCAGTTGCGGCACGCCCACCGGGGGTTCGCACCGGGGAAGGTCCATCCCAGGAGGTTCCGGCCGCGCCGAGCCTGCCCGTGGCTCGTACGTCGCATGAGCACTCGTTCCTTTCCGAGACCGCCTGGCTCAGGCGCGACCGCTGGGGGTTCGGGCCCGATCACCGGACTCCGGGCCGCGGGTGCGGTCCGGGCGGCCCGGACCAATCGAACCGCACTGGCTGTTCGAACTGCACTGGCCACGCTGACTGTTCGGAACATTCGAACTGACGACACGTCACCGCCGGTGTCACGACCGGCGCCACCGCAGGACGTCACGACACGGAACGCGAACGGGCGGGCACGAGCCCCGCCTTCGGGCCCCTCGAGGAGAATCCCGCATCCGTCCGGATGGACGACGCCGGGAGCGCGACGGTTCCACCGTACGGGTGAGTCGGGCCGGACCGTGCCGGGTTGCCGGGCGCGGCGGCCTACGATCCGGGCCGCCGACTGGGCGTCACATCCGTTGTATCCCACGCCCGTCAGGCACGGAACCGGCCGCTCGGCCGCGCACACCGATTCTGGACATGCCCCGATCGGCCTGTGTACAAGTGGTGGATTGGTGCCGAGTAGTGACGTAGCAGTGTTTTTGCGCGGTGCGATCCTTTTGTGTGCCGCTGTCCTTCTGTGCGCTCCTGGGAGTCCTGCGTGGCACACACCAGTCTGTGGGGAGTTGGGGCGGAATGACCGACGCCAAGCCGCTTGACCTGCCGCTGCCCGGGCCCGCCGGCCCGGCCGGGCCGGAAGCCGTACCCGGCCTGCCGTCCGGGCCGGCCCTGCTCGCCCCCGGGGCCGACCACTGCGGCGGCCGCATGCTGACGGAGTATTCCGTCCGGGATCCGGCGCTCGCGGGTCCCGTCGCCACGGACTCGGAGACCTCTGCCGCCGCCGTCCCCAACACGCCTGAGCTGCAGGACCGTTTGACCGGATGGCTGTCCGATTTCACCTCGCTCCACGAGCACACCGGCAGGCTCGCCGCCGCCCGCGGGCTCGCCGCCACCCTGACCGCCGTCCTCGACTCCGGCGCCGCCCTGCTCGGTGCCCACCGCGGGCTGATCACCACCACCGTCCCGGGCTCCGGACGCCCGGTCGGCCTCGGCCTGGACGGGGCCAGCGTCGGTGCGCTGGAGACCGTCCCCGCCGAGCACGGACCGTTCGCCGGACTGCTCAGTCGCCCCGGCGGCTCCGGGCAGCTGCTGGTCGCCGATCTCGCCGCCGACCCCTCCGTCGGCCCGCGCTTCCGCGAGGTGGCCGGACAGCTCGGCCTCGGCGCCTGCTACGCGCTGCCGCTCGCCACCGAGCAGGACGGACCGCTCGGCGCCGCCGTCTGGTTCTACGACGAACCCGCCGAACCCGACGAGCGGCGGCGGGAGCTGGCCCGGATGTACTGCGAGTTCGCCGCGCCGCTGGTGGCCAAGCAGTTGGAGGCGGACCGCACCCACCGGGCCACCGAGGCGCTGCGCCGCGGCCTGCTGCCCGACCGGCTGCCCGCCGTCCCCGGGCTGCGGCTCGCCGCCCGCTGCGTCCCCGCCGCACTCGACCGCTGCACCGGCGGCCGGGCCAGCGGCTCGGCCGGTGCGGCCGCGAGCAGCGACTGGTACGACGCCATCGCACTCACGGACGGCACCCTCGGCCTCACCGTCGGCAGCGTCTCCGGCGACGGACCGGGCGCCGGCCCCTCCTCCGTCCCCGGCGCGGCGGCTGCGATGAGCAGGGTGCGAGCCGCACTGCGGGCGTACGTGGTGCTGGAGGGCGAGGACCCGGTCTCGGTGCTCGGCGACCTCGAACTGCTGCTCAAGACCACCGAGCCCGCGCGCACCGCCACCGCCGCCTACGCCTGGGTCCAGCCCGGGGAGCGGCGGATCACCCTGGCCGGGGCCGGCCACTGCCCCCCGGTCCTGGTCACCCGGTACGGCGCCAACTTCGTCGAGACCTCGCTCTCCGCTCCGCTCGGCATGCTCGCCTGCTGGGAGGCGCCCGGGGTCGAGCTCGACGCGGAGCGCGGGGACCTGCTGCTGCTCTACACCGAGGGGCTGGCCCGGCGCTTCGGGCCGACCCTGCACGCCGGGCAGGCGGCGCTGCGGCGGGCCGCGGCCGACGCCCCGCGCGACGTCCGCCTCGAACCGGACCGCTTCTGCGGCCACCTCCTCGACATCTGCCCGGCGGCCGGGGATGCCGGCGCCGTGGACGACCTGGTGCTGCTGGCGGTCCGCTTCGAGTGATGCGAGTGAGGCGTCCGGGCCGGCCGTCCGGGGGGCCGGGGACGGGCCGGCCAGGAACCCGGCGAGCCGTCCACTGCCACTGAGTCGCAGGTCCGGGCACGGATGGGGCTCCACCGGTCGCGCAGCCGTTCGGCCGGGCATCCGTACCATGGGACGCACGACCGCCCGCGCGTGTCGCGATCCGACGCGTCCGGGGCGGTACCACTCGCGAGGAGGCGACGTAAGTGACCGAGGACCGTACCCCGGCGGCAGCGGAGAACCCCGAAGGCGCTGCCGACGGCGGCCAGGAAGCCACCGAGCAGCCCATCAAGGGCCGGAAGAACGGCCTCTACGGTGAGATCTCCGACGAGCTCGCCGCGTCGATGAAGTCCGGCTGGGCCGACACCGAGCTGCGCGACCTGCAGCCGGTCGAGCAGGCTCGGTACGCCGCCGAGCGCCGCGCCGCGCTCTCCGCCGCGTACCCCGGCGAGCGTCTGGTGATCCCGGCGGGCAACCTGAAGACCCGCTCCAACGACACCGACTACAACTTCCGCCCGGCCACCGAGTACGTGCACCTCACCGGTGACCAGACCGAGGACGCGGTCCTGGTCGCCGAGCCGGCCGGCGAGCGCGGCCACGACTTCCACCTCTACCTGCTGCCCCGCTCCAACCGCGAGAACGGCGAGTTCTGGCTGGACGGCAACGGCGAGCTCTGGGTCGGCCGCCGCCACAGCCTCACCGAGGCCGAGGCGCTGCTCGGACTGCCCGCGCGGGACGTCCGCAAGGCCGCCGAGGAGCTGGCGGCAGCCGCCGCCGACGGTGTCCCGACCCGGATGGTGCGCGGCTACGACGCCGGCCTCGAGGCCGCGCTGTCCGAGGTGCTGGACGCCGACAAGGACGACGAGCTGAAGGTCTTCCTGAGCGGGCTGCGCCTGGTCAAGGACGAGTGGGAGGTCGAGCAGCTGCGCGCCGCCTGCGCCGCCACCGTCAAGGGCTTCACCGACGCGGTACGGGAGCTGGGCCAGGCCGTGGCCACCTCCGAGCGCTGGATCGAGGGCACCTTCTGGCGCCGGGCCCGGGTCGAGGGCAACGACGTCGGCTACGGCTCCATCTGCGCCGCCGGCCCGCACGCCACCACCCTGCACTGGGTCCGCAACGACGGTGAGGTCCGCCCCGGCGAGCTCCTGCTGCTGGACGCCGGTGTGGAGACCCGCACCCTCTACACCGCGGACGTCACCCGCACCCTCCCGATCAACGGCCGCTTCGACGACCTGCAGCGGAAGATCTACGACGCCGTGTACGCCGCCCAGGAGGCCGGTATCGCGGCCGTCCGGCCGGGCGCCCGGTTCCGTGACTTCCACGAGGCCTCGCAGCGCGTCCTGGCTGAGCACCTGCTCGCCTGGGGCCTGCTGGACGCCACGGTCTACGACGTCGAGAAGGTCATCGAGCTCGGACTGCAGCGCCGCTGGACCCTGCACGGCACCGGGCACATGCTCGGCCTGGACGTGCACGACTGCGCGGTGTCCCGCCGCGAGGAGCACGTGGACGCGCTGCTGAAGCCCGGCATGGTGCTGACCGTCGAGCCCGGCCTGTACTTCCAGCAGGACGACCTGACCGTCCCCGAGGAGTACCGCGGCATCGGCGTCCGGATCGAGGACGACATCCTGGTCACCGCCGACGGTCACGAGAACCTCTCGGCCGGGCTGCCCCGCCGCTCCGACGAGGTCGAGGCCTGGATGGCGAGCCTCACCGCCTGACGGCCACCGGGCACCAGGGGCGCGGGGACCCGCGCGCGGCACCAGGCGGCCGCGCGGTTCCCCGCGCCCCTGTCGGTCTGTCCGATGGTCCGCTCACCGGCGTTCTCCCGACGGCCGGTTGGGGTCTTCCCCGGTCTTCCGCGACACCCCGGTCATCCGGTGCCAAGACCGCGCTCCGGCGGTGGCGGGACGACTACACTCGCCAGGATCCCGCCAGCGAGGAATGGGGCAGACATGTCCGCTCAGCAGGCCACGGGCGGCCCGGTCGCCGTGACGATCGGGTCCCGGCCAGAGCCCGTCCACACCGTCGCGGTGTACGCCTTCGACGGCATGGCACCGTTCGAACTCGGCGTGGTCGTCGAGGTGTTCGGCCTGGCCCGGCCGGAGCTCAGCGGGCTGCTGGCGGCGCCCTGGTACGGGCTCAGGGTCTGCGCCGACCGGCCGGGAACACCGCTCGGCGCGGTCGGCGGCTTCTCGATCACGGCCCGGTACGGGCTGGACGAACTGGCCGCCGCCGACACCGTCGTGGTGGTCGGCGTACCCAACCCGTTCGCGGGCGACGTCCCGCCCGGCCTGGTCTCCGCCCTGCGCACCGCCCACGATCGCGGCGCCCGGATCGTCTCCATCTGCTCCGGCGCCTTCGCCCTCGCGGCCGCCGGGCTGCTCGACCACCGGGCGGCCACCACCCACTGGCGGTACGCCGAACTCCTGCAGCAGCGCTACCCGTTGGTCCGGGTCGACCCCGACGTGCTGTACGTGGACAACGGCGATGTGCTCACCAGCGCGGGCAGTGCCGCCGGGATCGATCTCTGCCTGTACCTGGTCCGCCGCGACCACGGCGCCAAGGTCGCCAACACCGTCGCCCGCCGCTTCGTCGTACCGCCCCACCGGGACGGCGGGCAGGCCCAGTTCATCGAAGCGGCGGTCCGACCGGTCGAGGAGGACGAGGACGGGATAGCCCGCTCCATGCAGTGGGCACTGGACCACCTGTCCGCTCCGCTGACGGTGCCGCTGCTCGCCCGGCAGGCCGGGATGTCGGAGCGGTCCTACCTGCGGCACTTCACCGCGCGCAACGGGACCAGCCCGATGCGCTGGGTCATCACCCAGCGCATCGCCGCCAGCCTGCCGCTGCTCGAATCCCCCGACGGCACGGTCGAGGAGATCGCCGCCGCCGTCGGCTTCGAGAGCGCCGCCACCTTCCGCCACCACTTCGGGCGGACGATGCACACCTCGCCGACGGCCCACCGGCGCGGTTTCGGCCGCGGCGTCGCGTAGTCCCCGGTCCGGCGGGCCTGAGAGACCCAGATCACTGCGCACATCCGGCCCGTTTTCCGTTATCCCGGGCCGGGTGGCGGGTCTCCCAAGCGTTGGTACACGACCCCGACGCTAGGTAGGCCATGAGCAGCGACTTCGAGACCGTGGTGACGGCGCCCTCCGGAGAGGGGCACAGGCGTGCCGGAGGCCAGGCCCGCAGGCGCGACCGCCGCCGGGCGGCCTCGGGAAGCGCCGGACGGGCTCGCAGGATCGCCACCATGGCCGGGGCGGCCGCACTCGTCGTCGCCGCCGCGGGTGCCGGCTTCGGCATCCTGGCCGCCTCGGGCAGTGCTCCGCGGCCGCAGACCGCCGCCGCCCTCCCGGACTTCGGTGCCCCCGCACCGGTCCTCGGCACGCCCTCGGCCGCTCCCTCGAACACGACCGCCGCGGCGTCGCCCACCGCCGCCGCGTCGGCGAGCCCGACCAGCAGCCCCACCGTCGCGGCTCCCGGCCCCGCCGGCTCCTCGACCGCCGCCCAGGACTCCGCGAAGCAGTCCGGCACCGCGGCCGCGAAGGGCGGCGCCGCCTCCCCGGGCGAACGGACCGCCGCCGCGGGCGGATCGGCTCAGGACCGGACGGGTGACCGCACGTCGGGCCGGTCCGCCACGCCCGGCGGTCCGCCCGCGAAGGCGCCCACGGTGAGCGGCGACTGGCCCGCCTCGCAGTCCGTGGCCGACGCCGAGGCCATCTCGCTGCAGCTGATCAACAAGGAGCGGGCGATGGCCGGGGTCCCGGCGCTGAAGCCCGCGTCCGATCTCGCCGCCTTCGCCACCCAGTGGGCGAAGCACATGCGCGAGACCGGCTTCGCCCACTCCGCCAACGCCTCCGGCGCTGGCCCCAGCCGCACCGCGCACCGCACCCTCACCGGGGAGTGCATAGTGATGTGGAGCGACCCCTCGATGACCGCCGAACAGGCCGCGGTGCAGTTCCAGGACATGTGGCGCAACCACCTCCCGCACTACCTGGCCCAGATCAACCCCGCGTACACCGAGATCGGCGTCGGCATCTACCACGACGAGAGCGGCTGGTGGGGCGTCCACGAGTTCGGCAACGGCTGAGTCCCCGGGCGGCCTTGACCACGGCGGCGGGTCTGCCGCCGTGGTCAACGCCCCTGTCCCGGCGACCGTTGGCCGCCGCCTCCCCCGCGGGCGGCGGGGGCTACGCCTGGTGGGCGTCGGCGTTGGCGACCATGGCGTCGTGGAGCCACTGGGCCAGGCCGACGGCGAGCTTCTCGTAGGTGGCGGTGAACCGGGGGTCGCCGACGTACATCCCGGCGATGCCGCGGTGGATCTCGTAGGTGCAGTCGTAGAAGTTGCCGCTGATGTGCCGGCGGTGGGCCTCGGCGGCCTCCATGGCCTCCGCGCTGTCGGCGGCGGCGCCGGACCGGAACACCTCCACCAGACGGGAGTTGAGCGACTCCGTCTCCGCCTGGATCCGCTGCCAGTCGGCCTTGCTGTACTGGCCGGTTCGCTGCTGGGACTGCTTCCAGGCCTCGGTGTGCCCCCAGCGCTGCTCGGCCTCGGTCTCCCAGCTCTCCTGGTAGTCGGCGCCGAAGACCTCGAACTTCTCCTCGGGCGTCAGCTGAATGCCCATCCTTCTCGCCTCCATGGCTTGTTCGACGGCTGCGGCCATTTCCTGGAGCTGCGCGATCCGTGAGGTGATCAGCTGGTGCTGACGGCGCAGGTGCTCGGTCGGGCTGACCGAGTCGTCGTCCAGGATGGACGCGATCTCTTCGAGGGAGAACCCGAGTTCGCGGTAGAAGAGGATCTGCTGCAGCCGGTCGAGGTCCGCGTCCTCGTACCGGCGGTAGCCGGCCGGGGTGCGGCCGCTCGGCGACAGCAGTCCGATCTCGTCGTAGTGGTGCAGGGTCCGTACGGTCACCTTGGCGATCGCCGCCACCTGTCCCACCGAATACGTGCTCATCGGGTCCGCTCCCTCCTCGATGGCTTCAGCCTGCCGCCTCACGTTGCGTGAGGGTCAACCCGGTACGAGGGCGGGCCGTGCGCCGAGCGACCCTACCCGGCAAGGAAGGAAGCCGGCGCTCAGTCGGCCAGGTCGGCCACCGCGACGACGTGGTCGATCCTGACCCGGACCAGCAGTTCGCCCGGCACCCCGTTGCGCGCCGCCAGCTCCTCCCGCCGGTCCTCCCCCATGTACCGCGCGCCGATCCGTCCGGCCCACTCGCGCACCTCGGGCAGGTCGTCGCCGAGCGTCGCCGTCCCCCGGACCGCGACGAAGGAGAACGGCGGCTGCTCGTCGTCCACACAGAGCATCACCCGGGGGTCACGGGCCAGGTTGCGGCCCTTGACGGTGTCCCGGCCGGTGTTGAAGACGAGGTCGTCGCCGTCCAGCAGGAACCAGATCGGCGCCACGTGCGGGCTGCCGTCGGCCTTGGTGGTGGCCAGTTTGGCGGTGCGGGTACCGGCGGACAGAAAGGCCCGCCACTGGGATTCGGTCATCTGAGGCATGCGGCCCATGCTGGCCCAGGCCACCCCGCCGAACCGGGACAACCCGCCCTGACCCCCCACCGGGTCGACCGATCGGTTGAGCCCCGGACCGCCCGCCGGTGTCCGCTCAGAGCACGTCGGACAGTTCGCGCAGCAGCTTCGCCTTGGCCCGCGCACCGACCATGCTCCTCACCGGCCGCCCGCCCTGGAAGACCATCAGCGTGGGCATCGACAGCACCCCGTACGCCGCCTGGGTCTCCGGGTTCTTGTCCACGTCGAGCTGGACGATCCTCAGCCGGCCCGCCTCCTCGCGGGCGACCTCGGCCAGCACCGGCGCGATCATCCGGCAGGGCGGGCACCAGTCGGCGGTGAAGTCCACCAGCACCGGCAGTTCGGACTTCAGCACCTCGGCCGCGAAGTTCTGGTCGGTGACCGACTCGACTCCCGTGATCTGCACCATGGTTCAGTTCCCCTCCGTCTCGTTCGGATGCGCGCTGAGCTCGCAGCGCGGTTGCGGACCGCCCGGCCGCGCGGCCTGCGCCTCCAGCTCCGCCCTGGCGAGCTGGGCCCCCACCTGGTCGCGGACCTCCTGGAGCCGGGCGATGCACCGGTCCAGCTCGGCCAGCTTGCTGCGGTAGACCTCCAGCGAGGCCGGACAGGAGTCGCCAGCCGGGTGCCCGGCCCGCAGGCACTCCACGAACGGCCTGGTGTCCTCCAGTTCGAAACCGAAGTCCTGCAGCAGCCGGATCTGGCGCAGCAGCCGCAGGTCCTCCTCGCCGTACGCCCGGTAGCCGTTGCCGCTGCGCCGCGCGGGCAGCAGGCCACGCGACTCGTAGTAGCGCAGCGTCCGCGTCGTGGTGCCCGCCTTCTCGGCCAGTTCTCCGATCCGCATGGGGACGACGGTAAACCTTGACCCCGGCGTCAAGGCCAGCGGAATCGGCACGACCAGTCCGCCCCGGCCGTCCGGAACGGCCGGGCCGCCCGTACGGCCTGAGGCGGCCCCGCCGGGAGCGCGGTCAGTCCTCCTCGGCCGACAGGTTGGGGATGTCGGCCCGGTACAGGCTCAGCAGCATTCCGTACGCCTCGCCCCGTGAGCTGTCGGTCGGGTACGGCTCGGCGGCCTGCGCCTTGAGCCGTTCGACGAGCGCGTGGGCCTCGTCCGGGGTGAGCCAGAGGTGGCGCAGCACGGTGTGCCTGGCCTGGCCCGGGCTCGTCGGCAGCATCTCGGCCAGGGCGGCGTTGAAGAGGAGTTCGCTCCCGCCGGTGAAGTCCTTGTGGAACCGGAAGCTCTCGCTGACCAGGGCGAAGTACTGCTCGGTGCCGCCGCGCACCTGCCGGGTCTCCGCCAGCCGGACCAGGCCGGCCTCCCTCAGGACGCGGACGTGGTAGCCGGCGGTGCCCTTGGCGAGCCCCAGCACCGAGCTCAACTGGCTGAGAGTCGCGGGCCGTTGGCGCAGGACGTTCACCATGCGGTGGCGCACCGGGTGGCCGAGCGCCTTGAACTGCGCCGGGGAGCTCAGCACCACCTCGTCGGACTCCTTCCCGGGGTCCTCCTCGGGGTCGGCCTCGGGCCGGGGATCCTGTGCGGTCCGCTCTTCTTCCATGCAGAAAGTGTCTACAGAGTTCGACGCTTTGACAAACGATGCCCCGCGCCAGCAGAATCCCCGTCAGCAAAAGCGTTGAGAATTCTCGACGCTTAGCGCCTCGGGCCGCGCCGGCCCCGCCGGTGCGCCCACCTCGCACCACGCCGGCAGCACCACGCCACCAACCGCACCCCAGCCAAAGGAACCAGATGCCCTCCGCCACCGCACAGGTCGCAACCGCCCGCCCGTCCCGCTACATCAAGCAGCTCGTGTCCCACCTGGGCCGCAAGGCCATCGCCGAACTCGCCGTCGACGGCCGGGCGGAGATCACCTTCGCCGGGCGGGGGACCTGCGTGCTCAAGCCGTCCGGACCTCACCTGGAGCTGATCGCCACGGCCGGCGACCTCGAAGCCCTGGCGGGCATCCAGGACGTCGTCACCCGCCATCTGGTGCGGTTCGCCACCCAGGAGGAACTCGTCGTCGACTGGACTCCCCCGCTCTCGGCGGACGCCATGCAGATCATCGATCCCTTGGCCGACGACTACCTGCTCACCCACTGCACGCAGCCCGACGAGCTGCTGCGGGAACTGGTCGCCGAGACCCGGGAGGCCACCGGCGGCGCGTCGGCCATGCAGATCGCCCACGACGAGGGCGCCCTGCTGACCATGCTGACCCGACTGGTCGGCGCGCGGTACGCCGTCGAGGTGGGAGTCTTCACCGGATACTCCTCGATCTGCATCGCCCGGGGGCTGGCCGAGGGCGGCCGCCTCCTCGCCTGCGACACCAGCGAGGAGTGGACCTCCCTGGCCAGGCCCTACTGGGAGCGCGCGGGCGTGGCCGACCGCATCGACCTGAAGATCGGCCCGGCGATCGAGACCCTGCGCGCGCTCCCCGCCGATCCGGTCGTCGACATCGCCTTCATCGACGCGGACAAGGAGAGCTACCCCGCCTACTACGAGGAGCTCGTGCGACGCCTGCGCCCCGGCGGCCTGATCGTCGTGGACAACGTCTTCCTCGGCGGCCGGGTCCTCGACCCGGCGTTCCAGGAGGAGCGCCACGTGGCGATACGCGGCCTGAACGAGCTCATCGCCGGCGACGACCGGGTCGACGCGGTGATGCTGCCCGTGCGCGACGGCGTCACCCTCGCCCGCAAGCGCTGACCGCCCCACCGGCGGGCGGCCGAGGCGGCACCCGGACCCGAGTCGGCCACGGATGGTCAGGACCGGAGCCTCGGCGAGGTGCCGGCCCTACTGCGCGAGGTAGCCGCCGTCCACCGGCAGCACCGCCCCGGTGATGAAGCTCGCGTCGTCGGAGGCCAGGAACAGGATCGCCGCCGCCACCTCCTCCGGTTCGCCGAGCCTGGCCATCGGGTGGAGCTTCTCGATCGCCTCCAGGTACTCGGGACCGCCCGGCTCGTCGGCCAGCTGCCGGACCCGTTCCGTCCTGATCGTCCCGGGGGCCACCGCGTTGATCCGGATGCCCCTGGCCGCCCACTCGACCGCCAGGTGCTTGGTCAGGCCGGTGGCGACGAACTTCGCCGGTCCGTAAGCCGCCTGTCCCGACTGCCCGGCCAGGCCGGAGATGGAGGAGAGGCAGACGATCGAGCCGCCGCCGTCGGACCGCAGCATCTCCTCGATCGCGTACTTGCAGGTCAGAAACATGCCCCGGCCGTCAACGGCCATCACCTTGTCCCAGTCCTCCGGGGTGGTCTCCAGGACGGTCTGCAGTGGGATGATCCCGGCGTTGGCGACCAGGGTGTCGATCCGCCCGAAGTCCTCGACCGCAGCCGCGAT
This sequence comes from Kitasatospora cystarginea, assembly GCF_039533515.1. Classification (NCBI taxonomy): domain Bacteria; kingdom Bacillati; phylum Actinomycetota; class Actinomycetes; order Kitasatosporales; family Streptomycetaceae; genus Kitasatospora; species Kitasatospora cystarginea. Next base: position 40,563 of record NZ_BAAATR010000011.1, on the reverse strand, counting down.
CATCTCGCGGGCGTCCTCGGCCACCGAGACGTCCCCGACCACGGTCCGAATCTCCGCCCCCGTCTTGGCCAGTTCCTCCCGCAGCACCTCCAGGCCGTCCCGGTCCACGTCGGTGAGCACCAACTGGGCGCCCTCGGCGGCGAACAGCCGGGCCGTCGCCCGCCCGATCCCGAACGCCGCCCCGGTCACCACGGCCGCCTTGCCCCGCATCCGTCCGCCTGCCATCCGCCACACTCCCGTCAGCCATCGGTCGAGTACGGACCACCTTCCCACCCCGGCCGCCCCCAACTGCGGTAGAACACCAGGGAATCGACCGGAAGCAGCAACAAGCGAGGCCCCGGCCGGAACGGGGTTCCGGCCGGGGCCTCGGGCATGGTGCTGGCGGTCCGTCAGATAGCGCCGAACTCGCCTCGGGCGGCGGCGGCGGCGAACGCCAACCAGGCCTCTGTTGAGAAGCGGAGCTGCGGACCCTCGGCGTCCTTCGAGTCACGGACGGGGACGACGCCGTGGGTGGCGGCGAACTCCGGTGCGAACTCGATGCAGTTGCCACCAGCACCACCGCTGTGGCTGCTCTTGCGCCACATCGGCTGTTGCTCTTGTCGCATGACCACACTCCTCCCGCACACACGCTGTTAGTAGTTTCAGCTGATCAGACGTCGCCGAACTCGCCTCGAGCGGTAGCGGCGGCGAACGCCAACCAGGCTTCTGTTGAAAAGCGGAGCTGCGGACCCTCGGGGTCCTTCGAGTCACGAACCGGGACTACACCGTGGGTGGCGGCGAACTCCGGTGCGAACTCGATGCAATTACCGTTGTCGCCACCGCTGTAGCTGCTCTTGCACCAGTGCGCTTGCGGCGGTTGGTGATCAGTCTTGCTCACTTGCATAGTCCTCTGCTGCCGCTTCAATCAGAGCCAGGGACGCCTCATGGGACAGTGCGGCGCTCCGTACGAGATCGTAGGCCCACCTGCAATTCTCCACATAGGCGGGATCGTCGATGAGTTGACCGCGATACGGCCCCTCGCCATAGGCCACGGGAGGGGCGTCAACAAAGGTCATGAGGGTGAGAGATCCCTGCATCAGGGGGTGCCCACCTGCCGAGAAGGGCAACACCTGCAACACGATCCTGTTGCTACGCACCAGTTGGGCGAGATGGGCAAGCTGGCCATGCATCACTCTCGCGTTGCCCGTGACTCGGCGGATGACGGCTTCGTCAAGAACAACCCAGTACCGAGGCCTCGTTGGGGAATGAAGGATGTGTGCTCGCTCCATACGCATGCTCACGAGCTCGTCGGTCTCTACTGCCAGCCGCAAGGGATCAAATGCCCGGAACACCGCACGCGCGTACTCGGCGGTCTGCAGGAGCCCCGGAACCAGAACCGGGTCGTATTCATAGATCGTCCGCGCCATCTCTTGCAGCTCTCGGACAGCTGTGAAGTAGTCAGCGAACCGGCTACGCGTGACCATCGGATACAACCGGGTGAAGTGCCCATCCGTACCCAGGGCAACGTCCAATCGCTCGGACAGATCCTTCTGCGGCTGCCTGGTCGCCGACTCCATCTGCCCGATGTATGCACCCGAGCAGAACACCAGTGCCCCCAGGGCCTCCTGGGACAGCCCCTTAGCCAGCCGAAGCCGCCGGAGCTCGGCCCCGTAGAAGGCCTGCGGGGACTCGGCAGGGTCGAGTTCCTTGGGGTTCGCCACAGCGCGGCACCTTCCCTTCCGACAGTCCCGTTGTTGGGAGCCTCCCACTTCACAGACTAGTGCCGGAGAGCGACGATTGGAGTACGGAATGTAACAATCGGGGCTGTGGCCCCCATCGAGGAGCGCACCATGGCTGCAAGCACCGGACCGAGACCGAACACCCCTGCGAAGTCCGGACGTTCACGCCTCCAGCGCATCGCGGCGGAGAGCCGGGCCGCCGCCCGCGCGGCGGAGGCCGAACTCGCCGATGCCCTGCGGCAGGCGGGCCTCGTACTGCCCTCGCTGGCGACGGAACACCAGGCCGACTACTTCACCGGCATCGTCCTGGTGGACCTCGGCAGAGCCCGGCCCGACGTGGTCTCACGGCTCGCGGCGCTCGTCCGGCGCGGGGTGGCGGCCGCGGAGTCGGGCCCGTGAACGGGGAACCGGCACCCGAGGACTCCGACCCGCAGCCGCCGGAGCAGGACCCCCGCCCGGTCCTCACGCCCGAAGAGCACACCGACCGACCGCTGAACCCGGAGGAGTACGCCAACCGGGCCGCACTCCTGCGCAAGCTCAGGCACATCAACAAACTGACGTGACAGCGCACTTGAGTCACCCGGTGGTGAACGGCCAGGCCCGCGCCCTCCTGGGCCTGGAACCCCGGCACACCGTCAGCGCAGGCTGCGCAGGTACTCCCGGTTGAGCGCGGCGATGCCGGAGAGCGGGATGCCCTTGGGGCAGGCGGTGGCGCACTCACCGGTGTTGGTGCAGCCGCCGAAGCCCTCGGCGTCCATCGCGGCGACCATGTTCCGCACCCGGTTGCCGCGTTCGGGGGCGCCCTGCGGCAGGAGGTTGAGGTGGACCACCTTGGCCGCGGTGAAGAGCATCGCGGAGCCGTTGGGGCAGGCCGCCACGCAGGCGCCGCAGCCGATGCACTCGGCGTGCTCGAAGGCGAGGTCGGCGGTCTCCTTGGGGACGGGGGTGGCGTGGGCCTCGGGGGCGCTGCCGGTGGGGGCGGTGATGTAGCCGCCGGAGCCGATGACGCGGTCGAAGGCGGAGCGGTCCACCACCAGGTCTCGGACCACCGGGAAGGCGGCGGCGCGCCAGGGTTCGACGTCGATGGTGTCGCCGTCGTCGAAGTGCCGCATGTGCAGCTGGCAGGTGGTGGTGCGTTCCGGGCCGTGCGCCTGGCCGTTGATGACCATGCCGCAGGCGCCGCAGATGCCCTCGCGGCAGTCGTGGTCGAAGGCGACCGGTTCCTCGCCGCGCAGGATCAGCTCCTCGTTGAGGGTGTCCAGCATCTCCAGGAAGGACATGTCCGGGCTGATTCCGCCGACCTGGTAGGTGGTGAGCGCGCCCGGTGCGTCGGGACCGGCCTGCCGCCAGATCCGCAGGGTGAGGTTCATGTGTAGCTCCGCTGGGTGGGGTGGACGTACTCGAAGGTGAGCTGTTCGCGGTGGAGCACGGGGGCGCCGCCCGCGCCGTGCTCTCCCAGGGCCTCGGATCCCCGGAACTCCCAGGCCGCCACGTAGGTGAACTCCTCGTCCATGCGGGCCGCTTCGCCGTCCGGGGTGGCGCTCTCGGTACGGAAGTGGCCGCCGCAGGACTCGGTGCGGTGCAGGGCGTCCAGGCACATCAGCTCGGCGAGTTCGAAGTAGTCGACCAGCCGGTTGGCCTTCTCCAGCGACTGGTTGAGCTGTTCGCCGGCGCCGGGCACCTTGATCCGCCGCCAGAACTCGTCGCGCAGCTGGGGGATCCGCTCCAGCGCCTTGCGGAGACCGGCCTCGTCGCGGGCCATTCCGCACTCGTCCCAGAGGAGTTCGCCGAGTTCGCGGTGGAAGGAGTCCGGGGTGCGGTCGCCGTCGATCGCCAGCAGCAGGTTGAGCCGGTCGGTGGCGTCGGCGACGGCCTCCTCGACCGCCGGGTGGTCGGCCGGTACCGGTGGACCGTCCTGCCGCGCCAGGTAGTCGGGCAGGGTGGCCGGAAGGACGAAGTAGCCGTCGGCGAGGCCCTGCATCAGCGCGCTGGCGCCGAGCCGGTTGGCGCCGTGGTCGGAGAAGTTGGCCTCGCCGATCGCGAACAGGCCGGGGACCGTGGTCTGCAGGTCGTAGTCCACCCACAGGCCGCCCATGGTGTAGTGGATCGCGGGGTAGATCCGCATCGGGACCCGGTACGGGTCCTCGGCGGTGATCCGCTCGTACATCTCGAACAGGTTGCCGTACCTCTCCTCGACGGCCGCCCGGCCCAACCGGCCTATCGCGTCGGCGAAGTCGAGGTAGACGCCCTGTCCGCCGGGGCCGACGCCGCGGCCCTCGTCGCAGACGACCTTGGCGGCCCGGGAGGCGATGTCGCGCGGGACGAGGTTGCCGAAGGAGGGGTAGATCCGCTCCAGGTAGTAGTCGCGGTCCTGCTCGGGGATGTCCTGCGGCGCACGGGTGTCCCCGGCGGCCTTGGGCACCCAGATCCGGCCGTCGTTGCGCAGCGACTCGCTCATCAGGGTGAGCTTGGACTGGTGGTCGCCGGAGCGCGGGATGCAGGTCGGGTGGATCTGGGTGAAGCAGGGGTTGGCGAAGTAGGCGCCCCGGCGGTGGGCGCGCCAGATCGCCGTCGCGTTGGAGTTCTTGGCGTTGGTGGAGAGGTAGAACACGTTGCCGTAGCCGCCGGTCGCCAGCACCACGGCGTCGGCGAGGTGGGCGGTGATCTCGCCGGTGACCAGGTCGCGGGCGACGATGCCGCGGGCCCGGCCGTCGACCACGATCAGGTCCAGCATCTCGGTGCGCGGGTGCATCGCCACGTTGCCGGCCGCGATCTGCCGGGAGAGCGCCTGGTAGGCGCCGAGCAGCAGCTGCTGCCCGGTCTGGCCCCGGGCGTAGAAGGTGCGGGAGACCTGGACGCCGCCGAAGGATCGGGTGTCCAGCAGTCCGCCGTACTCACGGGCGAAGGGCACGCCCTGGGCGACGCACTGGTCGATGATCTCCACCGAGATCTCCGCCAGGCGGTGGACGCCTGACTCGCGCGCCCGGAAGTCCCCGCCCTTGACGGTGTCGTAGAACAGCCGGCGGATGCTGTCGCCGTCGTTGCGGTAGTTCTTGGCGGCGTTGATCCCGCCCTGGGCGGCGATCGAGTGCGCCCGGCGCGGTGAGTCCTGGAAGCAGAACTGCTCGACGTGGTAGCCCTGTTCGGCCAGCGTCGCACCGGCCGCGCCGCCCGCAAGACCGGTGCCGACCACGATCACGCGGTACTTGCGCCGGTTGGCCGGGTTGACCAGCTTCGCCTCGAACCGGCGGCGGTCCCAGCGGCCCTCGATCGGCCCGTCCGGTGCCTTGGTGTCGCGGATCGGCGTGCCCACGGTGTAGTTGAGGTACGAGCTCATTGCACGACTCCGGTCATGACGGCCACGGGGATGGAGACGAAGCCCGCCGTCAGCACCAGGGCGAGCAGGTTCGCGGTGAGCTTCAACGCCCGGTCGCGGCGCGGGTTGTTGACGCCGAGGGTCTGCGCGGCGCTCCAGAAGCCGTGCCTGATGTGCAGGCCCAGCGCGAGCATCGCCACGATGTAGATCCCGCCGCCGTACCAGGTGGAGAAGGAGGCCACCAGGTTCTGGTACGGGTGGCCGGCCTCGGCCTTCGGGTTCACGGTGAGGGTGGTCAGGTCCAGCAGGTGCCAGACGATGAACAGCGCCAGGATCACCCCGCCCCAGCGCATCGTCCTGGTCGCGTAGCTGGTCTGCCGCCGGCGGTGGACGTAGCCCTGCGGCCGGGCCGCCCGGTCGCGCTTGCTGAGCTGGTAAGCGGCCGTGCCGTGCGCCAGGACGGCGACCAGCAGCACCAGCCGGGCCAGCCAGACGAACCAGCCGTGCCGCAGGAACGGCTCGCCGATCGTGCGCAGCCAGGCCGCGTAGCCGTTGAGTTCGTCGGGGCCGAAGAAGACCTTCAGGTTGCCGAGCAGGTGCCCGACCAAATAGAGCAGCAGGATGCCGCCGCTGACGGCCATGACCGCTTTCTTGCCGACGGTCGAGCGCCACAGGGTCGTCAGAGTGGACGGACGCCTCCGGCCCGTCCCAGTCGCCAATGCCATGCCCACGACGGTAGGAATCCCGCCCACGGTACGTCCAAGACATGCTGAAGCTGGTCACCATAGGCAGGGCCTATCGTGGCTGCCTATAGTCGGGGCATGCAGCTGCAGCAGCTCCGCTACTTCGCCGCCGTGGCCGAGACCCGCAACTTCACCCGGGCGGCCGACCAGACCCATGTCTCCCAGCCGTCGCTCTCGCAGCAGATCCGGTCGCTGGAACGGGAGTTGGGTGCTGAGCTGTTCCACCGCACCCGTGGCAACATCGCCCTCACCGACGCGGGCGCCACGCTGCTGCCGCTCGCCCGGCGGATCCTCGCCGACGCGGACAGCGCCCGGCTCGCCGTGCAGGAGGTGGTCCAGCTGCGGCGCGGGCGGGTGCGGCTGGGGGCGCCGCCGAGTCTGTGCGGGAGCCTGGTGCCGGATGTGCTCACCGCCTTCCGGCGCAATCACCCCGGGGTGGAGCTGGAGGTGCAGGAGGGCGGTTCGCAGGACCTGGTCGCCGCGCTGGGCGCCGGCGAGCTGGACCTCGCGCTGGTCATCGCCCCGCAGGCGGGCGAGACGTGGCCGGCCCAGCTCGCGGTCACCGAGCTGCTGCACGAGCAGTTGGTGCTGGTCTCCTCGACGCGGCTGCCGCGCAGGCGGATCCGGGTGGAGGAGCTGCGGGAGCGGCCGCTGGTGATGTTCCGCAAGGGGTACGCGCTGCGCGAGAGCGCGCTGGCGGCCTGCCGGGCGGCCGGGTTCGAGCCGCGGTTCGCCGTCGAGGGCGGGGAGTTGGACGCGGTGCTCGGCTTCGTACGGGCCGGGCTCGGCCCCGCTGTGGTCCCCGGCATGGTGGCCGACCGCTCCGGCCTCCACCTGGCCACCTTCGCCGGGCCCGGCCTGGGCCGCACCATCGCCCTGGCCCACGGTCGCGACCTCCCCCTCACCCGCGCCGCGGCCCAGCTGCGCGCCACCCTCCTCGACCACCTCCGCACCGCGGCGGCCCAGGGCTCCCTGCCCACGGGCACCCGGCTGCTGCCGAACGCGAAGTAGCTCCGCCCGCACCGCCGCGACGGCTCAGCGGGCGGCAGTGCCGCCCTGGGGCGGGGTGAGCACGGCGGCGACCAGACGGTTGGCGACGGCGGGGGCGCCGCCGTTGTCGGCGGTGGCGGTGCCGACGCCGTAGACGATGCGCAGCCGCAGGTCGCGGGTGGCGAAGACGCCGCCGGCGTAGCCGAGGTCGTGGCCGGTCTTGCCCCACAGGACGGTGCCGTCGGGCAGCGTGACGTTCTTCAGACCGGCGCCGTAGCAGGCCGCACCCTTGGCGGGTCCGCTGTCGCAGTCGCTGCCGTCCGCGTAGCGAAGGGGGTTGCCCGCGCCGTCCTTCGGGAGGGCGAACATCTCGTTCAGCTGCTCGGGGGCGAGCAGTCGGCCGCTGAACAGGCCGCTGATGAAGCGGTCGAGGTCGGGTGCGGTGGAGATGACGGCGGTGGTGTCGTCGCCCTGTTCGCTGACGTCCACGGCCCGGCCGGTGGAGTCGGTGACATAGCCGTGCAGGGTCGGCCGGGGCATCCGGGTGTCGCCCTCGGGGACGGACGTGTGGTCCAGGTGGAGCGGCCGGATCACCCGGCTGGTCACCTCGTGGCCGAAGGAGTTGCCGGTCACCTGCTCGATGATCTTGGCGGCGATGCGGTAGCCGAGGTTGCTGTACTCCTGCTCGGTGCCCGGGGTGAAGTGCATGGGCGGAGTCGATCCGCCCGGCAGGTGCAGGCTGGAGCGGATGACGTCGTCGAGGGTGAAGTAGTGGAGGTGTTCGTCGATCAGCTGGTCGGGCGTGGGGTTGGGGATGCCCACCCGCATGTCCGGCAGGCCACTGGTGTGGTTGAGCAACTGCCGTACGGTGATGGGCCAGTAGCCGTCGGGCAGGAGGTTGGGCAGGTAGTACTGGACGGTCCGGTCGAGGTCGAGCTTCCCCTCGGCGGCCAGCTGCAGGACCACCGTGGCCTCGAAGGCCTTGGAGATGCTGCCGACGTGGAAGTGCGCGTCCGGTGAGATCGGCCGGCCCGTGAAGGCGTCCGAGGAGCTGCCCCGCCAGGTCTGGTCCGGGGTGCTGACCCGGGCCAGCTGACCGCCCGCCCGGTCACCGGGGTGCAGGGCGACCGCCGCGTCGAGGGCCGCCGTGTTCAGCCCGGACGCACCGGTCGGCGCCGCGCTCCGCACGGCGGCGGCCGGGGCTGCTGCGGCCAGGGCCGGAGCGGCGGTGGTGGCGACCAGTGCGGCGGCCGCGATTGCTAACGGGGCGAGGTGTCGTTTGAAGGCGTTCATCGGTCGACTCCGGGTGATCGCGTCGGGGCGCCGGTCGAACGCCCTCGATCATGGTGTCGGCCGACCGGTCGACGGCGCATCGGGAATCACCCCGACCCGCCCCCGGGCTCTCCCTGACTGAGTGTCAGGGAAAGCCCGGGGGCGGGATCCGGGAGACCCGGAGGCGGCGGCCCGTCCGCTCAGTCGACGCAGGGGATGCCGCCCGCCTTCACGGCGGGTCCCTGCATCGGGAGGGTGGAGGCCGGGTCCGGGGTGTCACTGCTGGACGGGGAGGCGGAGTCGTCCGAACCGCCGCTGGGGGCCGAGTCGAGGCCGGTGCTGTCGGACGGCGGGGTGTACCCGGTGCCCAGGGTCACCACGATGCGGCCCGCGGGCACGGACGAGGAGGCGGTTGCGATGACCCCGTAGCGGGCCGCCACCTTCTCGGCGGCGCCCTTCTCCCCGGAGCCGTACACCACGGTGGTGGTCCTCGGGTGACTGGTCGCCTCGCCGTACCTGCCGGCCTTGAGGCCCATGTCGGTGAGCGCCTTGGACTCGTTCGCCGCCGCCTTGCTGACCTTGGACGCGTTGTACACCTCCACCGTGCCCTTCAGCGAACCGCCTCCGGAGTCGTCCGCCGGAGCGGTGGAGGGCCCCGAGTCCCCGCCCGCGGTGTCGGAGGGGGCGGGCACCGGTGCCGAATCGTGGCCGAACAGCTGCTGCACGATCCTCTTGATCAGGTCGGGGTTGACGGTGTTGACGGCCTCGCCGCCGATGGTCTTGAAGCCGCTGATCGGGAGGGTGTTGAACTCGACGTTGCCACCGGTGAGGTTGGGTGCCTGCTGGGCGAAGTCCAGGATGTCCCACTGGTTGTCGATGACCACGTCCTTCTTCACCACGTTGAACAGCTTCTGCATCTGCCCGAGGTCGCCTATCACCCCCTGCTGCTTCAGCTTGTACTCGACGGAGGCGATGAAGGCCTGCTGGCGGTGGGTGCGGTCGAGGTCGCCGCCGGGAAGGTTGTGCCGCTGGCGGACGAAGGAGAGGGCGTCCGCCGCGTTCAGGTCGCTGTAGCCGGCGGGGAGCTTGAGGCCGGTGCCGCCGCCCTCATGGGTGGCGGTACGGGAGATGATCGGGTCGCTGACCGGGTGGTTGAGGCAGACCCGGATCGGCTCCAACGCCTTGGCGATGTCGTAGAAGCCGATCAGGTTGACCTCGGCGAAGTGGTCGATCGGGATGTCGAGGAACTTCTGCACCGTCTGGATGGTCGCCGAGCGCCCGGCCTCCCGGCTCTGCCGCTCCAACTCCGACTTGGACAGCCCCTTGCCCTGCAGCTTGCTCTCGGCGGCGTCCTTGGCTATCCCGTACGCCTCCTTGATCTTGTGCATCCTCCCGTCCGCACCGTACGTCTGGACGTAGTCGTCGCGCGGGACGGACAGCGCCGTCACCTTGCCGCCGTTGGCCGGGATGTGCAGCACGATCAGGGAGTTGGTGTTGTAGCCGCCGATGTCGCTGCTGCTGCCGGCGTGCAGGTCGTCCTCGACCACCTGCGGCGGCAGGTCGTTGCCGTCCATGTCCTTGCGGCTGTCCAGGCCGATCAGCAGCAGGTTGACGGACTTGTCCAGGTGCGGCGGCGCGTTGCGCTTGGCCTCGTCCAGCGCACTGGAGGTGGTCAGCCCGTCCTGGAGGTCCTTCAGGGTGTACCAGGTGAAGCCGCTGGAGCCGAGCACCGCCACCGAGACGACGCAGGCCACGGTCCGGCCGGCCATCAGCAGCGGCGAGATCCGCCGTCCACCACGGGCGCCGCCCGGCTTGCGCGACCGCATCTGACCCTGCCTGCCCTCAGCCACGACGGCCCCTCTCCTCCCGCAGCCTGCGGACCACGATCATCAGCAGTGCGGCCAGCACGGCCGCCGACATCACCGGGAAGGCGTGGGTCACCCAGCGCAGCGCCCCACTGGCCAGCGCCTTGCCCTGGTACTTGTCCCCGTTGACGAGGTACTCGGTCCCGACGGCCACCGTCAGCACCACCACCGGCGCGGAGGTGACCACCCACCACCAGCCGGCCCGGCTGCTGACCAGCGTGGCCAGCGCCGCACCCAGCACCGCGCAGACCGCGAAGACCACTCCGACCCCGGACCCGGTCACCGCGTCGACCACGGCGCCGAACACCGGCAGTCCGAGCGCCGGGTAGACCGCGGGCAGCCGCTCTCCGGCACCGCGTCCGGCGTTCGCCGCACGGGCGTCCCGGCGGCCCCGGCCGTCGGCGTCCTCGATGGACCGCCGGCTGCCCGGGACCTGCCCGGCGGCCGCGCCGGGACGCCGCTGCGCGGTGGCGCCGGTGCTCTGCGCGAGGCCCTCGTCCGAGCGCCGCGCGGGCGGGACCGGGCGCTGACGCCGCGCTTCCGCCTCGCCGTAGGGCGCACGCGCCCGTTGTCCCGTCATGCCCACACCCCTCGTTCGCTCGGCTGCTGAACCGCCACGTCCCGCCTCGACCCAGGCCGGTGCGGACACCGGCGGACGGGCGGCGCGGGGACGCGAGTGCGTCCTCGCCACCTACTGGGACATGCGGCGCCCGAGCGCCGGTTCCGACGTTCGAGCCGCCCGGACGGGCCTCCCATTTACTTCTACAGACGTGTAGAGAATGACCGAAGCATACAAAGGCGCTCCCTCGAAGTCACCCGCAGGGGTGTAACGGCTCCACCACTCGCCTACGTGCAACGAGCGACAGCCACAGCGGTGGCGCTGCCGCCCCGGCACCGCACCGCGACCGCCCCCGGCCCCGGTCCGGACCCCGGCATCCGGGCGACCGCCGCCACCGAGCGGAACGTCATGCCATGGCCTATACCTGGGTGCTGAGCCCCCGACGCGAAGTGCTCCACCACCGGTCCGCCGGGAGCGGTCGCCGCTCTACCCCGGAGCAGCCCATGCGCCCACCCAGGCAGCCGTACCGCGTCGCGGCGATCCTGGCCGTCCTGGTGCTGAGCGCGGGGGTGCTGACGGGCTGCGGCAGCGGCCGGGCCGCTCCGCCCGCCGTCCCGACCGCTCCCGCCCCGCTGACCCCCTCGGCCACCACCGTCCTCAGCACCGACCTGGCGTCCGGGGACCACAACATCTCGTTCACGGTGGACGGCACCACCACGTACGGCACCCTGCACATCCCCGCCCACGCCCCCGGCAGCCGGCTCCCGGCCGCCCTGCTGCTCCCCGGCAGCGGCCCCACCGACCGCGACGGCAACCAGCCCCGGCTCAGCCCCGGCACCCTCGCCGAACTGGCCCGGCTGATGGGCGACGACGGCATCGCGACCCTGCGCTACGACAAGTACGGCACCGGGCTGACCGGGCTCGGCGCGTACACCGACAAGGCCGCCACACTCGACCTCGGCGCATACGTCCGACAGGCCGAGGCCGCGTACCGGTTCCTCGCCTCCCGCAGCACCACCGACCCGCACCGGCTGCTGCTCGCCGGGCACGACGAGGGCGCCGTGATCGCCCTTGAGGCCGTCCGGACCGCCCGGCCCGCCCCCGCCGGTCTGGCCCTGCTCCAGCCCCAGGACGAACGCCTGCTGGACCTCGTCACCCTCAGGCTGGACCGGCAGCTGGACACCGACGTCGCCGCCGGACGGATCGACGCCGACCAGGCCGCCGCCGTCAAGGAGTCCATCGCCCAGGGCGTGGCCGACCTGCGCGCGGGCGGGACGGCCGACACCACCGACATGCCCGCGCAGACGGCCGCCGTCTTCGAGGACTTCAACTCCAGCGCCGCGTACGTCCGCACCGCCGACGCCGTCCACCCGCCCGACCCGGCCGGCCAGGTGCCCGCCGGCGCCAGGGCCATGGTCACCTGCGGCACCGCCGACGCCGACCTCCCCTGCTCGACCACCGGCCCGCTGGTCGCCGCCCTGGCCGCCGCCGGCACCACCGGCCCCGGCCTGGTCACCCTCCCCGACGTCGACCACCTCCTCCGGCCCGCCCGCGCCCAGGCCGGCACCACCGCCCTCGCCCCGGCCGCCCAGCGGGCCGTCCACGACTTCGACACGCTGTGGAGCGGGCGCGGGGCATGACGGGATGACGGAACCGGGACCGCACGGCGCTGCCCGGCTCGCGGCCCCGATGCCCTTCGGCCGTTGCTCCGTCCGGCGGTACCCCCGTCGCGGAAATATGATGAATCCGGGGTTTCGCCATGAGCCCAGCTCGGGCTGGGCCCGCCGCTGAGGCACCTCGGAGGGTCCATGCCCCGACACCGTTCCCCCCGGCCCGCCAGCGCCGACGACCTGCTCGACGAGCTCGGGCGGCTGACCGCCCAGGCACTGGAGCGGGCCGAGTTCCAGCAGGCCCGGGTGGAACTCGCCGAGGCCCTGCAGCGCGAGCTGCTCCCGGGCGTCCTGCCCGAGCTGCCGGGCCTGCGGACCGCCGCCCGGTACACGCCCGCCCGAAACGGCCTGGACATCGGCGGTGACTGGTACGACGGCTTCTGGCTGCCCGACGGAACGCTCGGGTTCTCCATCGGCGACGTCCAGGGCCACGACGTGGAAGCGGCCGCCTTCATGGGCCAGGTCAGGATCGGGCTGCGCGCGGTCGCCGCCGCCTCCACCGACCCCGGCGAGGTGCTCAGCCGGGCGAACGACCTGCTGCTGTCGATGGACACCCGGCTCTTCGCCACCTGCACCTTCCTCCGCTTCGACCCGCTCACCTGGGAGCTGGCCGGTGCCCGGGCCGGCCACGTCCCGGCCGTCTGGGCCACCGCCGACGGCCGCAGCGGCATCGCCCAGGACGAGGGCGGACTACCGCTCGGCATCCTGCCCGGCGAGGTGTACCCGGTGTCCGCCCGACGGCTGTCGCAGGCCGGGGCGATCGCCCTGTTCACGGACGGGGTGGTCGAGGGCCCGTCCTTCCCGATCGAGGCGGGGCTCGACCGGGTGATGGAGGCGCTAGGGGCCCAGGTCACCGGCCAGACCGGTGTCGACCCCGGCATCCTCGCAGCCGAGGTCCTCAAGGTCGCCGACCTCACCGGCCACTCCGACGACGCCGCCGTCCTGGTCCTCTGCCACGAGAAGCCGGCCGACCTGCCCGACTGAAAGCCCAGCCTCCGGGCAGCCACTCCGGCAGCGGCCCCGGCGGCCCGGTACGGCCGCCGCGACCCAGTACGGCTGACGCGGTCCGGTACGGCCCGTGCGCGCGTGTCACGTACGGGCACGGCTGCCGGACGTTGTGTGATGGCTGCTGTGCTGCGAAACGAGCGACTCCGGCGTTTCTCCGCGACAGGCCTCCAGATCATCGTCATCGCCGCCCTCTACTTCGCGGCCGGACGGCTCGGCCTGCTGCAGAAAGTGAACATCGCGGGGGCGGAGGTCACCCCGCTCTGGCCGCCCACCGGCATCGCCCTGACCGCCTTACTCCTCCTGGGCCTGCGGATCTGGCCGGGGATCGCCCTGGGCACCCTGCTGGTGACCGGGACGATCGACCTCAACCTCTCCGCCCTCGGCGTCGTCCCCGGTGACACCCTCGCCCCGATCTGCGCCTACCTGATGCTGCGCCGCGTCGGCTTCCGGGTCGAACTGGACCGGCTGCGCGACGGTCTCGCGCTGGTCTTCCTGGGCGCGCTCACCGGGATGCTGATCAGCTCGACCGTGGGCACCGGCTCGCTGGTCCTGTACGGCAGCCTGCCGCCGAGCGGCTTCTGGCCCACCTGGTCGGCCTGGTACACCGGCGACGCGATGGGCGTACTCGTGGTCACCCCGGTGCTGCTCGTCCTGCGCAGCGCCCGGATGCCCCGGGACATCGCCTTGTACCGGTGGATCGAACCGGCGGCGCTGCTGGCCGCCACCGCCGGGGTGACACTGCTGGTCACCAACACCACGCTCGATCTGCTGTTCCTGGTCTTCCCGCTGCTCATCTGGGCCGTGCTGCGTTTCCAGCTGGCGGGAGCCGCACCGTGCGTCCTGCTGGTCTCCGTCCTGACCGTGGTGGCCGCCACCGACCACAACGGACCCTTCACCCACCGCAGCCTGCTCGGGACCATGATCACCCTCCAGGCCCTCAACGGCTCCGCCGCCCTGACCGGACTGCTGCTGTCAGCCGTCATCGCCGAACGGAAGAGCACCTACCGCAAGATCGAACAGGCCTGCATCGGCCTCGCCGAAGTGGTCGCCCGCCTCGACCCCGGCGACGGCACCCCCCACTGGCCCCCGCCCCGCGCCTGATCCGCCGCGACATGTCTGACGCACCGTGATGCACCGCCCCGGATGGCGGCCGGCGCGCCCGCGTCCCGGGGCGGAGCGACGGCCGCCAGGGGTCCGGCCCGCCTGCCGCGACGGTGCCAGCGCGCTGCCAGCGGTCTGACAGCACGCACCGGCAGGGTGTGCCACGCCGGAAGGGCGGGTCGTGGCCGACGACGCCGCGGCCGTCCCGGCAAGGACACCGAAAGGGCACCCGATGACTCCCGCACTCCGGCCCGGAGGTCTGACCGCAAGCCTCCGCCGTCCCCTCCCCCGCGCCAAGCGCCCGACCGCGGCCGCACGCCGGGCACGCGCCGCGACAGCCATCGCCGGACTGATCGCGACGGCCCTCCCGGCCGTCACCGCAACGGCGAGCGCCGCGACCGCCTCGACCGCCGCCGCCCCGGTCCCCAGGCTCGTCTGGCAGTCGTGCGCCGACGGCTTCGAGTGCGCCACCGCCCACGTGCCGCTCGACTACCGCGCACCGCACGGCGCCACCATCGACATCAAGGTGATCAAGCACCCGGCGGCCGAACCGGCACACCGGATCGGGTCGCTGTTCTACAACCCGGGCGGTCCCGGCGCACCGGGCACCCTGGCACTTCGGGCGATGACCTCGCTCTTCCCCGAGCAGGTGCAGAAGCGCTTCGACATCATCAGCTTCGACCCGAGGGGCGTCGGCACGAGCACCGCGACGCACTGCTTCCCGGACATCGCGGCCGAGCAGAGGTTCTTCGCCGGTGTCCCCGCCGGTTTCCCGGTGGGACGGCAGCAGGAGCGGACCTGGACCGACGCCTATGCGCGCTTCGGCCAGGAGTGCCTCCGGAACAACCCGGCGCTGCTGCCGCACCTGTCCACGGCGAACGTCGCCAGGGACATGGACCTGCTCCGCCAGGCCGTCGGGGACCGCCAGCTCACCTACTACGGCGTCTCCTACGGCACCTACCTCGGCGCAACCTACGCCAACCTGTTCCCCGGCAGGGTGCGGTCGATGATCCTGGACAGCGCCGTGGACCCGGTGGCCTGGTCCACCAAAGACAGTGCTCAGGCCGGGCGGCTCGGTGCCTTCCTGCGGACCGGTACCGACCTGGCCGCCGATCACGTCCTGAACGCCTTCCTCGACCAGTGCGGCCAGGCCGGGCCCAAGACCTGCGCCTTCGCCGCCGGTGACGCCGCCGCGACCCGGGCCAAGTTCGCCACCCTGCTCCAGCGCCTGCAGCAGCGGCCGGTCACCATCGACACCCCGATGGGGGCGATGCCCTTCAGCTACGCGTCCGCGCTGGAGAGCATCGCGTTGCAACTCGACGCCACCAGGCCGATACCGTACCTGGCGGCCGGCTGGACGGGCCTCGGGTCGCAGCTCCAGCAGCTCTGGACCGGCTCCACCGCCACCACCACCGCCGCCACCACCGCCGCAGACGCCCCAGCCCCCGCCGTCTACCAGGGGAAGGAGCAGGCCCTCGGTGTGGTGTGCGCGGACAGCGCCAACCCGCGCTCCCCGTCCGCCTATCCGGCGCAGGCCGCCCTCGCCCGGGCCAGGTCCGGCCCGCTCGGCGCGTACTTCGCCTGGGCCGCGGAGCCCTGCGCCACCTGGCCGGCCACGGACCGCGACCGCTACGACGGACCGTGGAACCGCCCGACCGCCAATCCGGTCCTCGTCGTGGCCAACACCGGCGACCCGGCCTGGCCCTACCAGGGCTCCCGGGCCATGGCCCAGACCCTCTCCCGCGCCCGCCTGTTGACCGTGGACGGCTACGGCCACACCGTTCTCGCCAACCCCAGCGGCTGCGCCGCCGCGCACGAGGCCCGCTACCTCGTGGACGGCGTCCTGCCGCCGTCCGACACGGTCTGCCGGCCCGACCACCAGCCCTTCGACACCGTCGGCTGACGGGATCCGGCAGAGGCGACGAGACACTGTCGGCCCGCCGCGGCCCCGCACAGGGGCTTCGGCGGGCCGATGCGGCCTCACCCGGGCGGCAGGGAAAGCGTCTCGGGCCTGGGCAGCCTCCGGCCGTGCCGCCAGGCGGCGGCGAAGCCGTCCGCACCGAGCGCGGCGCGGCAGCCGTCCCGGAGCTCGCGCAGTTCCGGGTCACCCGCGTCGTGCGTTCCGCGCAGCGCGTGTGCGGCGCCCAGGGCCGCCGCACTCCGTCCGGCGTCGCCGTGCGCGAGGCAGTACTCGGCGAAGCCCTCCAGGGCCGCGGCCCGGACCGGGTGGTCGCCGCAGTCGGCGGCCAGTTCCAGGGCCCGCCGGTGTGCCTCGGCGGCCTGTTCCGGGCTGCCCAGGCGCAGGCGGATCCGCCCCAGGCTGGTGTGCAGCAGCGCCAGCAGCTGGACCTGGTCCGGGCTGCCGGGCCCGGCCGCGATCCGGTCCTGGAGGGAACTCGCCACCTGCTGCTGGCAGTTCAGCGCCTCCTCGAACTCCCCTGTCCGGCGGGCCAGTTCGCCGATCGCGTACCGCGACGCCAACTGCAACTGCGGGTCGCGGTTGCGCAGGGCGATGTCGTGCGCCTGCTCGAGCTCGGCCCTGGCGGCGCTCAGGTCGCCGCCGCGCGCCAGCAGTTGGCCGGACAGCACCAGCAGCATCGGGGACTCGCCCGCACCGCCGACCTCGGCGTCGTAGCGGCGGGCCTCGTCCAGCGCGGCCATCGCCTCGGCCACCTCCCCGGTGACGGACAGCAGGCCGGCCAGCGTGATCAGTGCCAGGGCCAGGCCCCACCGGTCGCGAAGGCGCCGGAACCGGAGCAGCGAGGTGCGCAGGCACTCCTCGGCGCGCCGCACCCGACCGCCACTGAGCTCCATCCGGCCGAGGACCAGCGGCGCGAGGGCCGCGATCCACGGGTTGGCGTGGGTCGAGAACCGTTCCGCCACCTGGGCCGCGCCGCGCGACGAGCCGCCCATGGCGGGGATCAGGGCGGCGGCCAGGGCGATGGGATGGTCGGCCTGCTGCGCCGTCACCAGCGCACCGGTGAAGGCCTCGGCCACGGCGGCGTCGCCGTCACCGCGCAGCGACAGGGTGAGCTGCGCGACGATCACGCAGATGCCGTGGGCCTGTTCGGCACCGGGCGGCGGCGTGGCTCCGAAGACCCGCAGGACCTCGGCCGTCCGCTCCCCGGCCTGGTGCCCCTGGCCGCGCATCAGCCACGGCCACACCCTTGCGGCGGCCAGCCTCAGCCCCCGCTCGGCCGACCCGGGCCCGTTGCCCGCCGCCCGGATCTCCCGACGCAGCGCGGCGTCCAGGTTGCCCTGCTCGGCGTCGATCCGGGCGAGCCAGGCCAGTTGGTCGGCGGTGCGCAGCAGGGGCTCGGCGGTTTCGGCGAGTTCGAGGAAGCACTCGGTGTGCGCCGCGCCGACGGTCTCCGTCTCCCCGGCCTCGGCGAGTCTCCCGGCGGCGTACTCCCGGACGGTCTCCAGCAGCCGGTACCGCTCGGCGCCGACCGAATCCGCCGCCGGGAGGAGCACCACCAGCGACTTGTCCACCAGTGCGGCCAGCAGGTCCTGCACGGCGGTCTCGTCGGGCCGCTCGCCGCCCGGCCAGTGGCCGGCGCACACCCGGTGCGCGTCGGCGAGCCCTGCCCCGCCGGAGAACACGGACAGCCGCCGCAGCAGCACCCGCTCGTCCTCCACCAGCAGCGCCCAGCTCCAGTCGATGACGGCACGGAGCGTACGGTGCCTGGGCAGCGCGGTGCGGCTGCCCTGGGCCAGCAGCCGCAGGCGGTCGTCGAGCCGGCCCGCCAGCTGGGCCGGCGTCAGCGAGCGCAGCCGGGCCGCCGCCAGCTCGATGGCGAGCGGGATGCCGTCCAGCTCGCGGCAGAGCCGGACCACGTGCGGAGCGCTCGCGGCGTCGACCGTGAAGCCGGGGCTGACCGCTGCCGCGCGGTCGGCGAACAGCGCCACGGCGGAATGCGTGCGGGCTTCCTCGGGGTCGGCGCCTGGCCCGGGAACTGCGAGCGGCCGCACCGGGTGCAGGGCCTCCCCCGGTACGCCCAGCGGCTCCCGGCTGGTGGCCAGTACCCGGACCTGCGGCGCGGCGGCCAGCAGGCGGCCGACGACGAGTGCGGCCTCGTCGACGACGTGTTCGCAGTTGTCCAGGAGGAGCACCACCGGGCGAGCGGTCAGCTCCTGAACGATCCGGTCGACCGGGTCACCGGCGGAGCCCGCGGCCGCCGGTCCGGCCGGCAGTCCGCCGGCCAGTACCCCGACCGCCGGTCGGCAGACGGCCGTCAGGACGGCGGCGACGACGGCGCCCGGGCCGGCGGCGGACGCCAGCTCGACCATCCGCACCTCGCCGAGCCGCCGCTCCTCGCCGGGCCGCCGCACCTCGAAGGCCGCTCCGGTTTCCACCGCCAGCCTGGTCTTGCCCACACCGCCGGGCCCGGTCAGGGTCACCAGCCGGTGCTCGCCGAGCAGCCGACGGACCTCGGCCAGTTCCTCTGTCCGGCCGACGAAGCTGGTCGACCGGGCCGGCAGCCCACCGGGTCCGCTGCCGGCCCGGGCGCCGGGGCCGCTGCTCCGGGCCGCGGAGTGCACGGCGGAGTGCGTGTCCTTGCCGGCCGGGGCATCGCCGCGCAGTACCCGCAGGTGGACGTCCCGCAGCTCGGGGCCCGGGTCCGTGCCGAGCTCTTCCGCCAGTGCCCGGCGGGTGCGGTCGTAGGCTTCCAACGCGGCGGCCTGCTGCCCGTCCGCCTGCAGCGCCCGCATCAGCCGGGCCGCGAACCGCTCCCGCAGCGGGTCGGCCGTGCACAGCTCGGTCAGCTCGGCGATCAGCCCGGGCAGCATCTCCGGGACGCCGGTGCCGGCCAGCGCGAGTTCGGCGTCCACCCGGTCCTCGACGGCCGCCAGCCGTACCTCGCGCAGCCGGGCCGCCGGCGCCGCGGCGAAGGCGGCGGCACCGGCGTCCGCCAGCGGGTCCCCGCGCCAGAGCGACAGCGCCTCGCGGAGCACCCGCACGGCCCGCTCGAACTCGCCGGCGCCGAGCGCGGCCCGCCCTTCGGCCGCCGCCCGTTCGAAGGCCCAGGCGTCGACGGCGTCCGGCGGCAGGTCGAGCCGGTAGCCCGAGGGGTGCGAGCCGATCGCGGCCCGGCCGGTCCCGGGGTCGGCGTCCAGGGCCCGCCGCAGCCGGGAGACCAGGGACTGCAGCGCGCCGGCCGGATCGGACGGCGGCCGGTCCTCCCAGAGGTCCTGGACCAGCCGCTCGCTGACGACCAGTCGGCCGGGGTCGAGCGCCAGCCGGATCAGCAGTGCGCGCAGCCGGGCTCCGCCGATCCCGATCGGCGGCCCGTCCGCGCCGCCCAGGACCTGAAGCGGTCCCAGTATCCCGATACGCATCGCCCCCGCGCCCCTTCTCCCGTCCGCACGGTGATCATTCCGTACCGGACGGGAGCGGGCGGCAGCGGGCGCCCTCCACCGCCAGTCGAACGGCAGCGGGCGCCCTCCGCGGTCAGCCGCACGGAAGCGGGCCGCGGGCGTCCTCCGTGGTCAGCCGGCCGACGGCGCCGGGGCCGAGCCGACCGACTTCAGCAGCCACTCCTTGTGGTAGCCGGGCAGCGGGAGCTCCTTGTCCACCACCGGCGTGCCGAAGATCTTCAGGTGCGCCGACAGCGCGCCCGTCAGATCGACGCCGCCGTACAGCGCGAGGTTGCCGCGCACCTGCGGGGTGATGCCCTTCGAGGTGTCCAGGGTGAGCGAGCCCTCGCCCTGGGCCCGGACGTACGGCTCCAGCGTGGCGTCCACGCCGACCGCGTTGAACAGACCGACGTTCACCTCGGCGCCGAGGCCCGCGCGGACGGCGGCCTTGCCGGAGAGCTGCGCCTTGACCGGCGAGATCTTGGTGTCACCGGTGTCGGTCACCGGGCTCCAGCCCCGGCCGCCGGTGTACTGGGCCTGCACCGCCCAGGCGCCGTCGAACTGCTGCTCGGCGTCCATGGTCACCTTGCCGTCGGCGTTGACCTCCAGGAAGCAGGTCAGGCCGAGGTTGACCACGACCGGCAGGCCGCCGACCGTGAGCACGGGGTTGGCGTGCAGCTCGGCGAAGGGGACGCGGACCGGGTTGCCGGTGGTCTTCGCCAGTTCGCCGCTGACCTTCCACTGCGCGTGCGCGCCGAGGTCGAACCCGACCGACGCGGTACGCGGGCTGCCCTGGGCGGCACCGTGGTACGCGAAGTGCACGGCGGGCCGCAGCTGCAGGGAGCCGGAGGCCGAGGCGCTGCCGCCCGGCAGGGCGACCGGCGCGTTCAGGTCCAGCTGGAGCGTGCCGGACGCGTCGGCCTTCGACGTGCCGCCGTCCTTGCCGAACGTCAGCTTCAGGTCCTTCACCAGCGGCTTCACCGTGATCGCGTGCGGGTCGACGGCGATCTTCCCGTCCGCCTCGGCGGAACCGAGCAACTCGGACAGGGTCGCGGGGCGGGTGGCGGCGGTGACCGAACCGTCCTTGCCCGGCTGCACCGCGGTGACGGCCAGCAGCGCCCCCTTCGGCGCGGCCGCGGTCGGCGGGCTGGCTATCAGCTGGCCGGGCCGCACGGTGTCGGCCGGAGCGGCCGAGGCCGGCTGGGAGGCCGCGGCGGACGCCGACGGCTTCCCAGCGGGCGGGTTCCCGGCGGACGAGCTCCCGGCCGAGGGCTTCGCGGCGGGCGTACCCGACGACTTGGCCGCGGGCGAGGCGCTCGACGCCGCGCCGTTCACCCCGGTCGTACCGGCCTTGAGCACGGCGGTTCCGGTGGCCGGGTCGTAGGCGGCGAGCTGGACGCCCCGCGCGGCGGAGGCAGCGGCGGGACGTCCGCCCCCCGCGGCTGGGGTGCTGACCGCGGTCTGCTCCGCTCCCGGCTGGGCGGCGGCCACCACGAGGGCCTCCGAGCCGGCGCGGGCGGCCGCGATGGTCGAGGCATCGGCGACACTCGGTGTCCCCGGCGTCCCGGCGGCCTGCGGCCCGCCCCCGGGTGCCGCACAGGCGGAACCGCCGAGGACGATCGCCGCCGCGATGGCAGGCAGGACGGCTTTGCGAGCGGAGCTGTTCAACAAGTCCCCTTTGGCGCGGCGGACGAGGACACGACCGCGCGAGATCAGTAGACACAGGCGGCGTGGGACAGCCGCTTAAGCGATGTTACTGACGAGTTATCTTCTTGTCGAAGACATGCCGATCCGGGCCGCGGATCTGGCCCCAACTCCCTTACGGGCCATGGGTTTCACCGCACGCCGACCCCGAAACCGCATGAACCGTCAATCGGCTCCGCGCCTGCACCTGGCAGACCCGGTACACCTGGCGGACCTGACGGACCTGAAGGACCTGACGGCCCCGGCGGACCTGGCGGACCGTCAACCGGGCGACTCGAACCCGCCATCCTCCCCGCTGCCGCTCACGGCCCGTCACGCACCACCGCCCTCGCGGCGCCTCCGCACCCGGACCACCGCGCGGCCCGAGTCCAGGTCGATCCGGCGATCCAGGGGCTCGCCCGACTCGGCGTCGTCGTCGCGCAGGACGAGCCGGCGCTCCTTCTCCTCCGCCACGTGCTGCCGGCCCGGCGAGAGGAAGGCGTGCAGCTCGTCCATCAGGCCGGCGGTGGAGGCAGCGCCGATGCCGGCCCGCCGCTTCCGCCAGTAGATCCAGCCCCGCCGTTCCAGCCACAGCAGCACCTGGTCCAGCAGGAGGAGTCCCGCCACCGCTGCGACCGCCCAGATGAAGATGTTCACGCCCGCCCCCTGAAGTCGCCCTCCCGACAACGCACGGGCAGGGGCCGGGGTGCCGGGGAGCCGCCCCGTCAGGCCTCACTCGGCGGCGGCGAGTTCGGCGCCTCGATAGGTGTAGAGGTCGTCGAGGAACTTGCGGCGCAGCGGCGGGATGGCGTCCACCGCCCGGAAGTAGGCCCGGTTGGCCGCAAGCACGGCCCGGCCGACGACCGGCCTGTGCAGCGGATCACTGCCGGAAGTTCCGTTCTGCACAAGGGAGTCGGCGACCCGGGCGAAGCCGTACGGGATCATCTCGGCCTCGTACTCGCAGATGGCCGCCAGCAGGTCCCGCCCCTTGGCCTGGACCGAGGAGAGGGCGCGGCAGAGCAGCATCGCGTCCCGCAGCGAGGTGTTGGCGCCGACCCCCTGGCCGGGAGTCATGGTGTGGATGGCGTCGCCGAGCAGGGTGACCGTGCTGGTGGGCCAGGCCGGCACGGCTTCGGAGGTGGCGATCTGCAGCGGGAAGGCCGTGGACGGGTCCGCCATCGCGAACAGCCGGCGGAAGTCCGGGTGCCAGTTCGGGGTCAGCCGCAGCACCAGGTCGATCAGGTCCGGTCCGCGCAGTGACAGCACGTCGGCGGGGAACTTGTCCTCCGAGGCCCACAGGCCGAAGGAGATGTAGTCCCTGGTGTTGTCGAACAGCAGGCCCGGCCAGGCCCTGATGAGCTCGGCGTCGTTGCCCGCCACGCCCTCCTTCACCCCGCCGCGGGCGTCCCAGCCGAACTCCATGACGTGCCAGATGCACATGAAGCCCTTCGGCGCGAAGACCAGCGAGAGTCCCTGCTGCGCCTCCCTGCTGAGCAGGGACAGCGCCTCGGGGCTCATCGGGATCTTGGCGCCGATGCTGATGATCCCGGCGGGTCGCAGTACGGCCTGCGGCAGGTACTGCTTGCGCACCGCCGAGTGCGCGCCGTCCGCGGCGACCAGGACGTCGCCGGTGGCGCTGGTGCCGTCGGCGAAGTACGCCGTCACGGTGCCGTCCGGTTGCTGCTCGTAGTGGGTGAACCGCTTGTCGAAGTGCACCACGTCCTCAAGTCCGGTCAGCAGCAGCTGCCGCAGGGTCTGGCGGGACACCGAGCGCTCGGAGTTGATCTCGTCCGAGTCGCCGCGCAGCGGGATGGCGGCGGTGCGCTTCTTCTTCTCCGTCAGCACGTTGAAGTACCGGGGCGTGCGGGCGCAGGTCGCCACGAAGGTGTCGAAGAGCTGCGGCGGCAGGCACTCCTTGAGCGCCCGGTTCCCGGTCGGGTCGATGCCCACCCGGTATCCGTAGAGACCGTCGGTGCGGGTGCGGTGCTTCTCGTACACCGCCACCGAGAC
Source organism: Kitasatospora cystarginea (assembly GCF_039533515.1). Taxonomy (NCBI): domain Bacteria; kingdom Bacillati; phylum Actinomycetota; class Actinomycetes; order Kitasatosporales; family Streptomycetaceae; genus Kitasatospora; species Kitasatospora cystarginea. Next base: position 17,270 of record NZ_BAAATR010000011.1, on the reverse strand, counting down.
GCCGGCCCGGCGCAGGCCGTGGGCCAGCGTCAGTCCGCCGAAGCCTGCGCCGATGACCAGGACGTGGAGCGGAGCGGCGGTCATGGTTCCCCCAGGTATCTCTAGCGAAGCTGCAGAGCCATTTATCTAGTCACTAGATTTTCTAGCGACTAGCGATGAGGTAACTTTAGAAATCAGATCGCTAGAAAGTCAAGGGAATCAGCGAGGGGAGGCCGCCATGGCGGAGGAACGGGAGCAGCCGGACGAGGTCCTGGAGTGCCTGATCGAGGAACTCGGCCAGGCCATGCAGGACTTCCAGCGCTCGAACGACACGCTCGACCAGCAGGCCGCCGACCGCCTCGGGCTGAACCGGACCGACATGCACTGCCTGGACCTGCTCTTCGGCTCGACCCCGATGAGCCCCGGCGAGCTGGCCTCGGCCGCCGGTCTGACCACCGGCGGCGTCACCACGGCCATCGACCGGCTGGAGCGCTCCGGCTACGCGGCCCGCACCCGGGACACGGCCGACCGCCGCCGGGTGATCGTCCAGCCCACCGAGAAGGCCAGGACGCTGGTCTGGGAGATCTACGGGCCGATCGTCACCGAGGGCGAGGCCTACCTGCGCAACCTCGGCGTCGAGGACATCCACCGGATCACCGAGTTCCTGCGCTTCACCACCGAGCAGCAGCGGGAGCACGCCGCCCGGCTGGCCGAACGCGGCTGAGGCCGGACCCGCCGGTCCCCCGCGCGGCGGCGGTCTCCCCTCGCGCGGGGACGGGCGCCGGAGGCGCTACCCGGCGCCGGGTAGCTTCCGGCCGACATGGGCCTGGTAGTAGTACTCGCCCTCGAGCACCGCGACGACCACGTCCAAGTCCCCCGACACGAACACCCAGGGATCCTCGACCGCCTGCCGGACCCGCGACACCCACCCGCCGTCCGGCACCCGGCACTCCAGCCAGTGCAGGCCGGTCAGCGGACTGCGGACGTAGACCCTGCCCGTCACGCCGTGCCGCGTCAGCAGCCGCTCGATCCAGGCGTCCACGGCCGCCGGCTCGACATCGTCCGGCAGCGTGCCGTACGGCTCGACGAAGACGTCCCAGAACCCCGAAACGGTCTCACCGATCCAAGGCGGTGCCTCCTCCTGCGCCATCCCCCGGCCGGTGAGCAGCCCGGACAGCTGCCGGCCGAGCTCCGCCAGCACCGCCGCCTCCCGGCGCTCCCGCAACTTCCGCTGCAGCCGGCTCTCCACCACTCCCCGCCCCGCGCTCCCCCGGTTCCCCTCCGCGCTCCCCACCCCGTCAGAGCAGCTTGCGGACGGCTCGCGCCAGCGCGTCAGCGGCCCGCCGGACGTCGGCGTCGGTCGTCCGCCAGTTGCTGAACGCGGCTCGCAGCGCGGGCACGCCCGCGTAGCGGGTCGGGGTGAGGAAGACCTCCTCGTTCAGCTCGGCGGCCAGGGCGGCGAGCCGTTCGGCCGTGGGCTCCTCGGCGAGGGTGAAGCAGACCACGTTCAGGCGGACCGGTGCCAGCAGCCGCAGACCCGGTACGGCGGCCACCGCCTCGCCCATCGCACGGGCGCAGGAGACATCGCGCTCGACGATCTCGCGGTAGCCGTCCCGCCCGTAGGCACGCAGGGTGAACCAGGCGGCCAGGGCGCGCAGCCGGTGCGAGTTCTCCGGCGTGAGGTGCACCAGGTCGGGGTGGTCGCCCACCGAGCCGAGGTACGCGGCGGAGTTCTGGAAGACCCGGGCCTGCAGGTCCGGGCGGCGGGTGAACTGCACCGCGCTGTCGTACGGCACGTTCAGCCACTTGTGCAGGTCCACGCAGACCGAGTCGGCCAGGTCGAGGGCCTCGACCAGGTGGGCGTGGTCCGGGGAGAGGGCGGCGAAGGCGCCGAAGGCCGCGTCCACGTGCAGCCAGAAGTCGTGGCGCTCGCGCAGGGCGGCGATGGCGTGCAGGTCGTCGAAGTCGACCGTGTTGACGGTGCCGGCATTGGCGACAACCACGCAGGGCCCGTCCGTCTCCCGCAGCGCGCGCTCCAGGGCGACCGGGTCGACCGCTTCCCGTCCGGCCAGGGTCTCCACCCCGACCAGGGCACGGCGGCCGAGGCCGAGCACGGACAGCCCCTTGGCGACGCTGGAGTGCGCGCTGCCCGAGAGCACCCGCACCGGACCCAGCGCGGCCAGCCCGTCCTCGGCCGGACTGACTCCGCGCCGCTCCCCGAGCCACTCGCGGGCGATCGCCAGCCCGACGGTGTTGGACATGGTCGCGCCGCTGACGAAGGTGCCGCTGTGCGCGTCGGAGAGGCCGAACAGCTCGCGCAGCCAGCCGACCGTCTCCCGCTCGATCCGCTGTCCGGCCGGGTCCAGCGAGGAGTTGGAGTTCTGGTCCGCGGCCGCGGTCAGCCAGTCGCCGGCCAGCGCTGCCGGGGTCGCGCCACCCGTGACGAACCCGAGGTAGCGCGGCCCGGCACTCGCCGACAGGTTCGGCTCCCAACGCACCGCGAACTCCTCCAGCGCGGCCCGCAGTCCGACTCCCCGCCCTGGCAGCGGCTCCACCTCCGGTTCCCACGGCACGGGGACGACCGGACGCTCGCCCAGCCCGTCGAGGAAGGCCACGGCGCGCCGCCGGGTGTCCTCCAGCAGGTCGGGCAACTGGGCCAGGTCCTCGGCGAGTTGTGGGTGCACGGCTACCCCCTTCGGTCGGTCACGCTCCATTGCGGCCCGACGCTACCCTCGCCGCCCCCGCGCCGTCCCGATCCAATTCCGGGTAACTGGACTGCTCCGCGCCACTGCTGGGCACGGCGCCCGGCGCTACGCCGCCCCACGAGGCGGCGTAGCGCCAGCCGTCACTCACCGTCGACCTCCGATCCCCTCAGTCACCGAGGAACGTCAGATCGAGCCGGGCCACCCGCTCCGGATCGGCGAGGATGTCCATCGCGACCACCTTCCCGTGCGCGACCGTGAAGGCCGCGACCGAGACCGGCCCGCCGTCCACGATCGCGACTGCTCCCGGGGCTCCGTTGACCAGGACCGGATGGGTGAGCTGGACGATCTGTGCGAAGGTGATCGCCCCGCCGGCCACGGCCCGTGCACCGCGCAGCACAGCGCCCGGACGCAGTGCACCACTGTCGGTCCGCAGCACGATGTCCGGATCGAGGACCGCGACCAGCGCCTCGAAGTCCCCGCCGCGCGCCGCGGTGAGGAAGGCGTCGACGACCTCGCGCTGGCGGGCCAGGTCGGCATCGGGGGCCGGGGTGCCCTGGACCCGGCGGCGGGCGCGGCTGGCGAGCTGGCGAGCGGCGGCCGGGGTCCGCCCGACGATCGGGGCGATCTCCTCGAAGGGCACCGCGAACATGTCGTGCAGGACGAAGGACAACCGCTCGGCCGGCGCCAGGGTTTCGAGGACCACCAGCAGCGCCAGACCCACCGAGTCGGCCAGCAGCGCCTCCTGCTCGGGGTCCCCGCCGTCCACGCTGCTCACGATCGGGTCGGGCACGTGGACGTCCAGCGGGTCCTCGCGCCGCGAGGTGCGCGAGCGCAGCATGTTCAGGCAGACCCGGCCGACCACCGTGGTCAGCCAGCCGCCCATGTTCTCCACACCGCTGCTGTCGGCGCGGTCGAGCCGGAGCCAGGTCTCCTGGACGGCATCGTCAGCCTCGCTGAGCGAGCCGAGCATCCGGTACGCCACCGCCCGCAGGTGGGAGCGGTGAGCCTCGAACTGCTCCGCCAGAAAGTCGTGTCGGTCCATCGGTCCATTCCTCCGTCGCCTCGTGTCGAAGCACTGACCCGCGAAACCCGGCCGATGTGACGGACAGCGGCCATGGAGTCCCTCGGAGGCGATCATGCAGGAACCCACGACGGCCGGGCCATGGCGGAACCCACATCCTCCCCAACAGCGCGTGACACCGCCCGCACGCCCACCGCCATCGTTGGGTGCGAGACTGGTGTGCCGCTGATGCCGCCACCGGTCACGTACTGCGCGGCGTCGGCAGCCGGGCAATCACCCCGGCTGGAAGCAGATCGACCACTGCTCCACCGGACCCCGTGGCGAGACCATCGCTGGCCCCGCCCCCTGCCAACGACGAGGAAGGCGAGCCCGTACGTGGCAATCGCACCCGTGATTCTCAGCAACGCTCGCGGCTCCTTCGCCTGGGGCGTCTTCCACGAACGCCACCCCAAGCTCATCGAGCAGGTGCTCGCCGCGCTCCCCTACGGTCCTACCGAACGGGAGAAGATCGAGCGACTGCTCGCTGATAGCACCACCGGCGCTCTGGAACCGTTGGGCCCCGAAGTCCACGATCACGCCCAGTGGTTGGAGTGGGGCCGGGGCCTCTGGGGCCGACCGTGGGGCGAGGCTCCCTTCCTGTGGGCCGAGAGCTACTTCTACCGCCGGCTCCTCGACGCCACCGGCTACTTCCGGCCGGGTGCCTGGCAGGGGATCGACCCCTTCGCCCCGTTCAAGAACGCCGAGTTGGCGAGCACGGCCGTCGACGACGAGCTGACGGCCCTCGACCGCCTCGGCACCCTGCCACCACAAGACCGGGCCAAGGCGCTGCTCTCGTCCGCCCTCTGGGGCAACCGCGCCGACCTCAGCTTCCAGCTCACCGCGCCATCGGACACCCAGGCCGCAACGGCCCTGCTCGCCGATGACAGCGACCTCCTCTGGACCGAGCTGGAACGATCCCGAGGCGGTCAGGTCTGCCTGGTCGCGGACAACGCCGGCCGAGAACTCCTGCCCGACCTCGTCCTCATCGACCACCTGCTGGTCAGCGGCCTCGCGACACGGGTGGTCCTCCACGTGAAGCCCCAGCCCTACTTCGTGTCGGACGCGACCATGGCCGACGTCCTCGCCACCGTCGCGCGTCTGCGCGCCGCGCCCGGGGCGCAGGCGGAGCTCATCGGCCGACGCCTGTGGCAGGCGATGAAAAGCGACACCCTCGCGGTCCGAACGCACCCGTTCTTCTGCGCACCCCTGCCGTACCGCGACATGCCTGCCGACCTCCGCGCCGAGTTCAGCAGCGCGACGGTCACCATCGTCAAGGGCGACCTCAATTACCGCCGCCTGGTCGGCGACCAACTCTGGCCCCCGACCACAGCCTTCGCGACAGCCGCCGCCCGCTTCCCCTCACCCGTCGCAGCCCTGCGCACCCTGAAATCCGACGTCATCGTCGGCCTCAATGCTCCGCTGGTCGCCGAACTCGACCGATCCGCGGGGGACTGGCGCACCAGCGGCCGACACGCCGTCGTCCAGTTCCACAGCCCGAGGTAGCGGCACCCCAACTACCCATCGGGAGAAGAGGAACCGAACGGCCCGAGTGTCCGAGGACTCCGACCGCGTCTACCAGGTCCGCGCGAACGCGGGGCGAGCAACGCTCAGCCGGCGTGCGCCTCGACGGCGTCGATGATCTCGGGCCAGAGTTCGCGAGGACGGTCGTGACCCATATCGGGGATCAACAGGAGCCTCGCCCCGGGCACGAGATCCGCGGTGCGTTTCCCCCCCCACTGGGGGCGGTTCGCCGGACGGGACGGTCTGCAGACCTTTCCGCCACTCACCGGGCCGCGGCTGTCATCACGGACTGGCAAAATGCACCCGTGCTGATCGCGGGACACGAGAACGACCCTCTGATCCCGGGCGAGGAGTTGCTTGCCCTGCCCGGGTTCTGGGCCGCGTACCTGCTGTGGCTCGCCGAGGGCGAGGACTTCGAGCCCGAGCCCGCCCTGTTCGGGGCCGATGGCGCGGACGCGGACGCCGCCTACGGGCGGCTCTCCGATCCGGCCGCCTGGCCCGTCATCCGGCTGCCCATGCAACACGGCCACAGCATCCTGATCGTCCACCGCAACTTCACCGAGGACGCAGGGACCGACTACTACGTCGCCCACCCCGACTGGGACCGGCCACGCTCACTCGCCAGCATCGAGGGCCACTTCGCCGGCCCCGGGCTCGCCTGGCGCGAGCTGCTCCACGTCGCCCAGCACCCTGGGGACGGACCGGGGATCACTGACCCGCACGCCCGCCTGCTGCTCCTACTGCCCGTCCTCGGCGACGCCGACCTGCCGGCCGACGCCACCGCGGCCGTCACAGGCGCCCTCGCCGCCATCGGCACTCCGTCCGAGGCCACGGCCGCCCTCGCCGAGGCCCTGCTCGACCACCCCTTCTGGGACGGCGAGACCTGGTACTTCGAGGGAGCCGGCTCGCCTCTCAGCGGTGCCAGCACCGCCACCCACGCCGGCCGCGTTCTGCTCTGCGGTGGCGCCTACAGCCCCCGCACCGTCCGCTTCGGCCTCTCGCCCGACCAGGACGCCCGCCTCGCCGAAGCCCTCGGCACCGCCGGCTGACGACGGCCTCTGACAGCCCGGCCGTGCGCACGAGTTGTCGGGCACTGACAAGAGGGCCCGCTGCTCACCGCGCTCGACGAGCAGCCACACGCCGCGGTGATCAGCAGCCGACCCGGGCAGACCACATGACGATGGCCGCAGGAATTGGACTTCGCCTTTTGGAAGGACCGCCGCTCACGCGCTCCGGGAGCCGGGTCGGCGAGCCGAAATCCGTTGCTCCGGCGCCGTACCAGCGGCCTTCTGGCACGGATCTGGCACGGCCTGGTCAGGTCCCCCCGGATCCGCGCTCGCTCGTGGATTCATGCTGGCGTGGTGCTACTTCTCCTCAGCCAGCATCGCGGCGTCAGCCCCACTGACCCCGAGTGCTCGCACCTCGTCGGCGTAGAGCTCGGCGGGGTCGAATCCCATGCCGGTGAAGTGTCCGGCGAGTTCGAGCGAGAGGACGCCGTGCAGGCGAGTCCAGAAGGTGAGGGCCCGGCGGAGCGCCGATGACGGGGCCGGGTGTTCTCCGGCCCAGGCGCGGTACTCCGCGAGGTGGCTGTCGAGCGGGCGGGGCGGGGCGGGCGGCTGCTCGGCGGCGCAGGCGTCAAGGAGGTGCGCCATGATCTCGGCGGCGATGCGCGTGGTGTCCTCGGGTGCTTCGTACCCGGGCACGGGAGTGCCGTAGACGAGGAAGTACCGCTGGGGGTCGTCCAAGGCCCACCGGCGCAGCGCGTCCGCCAGGCCACCGAGGTCGGTGCCGGCCTCGGTGCGGGCGGCGAAGGTGTCGGCCAAGCTGCGGTAGGCGTCCTTGACGAGCGCGGTGATCAGCTCGTCGCGGTTGGCGAAGTACCGGTAGAGGGCCGGCCCGCTCATGCCCATCTGCTTGGCGATGGCGTTGAGGGACAGCGCGGAGGCTCCGGCGATGGCGATCTGCCCCCAGGCGCGCTGCTTGATCTCCTCCCGCACCTGCGCCCGGTAGCGCTCCCTCGGTGTCCTCGCACCCGGTTCGCCCATGACCCGTCTTCCTCTCTCCAGCCGAAGCGCTAGTTAGAGGCTATCACTGTCGCTCTTGACTCTCACGAATCAATGGAGTTATAACTTCTAACGAACGCGAAAACATCTACGAGAAAGAGGCGATCATGAGCGCCGAACGTCGCATCGAGGTCGTCCTGCCGGGCATCGTGGCGCCGGAGGGCCTGGAAATCCGCGAGAGCGCCGTTCCGGAGGCGGGCCGGGGGCAGATCGTGGTCGCCATGGAGGCGACCGGCGTCTCGTTCGCCGAGCAGCAGATGCGCCGCGGGCGGTACTACGACCAGCCGGCCTTCCCGTTCGTGCCCGGCTACGACCTGGTGGGCCGGGTGCTGGCGACCGGCCAGGGCGTCGACCCGAGCCTGGTCGGTCGACGGGTGGCCGCGCTGGTGAAGGTCGGCGGGTGGGCCAGCCACGTCGTCGTCGACGCCGACGACGCGGTCCGAGTCCCGGAGGGCCTCACGGCGGCGGAGGCCGAGACCGTCGTGGTCAACGGCATCACGGCCTGGCAGATGCTGCACCGCAAGGCCCGGGTGCGCGCCGGACAGACCGTCCTGGTGCACGGCGCCGCCGGCGGCGTCGGCTCGGTCCTGGTCCAACTCGCCCGCGCGGCGGGCGTGAAGGTGATCGGCACGGCCTCCGCCCGGCACCACGACGCCCTGCGGGACCTGGGCGTCCTCCCTGTCGACTACCGAGCAGGCGACGTGCCCGCCCAGGTCCGCGAACTGGCACCCGGCGGGGTGGACGCCGTCTTCGACCACGTCGGCGGCCGGAGCGTCGTCGACTCCTGGCACCTGCTCGCCCCCCGCGGCACCCTCATCTCCTACGGCAGCGCCTCCACCCGCGACGACACCGGCTCCAAGCAGTGGCCCGTCCTGAAGATCCTCGCCCGGACCTGGCTCTGGAACGCCCTGCCCAACGGACGCCGCGCCCACTTCTACAACATCTGGGCCGGCCGCCCGCTGAACAAGGACCGCTTCCGAGCCCGGCTGCGCGCCGACCTCACCGAGGTCTTCGCCGCCGTCCACCGTGGCGAGGTCACCGCCCGCATCGCCGCCCAACTGCCGCTCGCCGAGGCTGCCGAGGCCCTGCGCCTGGCCGAGTCCGGCACCGTCTCCGGCAAGGTCGTCCTGATCCCCTGACGCGCACCCATCCCACGGACCCACCACCACCTGAAGGGGCCCCACCATGAAGTCCAGCCCGCGCCGAACCCTGACCGCACTGATCAGCGCCACGGCCGTCTGCGCCGTACTCGGCACCACCGCCGCCGCCGCGCAGCCCGCCGCACAGCGCCTGCCGAAGGCCGTCGCCGCATGGGCCGCCGCCTGGAACGGCGCCGACCCCCAGGCGCTCGGCACCCTGTTCACCGCGGACAGCACCTACACCGACCAGGGCGTGGGCGTCACCTTCCACGGCCGCCAGGAGATCGCGGGGTGGAAGGCCCGCACCGACAGCCTCATCGACGACGTCCACGTCACGGTGAAGGCCACCCACCAGGACGGTTCCCACATCACCGTCGAAGCCGTCTACTCCGGCCACCTCAAGGGTGCGCCCAAGCCGTTCGCCGTGCCGATGGCCACCCTCCTCGACCTCGGTGAGCACCACCGGATCGCCTCCGACCAGGACTACTACAGCCTCAACTCCGTCCTCACCCAGTCCGGCCTGCCCGCCGACTGGACCCCGCCCACCCACTGAGCCGACGCTCCCGACCACTCACCGGTTCAGCTCGACCCTGTCGGGGACCCTCAAAATCCCCGGCAGAGCAGCATGATCAGCAGGCAGGCTCGCGGCTGCGGCTCAGGCCGACCCGGCCGACGAGGTGTGCGTTGCCTGTTCGCCCCCGTCCCTGCGAGCAAGGCCCCCCTCTGACCGCGCAGATCGCCCGGGCGAGCAGCCCGAGGAGCCGACAGCGACGCCGGTGCGGGACCGGCTCGACGGACTGTGGCACGGCGAGGACGTCGTCGGCTGGCACCCGCGCGACGGCCGTCCCGGGCTTTCGCCCGCAGGAACGAAGGCTTCGACCGGGACAACGTCCGCATCGACTTCGACCGCCGACAAGTCACCTGCCCTCAGGGGTAGGTGAGCCATGGCATGGCCGTGGCCCTCACCCGGAAGCTCGGAACAGGCACGCCCGATCAATAGGGCGCCCGAGGGGCACGACAGCCGAAAGCAGCACACCAACAGCAAAGGCCCAGATCGGGGATCATGTCCCTGACCTGGGCCTCGAGCGTTGGAGCGGGCGACGAGAATCGAACTCGCGCTCTAAGCTTGGGAATCTTTGGGCCTTCGAGCAAAAACAGCCTCTGACCTGTAGTGATGCCTGATCAGGTGAGTTCAGGGTGAGTCTGGTTCCGACCGCTGCTGACCGTCCTCCACCGCCCGTTCTGGCACGGATCTGGCACGCTCCGACTCATCACCCCGCCACCGCGTTTGGGACAACCCTCGGTAGATCCGAAGCCGCAGGCAGGGCCTCAGCAGTGGCGTACGCCTGGCCCGGGACAGGAACGATTGCAGCTCTCAGCCTATTCGGCATGCCCCCACTGTCAGCGACATCCGCCACGTATGAAGCATCGCCGACTCCCCAGCCCCAGACCCTCGACGTCCTGCACAGCGCCCACGCCACGATGGAAGACCGCGGGCCATGGGCCTGCACAACCTCCCCAGCCAGAACTGGGAGGGCAGCCGAGCCTGGGTACTGGCCGCCAATCTCGCCGGCGACTTCCACCCGAACTCTCAACGGCTGAACCCACCCCATGCGCTGCTGGCGATGACACCCGGCCCGCCCTGCGTGTCGCCGCTGGCTGAAGGTCAGCCACACTTAGCCCTCGCGCACCGCCCTCCTCCCCTACTGGCAGCACATAAGCTCACTGCCAGCCAGCATCTGACAGAAAACCACCGCCCCCGACCTAACGGTCATTCAGGGCTGGCCAGCAGCTTGCGAATATCATCCGGTACGCCACTCGAGGTCCCGCGATCCGAGAGCCCAGCATCTCGCACGAGTCCGATCAGCGTATCGGATACCGTGAGGTGACTACTGCGAATCTCCCCCTGCAGAATAATCAGGCCCCCATTCGCATAATTCTCGAAGATCTCGACCCTCTCTGGCGTGCGGTCCTCACTGAGGATCAAAGCATCTCCAGGGCAGCTTAGTACAGCAATCGCATCAATGATCGCCTCTGCTCGAGCCATATTACGAAAGACATCATACCGAATCGGCTCACCTGACTGCTTGATCGCCTCCGACTTTCCTCGCGACCACCCCAGCGACCCAGCGAATAGCAGGGCCTCGGCCATGGAACTAAATACGCCATCCCCTGACGCCAGCAGCTGCTGAAGCAAGTGTTCCTTATCGCGAGGACGATTGACCCTAAGATCGCTGACGATAACCTGGCCGCTCAAGCGGGAATCTCCTTCAGCTTAGCTCCATCGAATGATGAGCCCTGCTCCTGATAGGGATACGGGTAACCATCGATGGTAATAGATTCAGTCACATCTTCCATGCCCGTCTTGCGGGTGTGGGTCGTGATGACATACTGCTTTCCCACGTGATCCCTGAGATGCTCCTCGACGCCGCCAGATTGCGCCTGACTGCTCAGGACAATCATCTGCGATGCCATTTTCGGGAGAAAGCGGGCAACCCTGCGCTGATAGTCGATATCCAAGCTGCCAAAGCTAGCATCCAGAACCACCGGAAACTCACGCACATCACCGCTTGAGAGATCATCATGAATCGAGATCTCTCGGCACTGCAGCGCCAAAGCTGCTACAAATGACAGCGACAACAACATGTTCTCGCCGGTTGACTTTGCCGCTCGCCTCCGCCTCTCATCCGTTCCCGTCCAGAGCTCGAGTTCGAATTCGCTAGTCAGCTCGGGAACGTAATCCTTGAAAGAGGAGCTTTCAAAGACGCTGCGGATCTTTCGATCGAGCTGTCGCCGCGTCCTTTCCTTCAGAATATCTAGCGTCTTCGTCAGCACGTCCTCCGCTTCCTGGAGAACTTCGTGCCTTCGCTGAATTAGCTTGTTCGCCTCGTCCCTCTCGGCGAGGGTGTTGAACTCAGTGTTCTTCTTTCCGAGTTCCGACTCTAGTGCGTCGAGGCGGCCATCTACCGCACCGAACCTTCGCTGCTTCTCACCGAGATTGGCCTCATGGTCCCCGCGAGCGGACTCGAGCCTAGCGATATCTTCACCCGGGAGCCTCCCAATCTGGGCGGTTACCTCATCAAGTCTTCCTTGTAGGTCACGCAGCTCACCATGGCCCTGGCTGATGCGGGTGTCCAGCGATTCTAGATCCTCGATGGTGGACTTTCGCTGCTCTTCAAGCCCAGCAGCATGGCCACGTAGAATGTTCCAGGCTGCTTCCACTTCAGCCCGCCCTGAGCGCGAGAGCCACTGCTCAATCAGTGCTCGTTCGGGCGAACCCTCCACTAGATGCGTGCCGCAGATGCATTTTGCCTGTTCCAGCAGGTCCTCCACAAAGGTGCGCTTGAGCGGTGCCGGCAACTCTCCCCGCACCCTAAGCTCATCACATACGTCACGCACCTGTCCCGCAAGACCGGGAAGGAAGGCCAGGAATCCCCGGGTAGCTACCAAGCGCTTCCTAGAGGCGACCGCCTCATCAAGACTCCTGGACACACGCTTTTGCTCAGCGGAAAGATGGTCGCGCTGCAGCTGAAGCGCTTTCGCTCCCTCCAACGTCCGCAGCCGACCATCAATGCTACTGATCTCTGCCCTAATGTGGTGGATCTCCTGCTTGAGCTCATCACGCTGCTGACGCTTCTCGGCCTGCTCTTCCTCAAGGAGATCAATTTCCTCGCGCACCTTGTTCATCGAGGTGCTCGACGAGCTCGACTTGGATCGAACCCTAGTTCTCGCACTCGGAAGGTGCTTGAGTGCACGCTCTAGAGGCTCGATCTCGAGGAGAGTCTTGACGGCCTCTTGAATCTCCTTGTACGCCTCCTGCTTAGCGAGATATTCAATCCTCTCGCCATTGATAAAAAAGAACTGAAAAAGCCTACTCGGCAAGATTTTATCAATTACCAGAGAAGGATTCGGAGATTTCTTCCAGGCGCCCGACGAGTCGGAGATTGAAAGCTCGAATTCGGGCCGCCCGAGATCTTGTTGCGCGTAACCCCTTCGCCGCGGCTTGAGCTTTCGTACAGCGCGATAGGTCTTACCACCGTGGTCAAATGTTACAGCCACGGATACGGGAATCTCCTCGCCTTCCTCGGCGGCGTACCATGCGTCCCAGTTAACGAAGTCTCCTGGGTTCTCAAGGTCCGGAGTAACTTTCCCATAGAGCGTCCAGGTGAAGGCGTTTAGCAGAGTGGTCTTGCCGCCCCCATTGGTGCCATATACCAATGTGACATTCCGATTATCACCTCCGGAGAAATCGATCTGCTGGCGCCCTCCGTAAGCACGGAAATTCTCCATCTCTACCGACGTAATCTTCATTTTACGAGAGCCTCCACACTCTTTACGATCTCATCTACAACACCTTCGGGCTTTGTGTACTGGAGATTTTCTCGTTCGATATTCAGGACGATTGTCAGAAGCTTCCTTGCTTCCGGCCTGAGCCCAGCCCAAAGTTCATCAACCTGTCGAGTTTCGTCAATCTCAGACATTCTCTCCGACTTCCCTAAATTCCCATCAAGTCATAATATTCACGCAGTTCGCGTAGTTCCGATAGGGCCCATCCGCCATTATCGGCATATCGAGCAAACTCCAGGCAGCGCGCAAGTTCGCCGCGAAACAAATTCTTCTCGACCTCGAATAGGTCAGGATCCCTTGGAGGGGTGACTACAAAGTCGATCATGTCTGCGCTGGTCTTTCCCGGGGATTTTCTGAGCACCCGACCTCGCCGCTGAATGAACTGGCGAGGGTTCTTACTGCTAGCAAGCATGTAGGCAACACGTGCATCAGGAATATCCACTCCCTCATCCAAACAGCGCATGGAGACCAGGACCTGAATCCCCTCTCCACTTGCAAAGTCGCGCAAAATCTCTCTTCGCTCGGCTGTAGATTCGCGAGAAGTGTACGTATGAGCAGGAATCTTCAGCTCTGCACCGATGAGCGAGAGGGCTTCATCGATTTGACGGGATGCCGAAGCAGAGAAGCCCGGACGAGAGCCTTCGCCGCAGTAGACAAGCTGAAAGAACTGATCCCGCCTCTGGGAAATCTCTGTCCGAAGTGCTGGCAGCTTTCCCTTTGCTTGGCCGAGGATCTTTGAGCGCTTGAGCAACAATGCGTCCAAGGATGATTGGACATCTCCCCCTGCTTGCAGCTGACCGTACAGCTGGCCGATCCTCTTGGTAATCCTCACGTAGTCCTCGGACTCGTCACTTTCAAGAGGCACCAGCACAGGAAAGTAACGGTACCGGGTAAGTGCGCCAATCTCGATTGCTTCTCGAATGCCAAGTTCGATCAGAATATCGCCAAAGTAACGCACCAGTGAATCGGTGCCGTCTGGATCTAGGTAGCGCTCCGGAGTTGCGGAGAGCCCCAATCGAAGATGTGCATTGTCCGGCAGGCAGGATCTAAGCTGCGATGAACCAAGATTGTGAATCTCGTCGCCGATCAGCATCAGGGGAGCAGAGATTCTGGCCAGCACACCTTGGAATCGCTCTGTGGCGAATGTTTTATTTGTGACGATGATCGAGATGTGTTGATCGGAGCCAGCCGTCAAGGCTGCTACCGAATCACTGACTTCAGGCTCCCAATCCTGCCAGGAGTCCCGGCATTGAATGGGAGCTACTCCGAAGCGCCGGAGATCCTTAACCCATTGGTCCATTAGTCCTAGCAGAGGGACCACGATAACTGATACAAGCGGGCTATTGGCGACCCTGAGTTTTTGGCCGGCTCTCGCAAGGGCGCTCAGCGCGGTGATGGTCTTACCGGTTCCCGTTGCCATCTGAAAGATCCCGCGGCCGCCAGCAGCAAGCCACTTGGAGATTGCTTCCCTTTGGTACTCACGAAGCTTAAGCTCGGCAGGAACCTCGGGCCAGCCGCGTGATGTCAAGACAGGTGCCTGCGTCCCAGTGACACCAACTGCCCGACGGGTTGAGCTGCCGAGGCTAATGAGCCTTTCCCGGGCCATCTCAGGAAATTCAATAACCTCGAGCTGGGGCGTTTGATTGCTCCAGAGAAGCTCAAACCGCTCGGAAATACGAGTGACGCGTGGTCCGTCTGCCGGCTCCCATGATCTGAAAACCTCGATCGACTCAAAGTTATCCAACATTGCAGAGGTGGTCTCATTGAGGGATCCGTTGAACGCTACGGAGTCGCCCTGATGGTCCGTGATGACTCCGATCTTCTCGTGATAGATCCCCACACCTCGACTTGAGCGCGTAATCGCAATCTTCACGTCCATCTGCCGCCGCGCAATCATCCTGCCAATCGCGCCTAACGCGTCTAGCTGGGCAGGAGCGAGAGCTTCGAGATCCTGGAGCTCTCGGACAAGAGATTGCTCAATGATCCTACGATATTCATACCCCTGATCGATCTTCTTAATGTCATCTTCGAGCAGGTGCGGACTAGCAACTATCCGTACGGTCCCTCGTGTTCGCTCCAACTCAGAGAAACCGGCGGAGGCAAGTGCCAGAGACCCGCTCGTAAAATAGCCGACGGCTCGATCATATCGGCTCGCTCGACTCAGGCATGGAACGTAGAAATCGCGTACTATATCGTCGGCACCGGTACGGTAGCTATCTGATATTGGTAGGTCTCTGAGCCTGAGGTTCATGACGCGCGTCGCCCCCGGATAGCTGTTAGGAATTCCATTGCCGTCAATGGCGTAACCTCAGCCACGCTGGCAGGACTTGCTGGATTCATCGTTGAGGGATTCATATCCTCGCCCGGTAAACGCTGCTGGTCTGCGCCAGACGTAACCGCAAGCAGCAGTGCGCAGATAATATCCTCGGCTGTGCGCCTGCCACAGTTCCTGAGGCTCAAAAGATCATTATTTGAGCACTGAAATAGAGCAGAGCTACTCCAGAGATCGTTTAGCGTAAGTACTTTCTTAGCCCTCAGCGTGGCACAGAATGGCCGCACATCGACTGACGCGCCGTCATTGGCCACGAGGAGAACAGACAGAGGCTCAGCGGAGTTTCCCCTCACAAGCTCATGGGCGAGCGCTACTGCGGCGCTTTCGCGTGCATAGGTCGTACGGTGGGCAGCAATGGCGTCGAGTGGTGAAGTCATCGACAACCCGAGTTCCTCCAAGCCGCCCCCCCGACTTTGCCCTCGGTGGACGCCCACCTGCAGGCAGGCCTGCAGCAGTGTCCTTCCGCTGCGCGTCCGTAGCTTCCGTGCATCGTAGCGCGGGGACCGGGTTTGGAAGAGCGATCTCAGGAGGACCTGTGCGAGGGCCCCCATGCCCTTCAAGATCGAATCTTAAATAGACTCGCTTGAATCTACTTAAGATCTATTCGAGTTTAATTTAGCTCCGTGAGGAGAATTGTAGGCACCCTCTGGCCTACCTGGCCCCGCTTGGCGCTTAGCCTGGTCGCCATGACAGAGCAGCGACGTCCCGGCAGGGCCTCAGTGCCATTCGGCCCCACGGCGGAGACCGTGGCTGGGAACCTTCGCCGCATCAGGGAGCTGCGGGGGTTGTCGACATATGAACTGTCTGTTCGATTGACAGAACGACAGCGCCCCATCTCTCCCTCCGCTCTCGCGAAGATTGAGCGCGGCGAGCGGCGCGTAGACGTTGACGACCTTGCTGCCCTGGCTGTAGCCATTGGGGTGAACCCGTCGGCCTTGCTACTGCCCCCATCTGACGATGAGAACCTTGCCGTTGCAGTGACTGGAGCTGGAAGGGTCACTGCGCGAGCAGCATGGGATTGGGTCGATGGACTCCGGCCTCTCGTGCCCTTGGAAGGGCGCGAGGAGACTAGCCAGCTCGACTACGAGCTCTTTGCTAGGCCAGAGGGGCGGCGCCGGATGTATAAGGGCCGATAAGTACAGCTGGACCGTGAGACACGCGCACCGCGGCAGACTGACCGACGCCGAGCGAGCTGGACAAGGTGGAGACCGTCGTCCGCTTCCCGGGTGTGTCCAGTGAACGGCTCTGTCCCGTAATCGGTGGTAACGAAGCGTGACGCTTCTCGTTGACAGGTCATGCAAGATGCCAACGAGCTTGTGGGCACGGCGTTTTTCGGGCTGTCGCCGCTGGTGGTCGAGGATGTCGCGGACGAGGGCGAGGAGATTCGGGTAGTGGCCCGGACCCAGGATGGGCCGGTGCCCTGCCCTGCCTGCGGAGAACCGACGGACCGGGTGCACGGCTTCCACCACCGGACGGTGACGGACGTGCCGGCGGATGCGCGTGACGGTGCGCGTGCGCCGGCTGGCCTGCCCGGTACTCGGCTGCCGCCGGCAGACGTTCCGCGAGCAGGTGCCCAGTCTGCTGAAACGTTACCAGCGCCGGACGAACCGCCTTACTACGCAACTCGGCGCTGTGGTGAAGGAGTTAGCGGGCCGGGCCCGGCTAGGCTCTTGGAGGTGCTCGCCGCGCCGGCCTCCCGGTCCACGTCCTTGCGGATGCTGTTGCGCATGCCACTGCCCGCGCGGCGAGTGCCGCGGATCCTGGGCGTGGACGACTTCGCCCTGCGCCGCCGCCGGCGGTACGCGACCGTGCTGATTGACGCCGAGACCGGCGAGCGGATCGACGTCCTGCCTGGACGAGACACCGACGCACTGGAGACGTGGCTGCACGAGAACCTGAGCGTCGAAATCGTGTGCCGGGACGGCTCCGGGGCCTACGGCGAGGCTGTCCGCCGCGCTCTGCCCGAAGCGGTGCAGGTCAACGACCGGTGGCACATTTGGCGCAACCTCTGCGAGGCCGCCCCCTAACCTGCGCGTTTCACTTGCGGTGGTGTCCAGATCATGAGCGGGAACGCGAAAGTGCCTTCTGTGCTGGGAAGATGAGGCTTGTCGAAGGTCTCTGTCA